>JBBDNW010000176.1:9239-15840 GCA_040877375.1 Pirellulales bacterium | reverse complement strand
GAGCGGCGAGATGGCAGCTTGGAGGAGGGAGGCACGGGGGTCGGCGAACGCTCTCTAGGAGCCTCGGGCGTGTCCTCGCCCCGGCGACGAGACTTTTGCCGCCCCCTTTGCCGGCGATCCACATAAGTCGGCTGCGCTCTATCGGAAGGTGCGCAGGCCGGCCCAGACTGCGGCGACCCCCAGCGCGTTCGTCGTGACCATGTAGGCGATTGCCGAAACGATGCGTCCCGACGCGAGCATCTCCGTCGTCTGGAAGGCAAAACTCGCGTAGGTCGTGAAGCCCCCAATGAGCCCCACGAGGAGCACGACCTCCTGCTCGGTCGTGAGGGCCCGGGCCTTGGCAAGGGCGACGATCGCCCCGAAGGCAAACGACCCGGCAAGATTCACGACCAGAGTGCCCCATGGAAATGCAACGCCGACGAGCCGGCCTGCCAGCGTGGTGCAGCCCGCCCGCAGCAGACTGCCGACCGCACCGGCACCGGCGAGCAGGAGGGCGTTGAGCAAGGGATTCATGGGAGTCGCCTGAAGTCCGGCATCCTGGGCAGTGATCATGCCGCGATTCGGTAGCCGCGGGGCGTTGCCGGTTCATACACGAGGCATGCGCCCCGACCCGCGACCACTTCGGCGTAGGCCGCCACGACGCCCCCAAACGCCCGATCGACGGAGTGGTTGAGCGCAAGTGCGCGGCCAGCGTGAGCGAGCTGCGCGCGATGCCATCGGTCGGTTGCCAGCCAGCCGAGCGCGGCGGCGAGCGGCCGCTCGTCGCGGGTGTTGTCGAGCACGAGGCCGTCGACGCCGTGGGTGATCAGTTCTCCTGCGCCGTTGCCACGCGTCGTGATCACGGGCAGTCCGCTGGCGAGTGCCTCGAGTGTGGTGAGGCTGCAGGCGTCGTAGAAAGAGGGCTGCGCTGCGATGTCGGCCGCCGCGTAGTGGGCGGCGGTGTCGGTGACATGCCCAGCGTAGATGATGCCGTCATCCCAGCGGGGCCTGCCGGCCGTCGTGCCCCCGCACACGAGCGCCTTGATCGGTAGTCCTTCGCGACGCAGCCGCCGGATCGCGCGGACAAGCACGTGAATGCCCTTGAGTCGATGGTTGTTGGCCACCGCGATCACGAGTACATCGTCAGGGCCAATACCGTGCTGCTGGCGAATCAGGGCCCCGGCGTTGCCCTGGCGACGCGGATGAAACCGCTCGGCGTCGACCCCGTTGTAGACCACGCGGATCCGATCGGTAGGCACGGCATGCAAATGCATGAGGTCGTCGGCGACCCGCTTTGAGACGGCCAGGAACACCGCCGACAGTCCGCCGAACTGGTGGGCGGCGAGCCGGCGGATCCGGCAGCGCCGCGGAAACTCCTGCACGACTCGGCGGAGGAGGCGGATCGCCGGGGAATGCGCCATGTCGGCCGCCCGCTGGCAGGCCGTCGGTGAGCCGACGTGTGACTGGAAGACGTCGCAGTCGACGGCAACGCCCATGTCGTGACTGATGTCGGGCCTCAGGGCGGCGAGCCGTTCGCGGACGGCCGCGGCGAATGACGTTAAACCCTTCGCCGGGCCGAGACTGTGAAACGACAGCGGCAAGGCCCGTTCCGCGTCGCCGACGTGGCGGGCCAGCACGTGGACGTCGCCTCCGGCGGCTGCCAGCCAGATGGCCAGGTCGCGGGTGTACGACTCCGCGCCTCCCCGGCGGGCATCGAAGCGTTCGATGATCAGGGCGATTCGCGGCGGCCGATGGATGCCGCTGATATCGCGCAACTCGAGGCGCTGCATACCCCTGTCGTTCGGCTGTCCGTGAAGCGGGCCGATGGACGGTTCTTGCGACGCGTCATCGCAAACCCTGCCATCCTTGTCTCCCCTCAGGACGCAGAGCCCGCAGGTTTTCCCGGCACCCGTTTGACCGGAGGTGACTGCGGGAGTGGGGGCCTTGGGGAAACGGTGCGGGGTTTGAGTGATCGTGCCGAAGCAGCCCGGCCGATGCCACCTCAATCGGGCTTGGTCGAGCCCGCGGCCGTATCCCTGTCGAGGTTCGTGTCCGTGAAGCGTCTGCTTGCGTTCACCGAGGGTGCCGATTTCGTCTGCTACCGTTACCGGCTGGCGGCGTTTGGTGACTCGCTCGCGGCGGCCGGCTGGCGACTCGACCTGCTCCCCCGGCCGCAGGGCCTCTGCGGCTTTTCCACGGCCTTGGTCGAGATGGCCGCCGCCGACGCGGTGGTCGTGCAACGGCGGCTGCTCAGCGGACCGAAGCGTTGGCTGGTTCGCCAGGCGGCGAAGGCATTGGTGTACGACTTCGACGACGCGGTCTATCTCAAGGACAGCAACCGCGGACAGTCCGCACTCGATCCAGTGCGACGCGGCAGGTTCCGGGGCATGCTGGAGGCGGCCGATGCGTGCCTTGCGGGATCGCACTATCTCCACGAACAGGCAGCCCGCTGCGTCGCTGCGGAGAAGGTTCACCGCATGCCGACATGCGTCGACCCGAATCGCTATTCACTTGCCGATCATGACCGTGTGCCAGGGAGCGTGACTCTCGCCTGGATCGGCAGCCAGAGCACCGTCCCCGCACTCATCGAGGCACACGAATGTCTGCGGGCGGCGGCGAGAGCCGTGCCCGACCTGACGCTCGAGATGATCTGCGACACGTTTCCGCGGCTCGCGGGCGTCTGTATCCGAAAGACGCGTTGGTCCGCCGCGACGGAGGCCGCCGCACTCGCCCGCGCTACGATCGGCATCTCCTGGCTGCCGGATCATCCGTGGAGCCTGGGAAAGTGTGGCCTCAAGGTGCTGCAGTACATGGCCGCGGGCCTGCCCGTAGTCGCGAATGCGGTCGGGATTCATCGTGAACTCGTCGCGCCCGGCGAAACCGGATTCCTGGCAAACGATCCGGCTGAGTGGCGGCATGCCGTAGCGACGCTCGCCGGCGATCCAGACCTCCGCCGCCGGATGGGCCGCGAGGGACGGCGGAGGGTTGAGCGTGACTGGAGTGTCGCGGCCTGGGGGCCACGGCTGGCCGCCATCCTCGATGCCGCGGCGGCTCGTGGCTCGCGTCAGGCGGGAGCCGCCGCATGAACGTGGAACGCGCGACACCAGGCGGTGCTGAATGGCCGGCGCTGGCGGCCCCGCACATGGCCCGCTATCTCTGGGCCGCGGAGCGGGTGGCTGGCCGTCGCGTGCTCGACGCCGGGTCGGGCGCCGGCTACGGAGCCGCTCTGCTTTGTTCAGGTGCCGCTGCCGAGGTGGTGGGCGTCGATGCTGACGCTGCTGCCGTGGCTGCCGCACGACAGCGGTTCGGTGGGCTCGGCGTCTCCTATATTGTTGACGACTGCGAACGCCTTGAAGGCGTCGCGACTGGGTGGGACGTGGTCTGCTGCTTCGAGGTGATCGAGCACTTGCGGCGGCCGGAAGACTTTCTCGCCAGTGCCAGCCGGTTGCTCGGGGCTGGCGGCATCCTCCTCGTCTCGACTCCCGACCGTGCCAGCACGCCGCCGTTTGTCGCGGGCCGGCCGCGGAATCCGTTTCACGAGCACGAATGGCATCGCGACGAGTTCGCGGCTCTCCTGCGGCGGCACTTCGCCGACGTTGAGATTCGGGTGCAGGTGGAGTCGTACTCCCTGTGGGCCCGTGCCGACGCGGTGCGGGCCCTGCGGCAGGGGCTCTTGCTAGCCAACCCGCTGGCCGCCTTCGCATGGCGGAAGTGGCCGTTCACGCCAAAGGCTGACCGCGGCTGGAAGCAACTCGAGGGTTTCGCAGCGGGAAGCGTCGCCGACTATCCCGTCGTGTCAGCCGGCCTGGCGGACGTCTACGGAAGGTCGCTGTTCACCGTGGGTATCTGTCGTGCACCGTTCACCGGAATGGAAGGCTCACGATGAGTTGGCTGAGCACGAGCGTCGTGGGTCGGGCGTGGGACGAGTGGCGACACCGGGACCTACAGGCGGGCGACGACGCCGAAGACTTTCTGCTCGTGACGTGGGACTCGTGCAGGTACGACGTGTTCTCGGACGCATGCACGCCGACCCTCGATCGGTATGGCCCGGCCCGCCGGGCGTGGGCCATGGCCACCTACACGCTGCCGGCCCATCAGGCGATGTTCGCCGGATTCCTGCCCCACGTCTTTGAGCCGTTGCCATTTTACAATCGCTTCGTGCAGCAACTCTGGCGGATTTCCCATCGCAATCTCAACGTCAAACCGCTGGTGACGTTTCCCGAGGGCTGCGGGGGCATCGTCACGGGGTTCCGCCGCCGCGGCTACGCGACGCTCGGTGTGGCGGCGATGGACTGGTTTGCGAAACCGAGCCCGCTCCAGGAAGGTTTCGAGTGGTTTCGGGTCACGGGCACGCGGGCCCGCGACCAGGTCGACATGCTCTGCGAGCAGATCGGTCGTCGCGGTCGACGGCGGCCCTGCTTTGCGTTCGTGAACTTCGGCGAGACCCACAGCCCGTTTCAACACGAGGGGATGGCGCACGAGCCTGATCCGGGTGGCGACAATATGAGCCTCGGCCGTTTGTTCAACGCGTCGGGCGTGTACGACCCGTCGCAGTCGCTCGACCACGACCTCTGGCGGCGGCAGCGGCGGTGTGCCGAATATCTCGACGGGCAGATGACGCGGCTGCTCGACTTTTTCGTTGCCCGCGGGCGACCGACAACGGTGGTCGTAACCGCCGATCACGGAGAGTGTCTGGGAGAAGAAGGACTCTACGGCCACGCGTTTCATCACGAGAAGGTGATGGAAGTGCCACTGCTCATCTTCCGCCTCAATGCGCTCCCTCACGCGGCACCACAACTTCGGCGGGCGGGGTAGTCCCGGCAAGCTGGGGTGTGCTGAACCCGCGGATTTCTGCGTGCGTATAGTGACCAACCAAGGAGGGTTGAATCATGGACGCACATTTCAACGAGTATCTGGCGGCGGTGGTCGGCATGCAGGATCTGTACGGCCATCCGGTCGAAGATCATCCGTCGGAGTTTCACGGAGCCGGAGAGCCTGAGGCGGCCGGCCACTGCAGCCCCGATTTCTGCTCCGCGCTTGGCGGCACCTCCTGAGGCGTGGTGACGGTTCATCGGACGGTATGACCCGCCACCGACCCCGACGAGTTCGCATCCCAGCCTCAGCTACGCACGTGGTCGCTGTGAGAAAACGAACCGCACTACAACGCGCGCGATGTGCCGGGGAGTGTCAGCCAGCTACGGGCCGGCCGAAGACGATCGAGACGGGTGAAGGGACGTCGATCTTCGTGCCGGTGAACTTCAGTCGGCCCGTGGTCTGATCGATCGCAAACACGGCGACCGTATTGGAGGCTTGTCCGCCGACGAGCAGAAACTTTCCGCTCGGGTCGATAGCGAAGCTACGGGGCATCGCCCCCTCGATCGGCTGCACGCCGAGGAACGTGAGCGTGCCTGTTGTCTCGTCGATGGCGAACATCGCGATCGAGTCGTGGGTGCGGTTCGACGCGTAGAGAAACCTGCCTGACGGATGGGCGATGATCTCGGCACCTGAAAAGCCCTTGCGATCGACGACGTCGGCCGGAAGCGTGGAGAGCGTCTGAAGCTCGCGGAGCGAGCCCGCTTCGGCGTCGTAGGCGAAGGCGGTGACGGTGAGGTCGAGCTCGTTGACCGAGTAGCCGTAGCGGCCGGTCGGATGAAACGCGAAATGCCGCGGCCCGGCGGCGGTCTTGACGCGGGCATAGCCATGGGACTGAATCGTCGCCTTGTCGGTGTTGAGATTGAAGACGATCACCTGGTCGAGCCCAAGGTCGCAGGCGACTGCAAACCTGCCATCGGCTGAGACGTCCACGGAGTGGCCATGAGGCTTCTCCTGGCGGCCGGTGTTGAGCCCAAACTCACCGGCCCGTGGCCAGCCGTGCTGGAAGAATCCCGCCGGTTCTCCAGCCGGAGCCGTGACGACCGGCTCGAGGGAGCCGTCGGCGGTGAGGCCCATGCAGATCGTGCTACCGCCGCCGTAGTTGGCTGCGAGCACGACCTTGCCGGCTGGATCGAGCGACACATGGCAGGGCGCACTGCCACCGGCGAGCTGCGTGCCCTTCGCGGTGAGCATGCCGGTGGCGGGATCGCAGGCAAATGCCGCCACGCCGCCCACCGGCTTGCCGTCGAACGTGTCCACTTCGGCTACGGCATAGAGCATCGGCAGCCGGGGATGGATGGCGAGGAACGACGGGTTTTTGGCGGTACCCGCCAACTTGGCTGGCGAGAGCGCGCCGGTGGCGTCATCGAACCGGGCCACGTAGATTCCCTCCGACTTGCCCGGTCCGCCGGTGTAGGTGCCAAACCACACGAGCCGCTCAGCGGCGAGCGCGGGCGAGCAGGCCAGAGCCAGTCCGAAGCAGAGGGCGGCGAGGAGGGACAGTAGCTTGCGATTGAGATGCATCAGAAAATCTCCGGACGGGGCACTCGGGGAATGAAGGTCACGGCTGGCCGCGTGATTTTTGGATTGTTGGCTGGGGGCCGGGTGGCCTCAACCCCGTCCGCGTGAGCTCCTGTAAATCGCTTGATTCCGCGGGCCGCAGAACATCCAGAACGCGACGGGGTTGCCAGGAAACCGGATGGTGTTTGACGACATTGTCTGGATTACCCGCCGGTCGGCACATAACTTC
>JBBDNW010000176.1:2401-9139 GCA_040877375.1 Pirellulales bacterium | reverse complement strand
CCGGATGGTGTTTGACGACATTGTCTGGATTACCCGCCGGTCGGCACATAACTTCTGGGGCATGCCAACCGGCGAGCGAAACACGCGTGACTGTCTCGGAGTGAGCCGGTCGCTTTCAAGCGCAGCGAGTGTGCCGGCGGCGACGCGGGGCAAGATCACGATCCTGCACGCCTTTTCCGACACCGACAACGCCTCGGTGCCGTTTGGATCAGTGATCCATCACGAGGGGTGGCTTTACGGAACGACGGCGTTCACCACCTCCGGCACGGGGAACGTGCCCGCGAAAGGCGGCGTCGGCGTTGCGCTGTCTATGCCATCCGGCCCGACGGCACTGGCTTTCGGATCGTGAAGGCGTTTTCGTCATCTGCCGACGGGCAGAACCCGTTTCAGGGCCTCACGGTCTTCGGCAAGAGCCTCGTGGGCGTCACGAGAAACGGCGGGCAGCATGGCAGTGGCACGCTCTTTCGCATCGGCTTGAATGGAACCGGCTTTACCGTCAGGCATCATTTCACGGGGGATGGAGGCGGAGCGCATCCGTACAGTGCGCCAGCGCTTGCCGGTGACTCCCTCTATGGAATCGCTCACGGCACCGAGATCTGGGGCGGCGTGGGATACGAGTGTGGCACGCTCTACAGGCTTGATCCCGACGGAACGAAGTTCGAAGTTCTTCACACGTTCGATTCGATGAAAAGCGGGGACACGCCGATGCGGTCGCTTGTTCTCCTCGACGACGCCCTGTATGGCACGACCGCCTTCGGCGGAATCGGTGGCGGCAAGGGAAACGGCACCGTTTGGAAGTTCGCTAGGCCTGCGCCGAGCAGGTGGCTGTTTGTCGCCGGCGGGTGTGCAGCGTTTCGTGTCGTGGGGTCAATGGGCAGATGGCTTTGGTCGTACTCCACTTCAAGGTGACTCGCGTGGACCCGACTCGCTGAAAGGGT
Organism: Pirellulales bacterium; assembly: GCA_040877375.1. Classification (GTDB taxonomy): domain Bacteria; phylum Planctomycetota; class Planctomycetia; order Pirellulales; family UBA1268; genus QWPN01. Next base: position 8,201 of record JBBDNW010000176.1, on the reverse strand, counting down.
GCGAGAATGAACCACAAATACCAAACAAGGAGAGACCTGTGCAGGTGTTGAGTTGCTGACGGCGGTCGAAAACAGCAGCGCGGGGACAATATCGTTAGGTCGTCGCTCGCTCGCCGATGGCTCTCGTGAACATCTTTGGGAGTTTTCTCGGCTCCGGAAAATCAGGTTGGGCCCCGACGACCACGCTGCCGTTCAGTGTTCACGAAGAACGCGTCGTTGTACTGGCCTAGGTCGACCGGTCTGGGTTGTCCCGTCATCGCCAGCTGCAGGGCGGCGAACGAGCAGATCGTGGCTACGACAGCCAAGCCATCAGGCAGAGCCTTCGATCGCAGGATATCAAACCGGTCATCGCTTGCTGAGGCACCGATCACGGCAGCAGCCTTGGAAGGATTCGATGGGTCGTCGGCTAGGCTCATCACAGACGCGCTGGTGGTGGGCAGCCGCTCCCAGACAGCACGCAGAGCCGGAGCCGGGAAACGGTTCGAGCTTGAGGAGCTGTTGGATTTCCACCTCTGAAAGCGGTGCGACGCTACAGACGGTAGCACCACGCATTCGGTACGTTGAAAAACGTGCCGCCACGGGCGGGCGGTCACTGCCGTGCGGAACAGGATTGGCTGCGTCCCGTTTTTTCCTCACTGCGTCGCCCGGTCGGGCGAGGCCTCGGGCTGGGCCGCCATGCGGACCCGCGCCTCCGCGACCACGACGTATGGCCGCTTGTATTCGGGCATGTAGCCACGGGCACCCCGCACGGCCACATCCTGCCCCACCAGTGGCGCGAGATTTACACCCGTCTGCGGAGTGATGAACGCAATTACGTTGTTGCTCTGATCGACGATCGCCCACCGCGGGGCATCGGGCCGCCGCGAGACGACCATTGTCAGCCGGCCGCTGGTCTCGGCCGAGTCGGGCGGCTTCCAGGTTGGCTGGTCGTCGGAGGGCTGGCCCCCGGGGAGCACACCAGTCCGGATCGGCCGGCTGCCGATTGACGAGAGGCTCGACCACATGCCGCCGTGTTGCAGCGTGGAGTCGGCGGCGGGCGTCGGGGCGTCGGCCAGGGTAATTCGCCGCGACTGAATGGTCTCAAAGCGGGTGATTCTGGCGTCGATTGCCTCCTTGATTGCGGTTACCGCGTCGCCGAGCGACGCCGTGCTCTCTGGCGCTTTCGCGACCGACAGAGCCTCACGGAGCGCTGGGGGCACGAAGCCCGGAGGCGTTTTCAGATCAGCCAGACGGGCCCAACGGAATTCACCCGCCGGCGGCTCGATCCGAACCCAGAGGCCGGCATGCCGGCCCGCGTCGATACGAACTTCCTCGAGCACATGCACCCGTTTGCCCGCCTCGAGGCTCACCTGCGCGACATGCCGCAGGTCGTTGAGCTGTGATCCCACGCGTGAGACCACGCCGTCGGTCACAATCACGCCGTGGCGCTGCCCGCCTGCAGGCTGAGTTGCGGCAGCCGCATTCTTAGCGGCATCGCCGGCCACGGCGGCGGTATCATCGACATCACAGGCCCGCAGCCAACTGAAGCTACCCTCGATCGGTCGTACGGCGACATAGCCCGACGCATCGACGGCCCAGGCCTCGAGCGTGGCACCGGTGGTGAGCCGTTCGGTGGGATAGTAGTCGTCGCCCGGACCAGCGCGGAGATAGGTGTGATCGGCCACCACCCACACGCTGGTGGAAAAGGGGCCCGGCTGCTCGCCGGCCATGGCCGTGGCCGCGATGCAGACGAGCATCGTCAGGAAGACGATCTGTGGCCCCGCTGGTCGTGCTGCCACCGGCAGAGTCTCCAACAGATATACCGGTAGAGGCGCGGAGAAGAGGCTTGGGCACCTCGACCACGCGCTGCAAGGGCTCGCGCCGAAGCGGACCCTCAGAAGGACTTGTAGACCACCGGCGGCCGACGCTTCAGCGGCAAAATTTGGCGTGAAAAACCCTGAATCTAAGCCTCGCCAGCTTCCCCAGATGCTCCAAATTCGGGGATTTTTTCCCCGGGCGGCGCAGTTCGGGAAGACTGCACCGGCACTGGCAGCGAGGTGCTAGAGTTCCCGCAGGGTCAGGCCCGGCTTCTGCTGGAGGAGTTCCCGACGCTCTCGCTCAAGGCGGGCACACCATGAGCTATGAGTAGGTCATTTTCAGTCCGTAACGTTGTCTCTTACCGCCGCCACAAGAGCTGGAGCCCGAGTCCCAGACCTGGCTCAAACGCCACGAAGTCGGTGCGGCCCGACGTAAAGTTCGTGCCCTGGAAGAGCTGGCGATCGAAGACATACGCGGCAGCAAACTCAAGTGAGAAGCCCCGCCCAATCGTCTGTTCAAGGCCGGCGGCAACACGTTGATCGAACACGTAGAATCGCTCTTTATCCAAGAGGCGATCGGCCAAGAAGAATGTCTGGGTGTCGGTACGGTAGTAGGCCAGCAGGGCGAGCCTCTCGCCGAGTCGGCGCCGAGCCGTGCTGACGAAGTTCACGAGGGGGAAGTAGTTGGCGCTGAACGTCCAGTTGTCGTCGGGACGATACTCGATCGACGCGGGCAGGCCAATCTTCGCCTCCAATGTGTCGGAGGGCCTCCACACATAGGCGATGCCCGGCAGCGGATAGGGAAGTTCCGCCGTCGGCGAGTAGGCGATGCTGAAGTTCCACTCGTCGCGATCATTGGCTGCGGGACGGCTATAGAACGCGACTGCCATGAGCGTGAGATCACGGCCAGCCGCATAGGGCCGATCACTCGCCGACCCGAAGAGGAACGTGCCGCCCACCGAGGCTCCGTTGGCGAGCGGACGTAAATGAAAAAAACCGGTCTCGACGAGCCAGAGCTGGTTGGGCACTGGCTGCTGCGAATCGGGAAGGATGGCGGTGGTGGCGAGCTCGAGCCGGCCAAACTTCGCAATCCCGAGCCAGAGTGGGCCGCCCTCCTTGGGAATGGCGAGTGGTGCGGAGATCCGGGCATACTCCGCGTTCATGCCGAGCGTAGCGGGCTGTCCTGAGACGGCGACCGCCGGAGCCCAGAATGCGCCCAGAGTCACCGGGGCCGACGAGCCGAAGGGCGGTTTCACTCCCTGCTTGCGATCGGCCACCCCGGGATCAACATCTGAGACCGGCTCATTGGCGAAGAAATCATCTTCAAGGTTGAAGTCGATGGGCGGCAGTCGCTCGACGCGATCCTGCCCGCGGGTGGCATCAAACCAGAGTGCGGCCGCGACAGCGAGGAAGGCAGCAAGGCCTCGACAGCGGGTGCGCACGGGGATCTCCGCGAAAGCCCTGACAAAAGCTGGGCCGGGGGAGGATACGGGCACGGCCGGGACACGACAAGGCAGATGGGGGACGCTCTAACAGGCTGAAACCTGGCATCCTGGGCGAAGGCCATGTTCATAGCCCGAGCCCCCACCGGGAACCCACAAACCTCAGCAGGTCTGATCAGTCCACCGTCCTGAGCTTGTAGCAAATCGCTTCTTCCGCGTTGCGCACATAAAGTCGATCGCCCACAACCACTGGGTGATTCCATGTCTTGCCGCTCATCGCCGGCAGTTTGGCCAACTCAATGAGCTTCTCAGGGGTCGCTCGCAAGAGAACCAACTCCCCCCGCTCGCTGACTACGACGATCAACTTGGAATCCGCAAGCAACAACGCTTGCCCCTTCTCATAGCGGCCTCCTTTCCATTTCCGCGACCCGTCCTTGAGATCGACACAAGCGAAAATCGCATTGTCGAAACCATAGAGATACCCATCCTGGATCAGGAGGTCGTTGAAGTCGGGCTTCATATTCTTGGATGTCCATAGCTCCTTCCCTTCAAGCCCTTGAGCGGTCTGGGAAAACTCCACCAGACGAGTACCGGTTCCCATCCCGGCAGGAATCAATACCTTATTGCCATCGATCACCTGCGGCTGCAAGGCACGGTAGCCTTCATGAACAAAGGCGTAATCAAGAACCCGCTTGCCCGTGGCCGCTTCCCAAAAATGAGCGCCGGTGTTCGAGAGCAAACACACATACGATTGATTCAGGAGAGTGATGGGCTGGACCGAACCGTAGGACCGCTCACCAGCCGGCGCACTCCAAGCCAACTGCCCGTCTGCGGTACGAAAAGCCAACACACCCAAATCACCCGCACCACCCGCATGAACGATCACGAGCCCCTGCTCCACACACGGCGAGCTTGAAAATCCCCACATTGGCGGTTCATTTCTCCCGGCCGCTTGCTTCAAGTCGACCTCCCAGATTTTCTTGCCATCAGTCATGTCTAACCGCACCAGGGAGCCTGCCGCTCCCAAGGCATACAGCGATCCTTCGGACAGGGTGGGAGTGGCACGCGGTCCGAGACCGCCGAGGGATTCAAAAAAACGTGAGGGATACGTGAACTCCCAGATTTGCCTCCCGTCGGTTGCGTCGTAACAGACAACCGCCTCATTCTCGCCCCGCTGCTCTTGGGTAAATAATCGATCTCCTGCGACTACAAACGAACTCCATGCCGGACCGACTGGGATTCGCCACAACTCCTCCGGTGGCGTGGATTGCCAGTCGTCGCGAAAGACGACTCCGCTTTGCTTGCTATCCCTCCCTGGGCCGCGAAACGCTGGCCACTGGGAGAGGGTTCGTCGCTGTTCAGCGGACGGCACACCCGCATCACGCAACGCGCTCATGGTGCTCATGGCAGCCTCTTTCCGATACGCCATCGCGCGTTGCTCCGACGTCGGCTTCCAACGCCACTCGAATCCAAAGGAGAAATCCCCCCACGCCCCCTCGGTACGAACGAAAAGAGAAAAGACACAAGCGACAGCCGCCAGGGCAATGGCCCACCCGGTGCGCTGGATTGAAAGTCTCTTTCCAAAAAGGATTGCTCCCAACGCGAAGCCCACAATCGCCATCGGGAGCGTCATGACGATTAGCAGTGGCCCTCGCATTGAGTGATGACAGAGCAACTGCTCCACACCGACCGCCGTCGCCAATCCAATCACACCGAGCCCTCGTTCGAACCACCGCGCGCGACTCGCCAGGAACCACCACAGCATGACCAGCAAACCAACCAAGAAAGGACCAAACGCACTCGCCATCCAAATCTTCGATGGACCATTGGGAAGCAACTGCGGCACAAACCGCATCGCGAGCATCAGTGGCAACAGCAGGAGGGGTATCCATATCCGCAGCGGTTTCCATCGATCCCCAGATCGAGGTTCCGACGAGACGGGTATGGACGAAGCACCCGAGGCGGGTTCCGGTGCGGCAGGAGATCCAGAAATGTCAATGCGGACCATGGTTGAACTCACAGAGATGAAGCGTGAACCTTGAGCGACAAGGATGTACCAGGCAAAGAGGTTCCCTGCCCCCAGTGATGGCGCCAGTTTCTATCATCAGGGTTACCCTGCCAAGGGATTGAGGCTGCCCGTTACCTCGTCCACATCAGCAGAGATGTAGACGTTGCTTCGCCTCCGTTGATCCCCGCTCTCATGCATCTCGCCCGGCTTGCCAAACGGCAGCCTTGCATCAAGAAGCCATACGTAAGGGTCGATAAACCAGGCAGACTTTGCCGGTGGGTTCGCCCTTTGCGATCTTCCTGCCGCCTCGGAAATCAACTCATGAGTATCCGTTCTTGTCGGTCAGCGCTCCACTTTGAATCGCTCGAGCAGCGGGCGCTTCTGGCAGCCGTCATGTCGCCCGTTGAGCAGATAGAGTCGGCCAGGCCGGCTGAACCGGTTGAGACTGTCGAGTTGTTTGAACACGTCGAGCAGTGCGAACCGCCAATCACGGTCATCAGCCCCTGGTTTGAGATGAGCGAAGACTTCATGCCGTGGCTGCCGCCGGTGAAGCC
>JBBDNW010000176.1:0-2301 GCA_040877375.1 Pirellulales bacterium | reverse complement strand
GCGGCGACGGCCATTGAGCGGCCGTGGCTGCCGACGGGCTTTGCATTTGCACAGTTCGCGGAGAGCCTCACCGAGAGGCCTGCCTCTAGCCGGGCGAAGCGCCGGGGCATGCCACCGCGGATCTAAAAGGTAGGGGATAGGACTGCCAATGGCACATGGACCTGCAAGAGCTCATCCCAGTTCGTGGGCGGCCCGCGGGCCGGTGAAACCGGCGGCGGTTCGAGCGGTTCGCCGAGGTGCATGAGGATTCTCCGGATCGGGCAACGGTTCGGTGATAAACGCGATCAACCGGATGTCGCCGCCATAACTCGGGCACCGAAGTGGAAACTCCTCCCCGACCCGCGACATGAGCTTGGCCCGGGCAATCCGTGAGGTGTTGTGCGAGCTGGGCTTTTGCCCAGAGTCGCTACAGTCGGCGTGATGATCGTGCCTCTCGTGCCCGCCGGTCGCGGCGGCTGCCGCCACGGAAGCTGAGTGGCAGGCTGTGCCTCAAGAACTCTCGAGCCATTGAGACAGCGCAGCGACATAGTCGGCTTTCACTCGCTCGGCCGCCTCCGCATCGATCGTCGTGGCGTCGTATCGGAAGAGAACTGTCATCCGCCCGGCGTATTCGACCAGCCCCAACCCCCAATGGGTCTGGGGCCGAAGCGGAGGCGTAACCACCCGCACGTCATAGCAGCGGGCACCGTCGAGCCAGAAGAAGCCGTCGGCATCGACGGGCAGACGTTTGCGGAGCCGGCGGGTGGGATCGCTCAGGTTGGTGAGCACCGCAGTCGACAGGCACAGTGGTAGTCGCAGGACCCAGCGAAGCAGCCGTGGCCATCGCGAGATGATCCCCAGAGTCGCCAGCAGGCAGAGCCCCTCCCGCGACTGCCGCTGCGCCTGGAGTTCGGCCTGCACGCCCGCCAGCAGGCCAGACCACTCGCCACAGGCTTCCGCCCGCCGGTTTAAAAAGAGATATGTGTAGCGGTTGGCCGCCGGCAAGCGTTCATCCTCGCGGGAGCGGAGGTCGACGGGGACCGCAATGCGGATCCACGAACGGGCGGAGGCCCCGTGGTCCCGCTGCCAACGACCGAGCACCTCGAAGAGGATCGCCACCGCCACGTCGTTGAAGCTCGCTCCGTTATGCCGCTGGACATCCTGCAACTGCAGGACGACGTCTGGCTGGAAGGTGTGGCTGCATAGGCCGGTGGGCTGGAGCGCAGTGCTGGCCGTGGGCGGAGTGGAGAGCCGTTGAGACATCGCCGCTGAGTAAACTTTTGCCGCCGGTCGCGGCCGGGGCGTGAGCAGTCGGAGCGTGCTCCGCATTCGCCGCAGGTGCGGGATGACCGCACCAGGACCGGTAAACTGCCCCCGGCGATCGAGGTGGGAAATATCGATTGGCAGGAACGGCGTGGCGTGCTCGCAGCACTTCCGTAAGACGGCATAAGCCATCACGAGATCCTGAATAAACATCCGCGCCCCCTGCCCGTCGCAGCAGGCATGATGGAACTCAAGTCGCACATCCCAGCCGGTGTCGGTCTGCCGGAGTCCGCCCCGCAGACCCGCCACCTGAGTCAGATCGACCCACTCCATGCGCGGCTCGTCACTCACTTCTTTCGACAACAGCTCCAACTCCTGCCAGCCGGTCGCGGCAGCATGCCAGGTGGCGGCCCCTTGAACCGCTCGGATCGTCGATCGCAGCAGCGGGTGCCGACCGAGCGCAAAGCGATAGGCCCCCCGCATCGACTCCGTATCAATCCTGCCGTCAAACCGCAGATCGACCCGGAACAGCAGCGGAAACTGGGGCCGATCGTCGAACCAGAGGAAACTCTCGAACGGCGTCAGTGGCCAGTGGAGATCACGCCCGGCCCACGGGGCATGCTCGGCGAGCAATTGATCGACTGCATCCATGCCCGCCTTTGTAACCAGAAGTCAGCCCAGAGGGCAGGGGTCAGTGGCCGACACGGCCCCGGAGTCTTCCTTGGGCGCAGGCGCGCGACCAACGACATTTTAATCCATAACTCAAGGCCTATAACAGCCGCCCTGCCCGCTCGATCCGCTGGCGGCCGAGTCGCTACACTCCGGCGGAAAAGATTTCTTGTTCTGACATGTTCCCTGAACCTGAGGCCTCACATGGCACTCCCTGATGCCAGTCATCCAGCTGTTGACGGCGGTTGAAAGCGGCTCGAGCGCATTTACCTTTGGTGGAGCGGTGAGAGAGCAGCTTGAAGGAGGTAGGCAAGGGGGTCGGCGAGCGCTCGAGAAGCCTTGGGCGTATCCTCGCCCCGGCGACGAGACTTTTGCCGCCCCCGAGCCGGC
>JBBDNW010000175.1:0-15924 GCA_040877375.1 Pirellulales bacterium | reverse complement strand
GAGCCGGACGGGGTGGCGGGCGTCTTCCCCGCGCTCGCGCTTGGGGCTTCCTGCCGGGAGGCGGCACGCGGGGCTTGCCCACAAAAAGCCCCAAGCGCGAGCGATCAGACCGTTCAATCCTTGCTGCCGCGAGCCGAGTCGACGACGGCCCAGAACGGGTGGAGGCGGTCGCTCCGCAGGCGGAGGTCCTCGAGCATCACCTTCAGGTCGGTAGTCGGCTGCCCCTTGAGCAGCCGCTCTCCGTCGAGCGTGACGGTGACCGGGCGGTTGAAGTCGACAAGCTCCGGTGAGAGCCAGATACGCACCTGATCGGCACCGCATCGCACCGCGAGTGAGTTGGTGGCCCCGACCTTCGCCTCGACGTGAAACGGGCGGACGCCCGCTGCCGGAGGCCACTGCTCCGGCAGCACGACCGTCCGCGGCGGCAGCCCCTCCATCTCGACCCACCAGAAGAACCGGTCCCAGGGCCGCATCGTGACCGCGTCGATCTCCTTCGGGAAAAAATCACGCTTCTTGCGGCCCAGCCAGTCAAAGATCCGGATGAGCTCGTCGGAGAAGTGTTCGTGGCCGCGGCCGCGGTATTCGACGTAGGTGGCGTCGTAGGCCTTCGTGAAGTAGCGGTCGAGGTCGGTGGCGTTGCGCTGGACGACCCCGATATCGAGCTCACCGCCGACAACGTACAGAGGCAACGTCTTGGCGTTGGGCCAATAGTGGGTCACGTAGCGTCCCGCCGAAGGCCCGACCAGCACGACGCCCGCCCAGAGGTCGGGGTGGGCGAGGCCGATGTCCCAGGCCGCGTCGGCTCCCAGCGAGTGGCCAGAGAGATACACGCGGTCGGAGTCAACCGAGAACCGCCGCATCACCTCGCGGAGCGACCCGAGCACGGCGGCGTGTTCACGGGGCGAATAGTCGTAGGCCGACTGGTGTGGCTGTCCCCACGCCGGCGCCACGACGATGCACCCGTGTCGTGTCGCCTGCCCCAGCCGCATGCCGTCCGGCCCCGGCATGCCGGCCCACCATTCGATCTGGTTGAGCGGGGTCGACCAGGCTGCGTGCAGGGAGACGATAACCGGGTAGCGGCGCAGCGGGTCGTACTCCGGCGGCACCTGCACAAGACAGCGCACGCTCGCCTCTCCTTCGAGCCCGGGCACGGCGAGTTCGTAGAGCCCCGGCGAGACGGCCTCCGGCGGGTCGAGCGGCGGCCGCATGCGGGCGGCGAGCGCCGCGATCGTCGCCGGATCTCCGGCCTCTTCGCCCCGCAGTCGTACGAGGACGGCGTCGCGGGTCGGCTGGTCAGGAGCGCGGAGATAGTCGCGCACGAGGCCGCGACACCGCGCGGCTGAGAGCGCGACCTTGAGGTTGTCGTTGGCGACGGCCGCCCCCTGCAGCCAGCCGCTAATCGCGAGCGCGACGGCGCGGTCGGCGGGCAGCGCGGGGTCGACGCCCATGCGTTCAAATGTCGCCAGCCGTTCCAGCGACGTGAACGAGAGTTCGCCCTGCATTTCATCGACGACGGCCGCTGCCTCCGCCCGCTGCCCGCCTTCATCGAGGGCGGCGAGCCGTTCGCGCACGGCGGCCATCAGCCGTGCCGCGAGGTCGCGCCGGTCGCGGTAGCGGTCGCGGGCCTCGCGGACGGCCTCGAGCACCTCGCCGCCGATGTCGTCGGTGGGGAATGCCTCCAGCATCGCGATCGCGAGTCTGTCCTGCCCCGCCCTGCCCCGCAGCGCGATCTCGTCGAGCATCCGGTTGGCGGCAAGCTGCGAGACGGTGCGGCGTTCCTTCGCAAGGTCGGCCAGGTTCGGAAAGTCGGCGAGCACCTCGTCGAGTTCTTCTCTGGCATCGGCATACCGTTCCCCCTGCAGCAGCAGACGGACAACCCGCAGCCGCTCGTCGGCGTCGGTGCGATCGATATGCTGCGAGATCACCCGCTTGAGAACATCGGGTGGAATCGAGGTGGTCGCGAGCCGCATGTCGAGCAGGAGCGGCTTCTCGGTCTGCACTCCTTCGAGCCTTGTCCACCGTGGAGTGATTTCGGTGATGCCCTGCACCACGTCGACGCGTCCGCCAGCCGTCGCCAGCGCGAGAATCCGCCGGCCGAAGTTGTCGAACGGGGTGGTTTCGAGGATCCCGCCGACGCCGGTGATCCGCCGGCCGTTCTCAGGGATCCGCTGTGGGATCTTCACCCGCTCCATGCCTGGGTCGACCGGTGCCTCCTCGACCTTGACGACCCTCCGCTTGGAGACCATGGTCCGCGTCAGTTCGTCGTCGCACATCAGGATCGGTTCGCCCGCGCTGCCGCCGCCGGAGTTGGCGAGCGGGTCGACCGCCACGCCGGGCAGTTTTGCGAACCGGCCTTCGAGCACGCGGCCGTCTGCCAGTTCGACGCGGTCAGCGAAAACCGGCGTCGACACGAGAAGCCATGCGGCCGCAAGGCCGAGCACCAGCCCGAGCCGCCGCAATCCCGGCGGCGTGGCAGATCCGAAGGCGTCCATGCGAGAGGCTCCCGGCGGCGTCAGAACCGCCGACGTCACCGTCGGCATGGGAGTTGGGCGGCTACCGCGGCTCGAAGTGTAGCAGCCCCGAACGCGGGCAATTCTTGACTCCCCGTCCTGCGGTCCCCGACAATCGGAACTTCTGTGACAGCCTCGTTCCGGCCGCGTCCATCCCCTTTCCCGTCAGGCAGCCGATGCATCGCGACCGGATCAGACGCTGCCTCGCCTGGGGCCTGACAGCCACGCTCCTGCTGCCCATCACGCTCGCCGTGGTGCTGGGGCTGGGAGGGCTGCTCGGCGGACTGGGTGATGCCCTTGGGGCGGCGGTGTGCGCACGCATCGGCTTGGTCCTCGGCAGCGTCTGGCTCGCCGCCATCGTCGCGACCACGGCCGTCAACGCGGTCGCCACACTCGAAGGACGCGGTGGCCCGCGGGGTCGCCACGCAGACCGCCCCCATCGCCCGCGGCGTCGTCGTCGCATCCGCCGAGATGAACGCGTTCTCCCCGGCCTCGGGGATACCACTTCCGAACGGCCCTCGTGATCCGCTCGGCTGGTGGTGACAGACCTCCGCGATGGTGCGTATGCTATAAGTCATGAAACCGCTTCTGACGGCATTCAGTGACTGGCTTTCCCACCGCCCGTGGATTCGTTTCTGCTGCCTCGTGCTCGGGGTATGCGGGGCGATGCCGGGGCATGCCGCCGAGCCGCCCGCCGCATCCGCCAAGGAGATCCGTGAGCGGATCGACGCGGCCACCAAGTTGCTCACGGGCGGAAAAAATGAAGCGGCGGTCGTCGCGCTTGCCGAGGGCATCGCTGGCCTCGAGGCAATGGCAGCGATGCCACGGCCGCCGACCGGTTTTAAGTTGCTCGCCGATCGCGCCGACGGAGTGCGTCGCAAGCTCGACAAGGCTGGGGTCGACGTGTCGATGCTCTCGATCCCGGCGCCGATCGCGTTGGCGGGGAATGCATCACCGCAGAAACCGATCGTGGGCGGCAAGACGATCGTCTCGTTCTCGCGCGACGTAGCGCCGATCCTGGCCACGTCGTGTGGCGGCTGCCACATTGCGGGCCGCAAGGGCGACTTTCAGATGGCGTCGTATGACGCCCTGATGCGTTCGGGCATGGTGCAGCGTGGCGCCGGGCAGGCCAGCCGGCTCGTGGACGTGATCCTCACCGGCGATATGCCGCGCGGCGGCGGCAAGGTGGCGTCTGACGCCGTGGCCACGCTCGTCAAGTGGATCGACTCGGGCGCGGCCTGCGACGCCGACCCGACTGCCGGCATCGACCTCCTGGCCCGCGGTGGTGGGGCCCCGCCACCGCCCGGGCCAGCGGCCGCGATCGTGACCATGCCTCCGAAGCCGGGCGAGGTGTCGTTTGCCGCCGAGGTAGCGCCCCTGCTTGCCAAAAACTGTCTTGGCTGTCATGGCGGCAACGAGACCGAGGCGAACTTCAGCATGGTAAGCCTGGCATCGCTCCTACGTGGCGGCCGCACCGAACCGGCGGTGGTGGCCGGCAAGGGGGCCGAGAGCCTGCTGGTCAAGAAGTTGCGCGGTGCCGGTATCGAAGGCCAGCGGATGCCGCTCAATAAAAATCCGCTCCCCGACGCCGACATTGCCCTGATCGAGAAGTGGATCACGGAAGGAGCCCGGCTCGACCTGCTTACGGGAGCCACGCCGCTGGACAACGTCGTGGCCGCTGGGCTGACAAAGCGGCTCTCCGACGGTGAACTCGCCAAGCTGCGTTCCGCTGCCGGCGAGAAGCTCTGGCGGCGGGCGATCCCCGACGAGGAGCCGGTCGCGGCGTTTCGCGCGGGCGTCTGCGTGATCGGAAACCTGCCCGCGGATCGAATGGCCACGTTTGCCGACGTCGCCGAGACGGTGACGGGGGGTGTGCGGCGCGAAGTCGGCGGCGAAGGGCCGTTGCTCAAGGGGGGCGTGGTGCTCTATGCGGTGAAGCGGGCCTTTGATTACTCGACGATTTGGCAAAACGTGGTGGGGTCCGAGCGTCCCAAGGGGATCTCGAGTCACGCGGGCGTGGTGGGCGAGGTCGTCTATGGGGCGATGCTCGCGCCGGCGATGGAGACGGAAGACGACCTGGAAGCGGCGATCGCCGAAGTCGTGGCGGCGGCCGCTTTTGCTGGCCGCAACGTGCCCGCGTGGTTCAGTCGCGGGGCGGGCCGTGCGGTGGCCGCACGTCTTTTTCCAAAGTCGGCGCTGGTGCAGCAATGGAAACGCGACGGCGTGTCGGCCGTGTCACGGCTCGGCTCGGCGGCCGACTTTTTTGCCGGCCACTCCGAGCCCGCGGCCACTGCGCTCGCCGCTGGCGGATTCGTGGGGTCGATCGCCGGAGGCAACAAACTCGCCCAGATGCTCGCGATGCTCGACGAAGGGCTGCCGTTCGACGACGCCTTCGTCGCTATCTTCAAGTCGTCGCCCGCCCAGGCCTTCCAGAAGTGGGCCACACGCGCGTCTCGATAGATCTTATCCGACCCACGTGTAGGGTTGTGGTGGCCATCGGAAAGGCCATCGCCAGCGGGGCGGCGAACGCTCGAGCGAATCCCGGAGGCAGGGAACGCGGGGCGATACGTTTTCCACCGCGATGCCGTGGTGTCGCGTGATGCGGAGAGCTCGTTGGATAAAACCGGGTGGCCTTGAATTCCGGGGCATGTGATCCGCTACGGCGTGACCGAAGTCACGCCCGGCGGCAGGACACGCAACCAGAACCAATTGTTTTGGCCCCCAACGAGCCTTGGTAAGAGCTCACCGGCAAGGGTCGACCTCATCACGAACATGGCAGAAAACGTATCGCCTCGCATTCCATCTTCGATCTAGTGTAGTGCACCGCGAGTGACCGTCGAGGCCCGCACGCCGCCGACCCCCTTGCCTCCCGTCAGGAAGCCCCAAGCGCACGCTTGGGGAATGCGGGTAGCACCCCGCCCCGCTCCACACCGCTCCAGAGAGCGCATCCGACTTTGGTGGATCGCCGGCACGAGGTCGGCGAATTCCTCGCGGGTGAGGCTGTCGATGAGGCCGGCGGGCATCAGCGATGTGCCGGCCGATTCCTCGTCGATGTCGGCTGTCGGAATCGTCCCCTCCTTGCCGATGGCGTCGCGAATCATAAGTTCGTCGTCACTTCGCGATACCTGCATGCCACACGTTGCATCATTTCACGGTGCTGTAACGCAACGGGGTGCGACTCGACTGGCTCAAGCGAGTCTTGCCGCTCGACGACTTACTCGGCGACCAGGTCGTACATAAACCGGCCCTGGGGATTACGGGAGCGGACGAGCGAGAAGCCGCACCCACACACGGTCGAGAATGGAGCGCCGCTGGGGCCAGCATCGACCACCCAGCCCGCCGCCTCCTGCCGCTGGATCGTAAACCGCACCTCCGGCCCGCGGGCATCGACGAGCCAGAACTCGCGCACGCCCGCCGCATGGTAGGCGGCCGGGAGCCGCTCCGTATCCTTTCGCACCGACGCATCGCTGACGATCTCGACGACGAGGTCGGGCCCTCCCTCCAGTTCCACAAATCGGTCGGGCCGACCTCCCGCCGCCGGCACGAGCCGCACCCGCCCGCTTTCGAGCGATGCTTCCGAAACCACCACCACATCGGGCTCGACCGAAAGATCTGCCGCCACCGAAGACATGCGAGTCTCGCCGGTAAACAGGTGCATGCCGCGGGCCTTGGCGAGCGTTCCGAGAACGCGAACAATTTCTGTCTTCAGCGTCCCTTGCGTAAAGATGTCTTCCGGTGACATATCGACCTCGATGCAGGATGCGACCCAGTCCACCCGCCCCGCCGCAGGAAAGTTTGGCGACCGTGCCCAGCGGCGAAATGCGACGAGCGTGGCGACGTCGCCCGGGATTTCGCACTGATCGGCGACGAGAATGGTGGCCATCGGAACCTCTCGAGAGTCGACCGCGACCCGGCCGAAGCGACTGGCTATTTGTATACCATGTGCCACGACCCGTGAATATCACCCAGATTCGGTGCCAGGCACGATCCTTCTCGGAGACTCAGAGTTCTCCCTTGAGGGCGAGTTCGTGGAAGTAGTGGCCCACCTTCTTCTGATTCTTGAGGAGCCAGTCGATCGAGGGCTCGTTGGCCATGGCCTTACGGATGGCGCTTAAAGTTGCCGCGCGGTGGGTCTTGAAGAGCACCTCGTGGTCGATCTTCGTCTTGGCGTCGCCGGCCGATGGATCGAGCCAGACGGCCACGATGATGCCGATGTCGTTAACTTTGTTCTTGGGAATGTTCCCCTCGCGCACGCTGTCGAGCACGGCGTTGGCGACGGCCGCCTGCACGGTGCCCATGAGGATGTTGGTGTAGCGGGCGTTGGGAGCGGTGTATTTGCTCACCATCAGCGTGGCGGGGCGGACCTGCACGTCGCTGTTGAGGATCGCCCAGACGCGGGTGTGGCCCTTCACCTGGTCGCCGATCAGATTGGCGATTGCATAGCCCACAGGACCGTCGAGTTCGCCGATCACCACCTCCGGCTCCGCCGCGCTCCACGCCTCGTCTGCTTCAGCGAGTGCCTCGCCCGTCCGCATGATGATCTTCTTGCCGGCCATGATGAATCACCTCTCCGTCGAAGGGTTGCCGTCTGCCGCCCGAACCATGTCGGGAGACCGCGATTGTCACCCCTGGTGCCGACTTTGCCAATCGGCGGAATGCGCAAGGCTGAAGCGACACTTCTTCGCTCAAGACCCAGGGCTACGCTCGGCGAGACCGGATTCGACGTTGGTGTATCGCCGGCTCGGGGGCGGCAAAAGTCTCGTCACTCTAGTCGTCGCGCATGTCCCGGCCGTGGGGCTCCATCGATTTCGTGTTTCGCTCGATGGCCATCACCACCGTCTGGCGGCCGCCGCCGTTGGGAACACTGGCCACGATCGGCAGCACCTGTCGCTTGTTGGGCATGTCGACCCGCACGCGAAACGTGCCATCAGGCTGCACCTTGACGGGCTCGCCCTGGAGCGTCACGTAGGCGTCGGGCCGGGTGGCACCGTAGACAATCAACTCCGCGTCGACCTCCAGTTGAAAGCCGACCGCGCTGTCCTCGTTTTCCTTGTCGGCCGTCGGCTGCGAGCGGGTCACCGCCGGTGGACCCATCGGCCGCCGCAGCCGCTCCTCGAAGAGTTCCTGGAGTTCAGTGCTGTTGTTTTCGACCGAAAATCCACCGCTCATCGCGTAAATGCGGTCACAGTCTTCGACGATCTCTCCCCAGTGCGAGTCGAGCGTGTCGCACTGCGAGGCCGCCGGAGTTGAGACCGCATTGCTCCGCACGAGCGAATGGAACCGTCCTGTCGATGTCAGATAGCCGAGTTCGACGCGGCACCGCAGTGCTTCTTGGATGTCGATGAACCAGTTCTTCACCCCGCCATGCACGCGAATCTCCCGGACCACCTGCTCCGACGGAGATCCCTGCAGGCCCGACTCAATCCGCAAGACCCGCAGCACAGGCCGCGCCCCATGCCACTCCTGACCGAGGGCCGACTGTGCCCGCTCGATGCTCCGCGGACCGACCTCCCAGAAGGCGTGCAGCCAGTGAGGGCCACGCACCATGAGCACCATGCGATCGCGGGCAGGCCGCTTGCTGCGTCCGCCTTCGGGCGGCGTGGTGAGATTTTTGGCCTTCGCAATTCGCTCGCGGGCTTCGGTGATCCGTCGTGTGACCTCGGCAGAACGGGCCACCGCCGCGGCCGTGACTGCCGGAACTGCGGCCAGCTTCACGCGAACGGCGAGCGCTCCACCCGGCCGCGCCGGCGAACGTCGCGTCTCAGGGGGCAGGGCCATCTTCGCCTTGTTGACGAGCGCCTTGATGAGCTGGTCCTTTCGCATGGCGTGCCAGCCGGCGACGCCGTGCTGCTTCGCGAGGCGGGCGAGATCCCGGACCGGCTTTTCCTTCAGGCTTGCGGACGTCATGCGGCGTGTGCTCCGGCGAGAACCCTGCCCGACGCGGTCAATCCAACGGATGACGTTGCGCCCGGCTTTGCTTCGAGGCTAACGAGAAACCGGACCGTACGCAAACTTTTGGCACCTCCGATGAGGACGGAAGTCGTTTGGCTGCGGTATGTTCCGTCGCAGAATGACGGTCAGTCGCCGCGGAGTTTGAGGCCCCGTTCCGTGAGCTTTTCACGCACCTCGTTGAGGCTCGTGACGCCGAAGTTCTTGCACTCGAGCAGGTCCTCGGCCGTGCGCCGAACGAGGTCGCCGATCGAGCTGATGCCGAGTTTCGTCGTGCATTTCCGTGCCCGAACTGAGAGGTTGAGGTCGGTGATCGGCAGCACGTAGATCTCCTGCTCGTCGGCCGACGGTTCGACCGGTTCCGGCTCCACGGTCTCGGCCGCTGGTGCCGGTGTGGCGATCTGGCCAAGCGACAGCCCCTTCGAGGCCAGCATGTCTTTGATCTCGACCAGGCTCGTCTCGCCGAAGTTCTTGCTGGCGAGGATCTCCTCCTCGCTCGTTCGGGCCAAGTCGCCCAGCGTGTGGATGCCCATCTTCTGCAGGCAATTGCGGCTCCGCACCGACAGTTCGAAGTCGCTCACCGGCAGGGTCAGCACTTGGTCGAGACGGTCGCGAGTCTTCATCTCCTGTTCGTCGAGTTGCAGGTCGCCCGATGCCGACGAATCCTTGAGAAAGAGCCGCGCTCTTGGATGATTGGGATACGACTCGAGAACACGCCGGTAGCATTGCTGCGCCCTGGCAAAGTCGTCTTTGTCTTCGTAGAGCAGGCCCAGGTTGATCAGCGATCCCACGGTCGCCGGATAGCGGGCGAGCGACCGCTCATAGTATTCGCGGGCCTCATCCTCGTTGCCGACCCGGTCGGAGATCACGCCCATGAGGAACAGGGCGCCGGGATGCCCGGAATCGATGGCGAGTGCCTTTTCCAGGGCGTGGGCGACCTCCTCCGGGCGTGTGCCGCTGTCAGTTAGCAGACCCGCGCGGACGGTCCAGTATTCGGCCGATGAGTCGCCTGCGCTGCCGAGACCGTCGAGCGCCTTCTGCGCCTCGTCAACCTTGCCCGCCGAGCGCAGCGCATCGGCAGAGGCGGCCACGCAGGTCGCCGCGTCGTAACCCGCCCTGCGAGCGGAGTCGAACAGTTCGCACGCCTTCTCGTAGCCGCCCTCGGCGACATGGGCGAGCCCCTGGTGGAAGAGTGCCAGCGCCCCGCCGTCGGCCGACTTGAGCGTCTCGAGCGCCTCGCGGGCCTTCCCCAAGAGCCGCTGGCAGACACCGAGCTTGACTGACGCAGCCGGGCTGCGGTCGGAAACAGCCTCGAGCTCGCGAACGGCGGCACGGAGGTCGCGGTGTGCGGAGGCATCGGAGCCCAGGACGTTTACAACGGCTCGCACTTCGGTCGGGCCGAAAGGACCGCTGCCGGTGATCAGATCGCGGATGTCGAGTCGGGCGGTGGCAACCATGGATATGTCCTCACAAGTTGGAGACTTTGCGGGTCGCAGGACCCACCGAGAGCCAGCGGCGGGAGTCGAACCCGCAACCCCCGCATTACGAATGCGGTGCTCTGCCAATTGAAGCTACGCTGGCGGCATGCCGTGGCACGGAGGCGGCGGTAACAATCGCAGCCCGCAGCCCCGCAAAAGTAGCGCACAAACCCCGGTATCGTCAAGAGTCGCCCGTTTTTCAGCATCCCCACGGGTCTGCGGGCGTATTCCCCGCGCTCGCGATTGGGGCTTCTTGCCGGGACGCGGCCCCCCGGCCCCCAAAAAGCCCGGAGCCAAGCGATGGGAATCCGGGTGGCGACCGTAGCCGTCGTGCAAAACGAATCGGGGAACGCGCCACGGTGAGGTGGCGGGGCTTTGAATCGTTCTCAACAATAAAAAAAGTGGGGTCTCCGACTCGGCAGGAGCACCCTGCCATAGGCATGCGGGTCAGGGGCAAAGCGACCGCACGCCCGGAAAAAGTCGGAGACCCCACCTTGGATTTCCAAGCGTGTGGGTTGTGGAGCAGGCCTGAGCCTCCTCCACAACCAAATGAGATTGCACGCGGCGTGCCAAAGTCCATGGGCACTTTCCCTCGCGTTTTCGCAGATTCTCCCAGAAATGCGGTGTTTGATTTTGCGCAGCGCGCCGCATTTCGCTGCGCTCCGATACCATTCAGCGAAGGATGTGTGTCCCTCTTGCCGCGCGGAGCCGCCCCCCGTGAATCCGAGACTCCCGGCCCAGATCGGCCGCCACAAGTGCGGTCCTGGGCAACCGCTGGTCGTGATTGCCGGCCCTTGCGTGGTCGAATCAGCCGAACTCTGCCTACGGATCGCCGAAACGCTCACTGTGCTTGCGTCACGGCTGCCGATTCAGGTCGTTTTCAAGGCCTCGTATGACAAGGCCAACCGGACCAGCGTCGGCTCGTTCCGCGGGCCGGGCATCGATGCCGGGCTGGCCGTGCTGGAACGGGTTCGCTCCGCGACTGGGCTCCCCGTGACCACCGACGTGCATCTGCCGGAGCAGGCGACGGCGGCTGGGCAGGTCTGCGACATGCTCCAGATTCCGGCGTTTCTCTGCCGGCAGACCGACATCCTGCTCGCCGCCGCGGCGACCGGCCGGGCCGTCAACGTGAAGAAGGGGCAGTTCGTCTCCCCGACCGACATGCGGCACCCCGTCGCAAAACTACTCACCGGCGGCTGCCAAGACATTTTGCTCTGCGAACGCGGCACGTTCTTCGGCTACGGTCGCCTCGTCAACGACTTCACCGGGCTGCCCGCGATGCGAGCTCTGGGCGTGCCGGTGATCTTCGATGCCACCCACTCGGTGCAGCGGCCTGCGAGCCTCGGGGAAGCGACGGGCGGCGACCGCACGCTCGTCGAACCGCTCGCCCGCGCGGCCGCGGCGGTGGGCATCGACGGCGTGTTTTTCGAGACCCATCCGGACCCCGACACCAGCCCCAGCGACGGCCCCAACATGGTGCCGCTGGACCAACTCGGAGGCGTGCTCGAGCGGGTCTTGCGGATTCACGAGGCCAGGCTCGCGGGGGAGCGGGCATGACGAAGAGAGCACCGTGGTCGTGGCCGCGGGCATGGCCGGTTGGCCGCACGGCGGGCCTGCTTGCCGCGCTGGTGCT
This sequence comes from Pirellulales bacterium, assembly GCA_040877375.1. Lineage (GTDB taxonomy): Bacteria > Planctomycetota > Planctomycetia > Pirellulales > UBA1268 > QWPN01. The sequence goes on along the minus strand of JBBDNW010000175.1, from coordinate 4,354 downwards.
GGTTGGGGCGGGATGCGGCGGGCCGGCCCCACGGCAGCCGCCGGCATCCGGTGCAGCGACCGCGCGATCGGCCGCAGCCCGCGTCGCCGGCGACAAGCTCATCGCCGGCGCGGTGTCGGCGCTGGCGAGACTCGACGATTTCGATGAGCAGCGGGCCTACGAACAGGCCTTCGACAGGCTCAGTCAGTGGGGCCACCTGACGTCGGCCGAGGCTGCGGGTTGGCGGATCGATCCGCTCGTGTCGACGCTGCGAGACGACCTCCGCTCTGGCCTCGACTCGGCGCTTGAGCAGCGGCTGTTCGACGCTGGCGGCGACGTGATCGCTGTCCGCGACCGACGCTGGCTCGCCGACATCGCCAACTCGGTCCGCGGTGATGCCATCGACGACATCGACGTCGCTCGAAACCTGTTTGAGTGGACGATCCGGTCGCTCGCCATCGTCAGCGATCCGCCGATGGTGCCCTCCACCGAGACGCCGGGCACACGGTGGTTTCTGCCTGGCGAAGTGCTGCTGTCCGGCCGCGCCAGCGCCGCTCAGCGGGCATGGATCTTCATCGAGCTCTTGCAGCAGGCAGGTCTCGACGGCGTGATGCTCGCCACGGGCGACGCAGCGGCCGGCAAGGCACGGCCGTGGCTTCCCGCAATCGTCACTGGCGGCGAGGCCTACCTCTTCGAGCCCACCTACGGAATGCCCGTCCCCGGCCCGAACGGGGCCGGCGTGGCGACAGCCCGGCAGGCGGCTGCCGATCCGGCGATTCTCGAGGCGTTGTCGCTGCCGGACCGCCCGTATCCGGTGAAGTCGGCGGATGTCGCATCGCTGTCGGTTTTGGTGGTCGCCGATCCGTGGAGCCTCTCGCGTCGCATGGCCGCGCTCGACAAGGATTGCGTCGCCAAGCACGGCATGCGGCTGGCGGTCGATGCCGATGCCCTGGGCGCACGGGCCGCCGCTGGCCTGCCGGGTGTCGACGCCCGCGTCGTTCTGTGGGAGTTTCCCTGGGAGACGGTGGTTCGTCGCCGCGCAGCCTCCACGGCGCCCGTCGTGGCTCGCGAACTCGCCCCGCTGGCCGTGACGTATGCCGAGCCGAGACGCGGCGAGCGGCAGGAGATTCGACTCATCCGGCCGCTTTTCACCGCCCGCGTCCGCGAGTTTCGCGGCGACCTCGATGGCCCCGAGGGAGCCAAGGCCGCCTACCTCGCGGCCCGTCCCTCCAAGGCGGTGATCCAGCAGGCGGTTCAAGCCGCTCCGCCTCCTCAGGCAGACGCCGTGGAGCGGCTGTACCGCCGCATGAAGGAAGACGCGACCTACTGGCTTGGCGTCGTGACGCTCGCGGAGGGAGAGAACGAGGCGGCCGTTGACTACCTCCAGCGCATGACGCTCGAGACCTCGCCGGACAGTCGGTGGACGGACGCGGCCCGGGCCAATCTCGGCCGGGCGCTCGCCGCCCTCGGCCGGATCGACGAAGCCGTGAAAGTGCTCGGGGAGGACGGTTCACCGCAGCGTTTCGGCAGTCGGCTGCTGGCCGACCGCCTCGAAAAAACCAACGCAGAGGGCGTGAAAGAGGGCGATTGAACGTCGCTGCGGGACGTGCCCCCCAAAAAGCCCGGAGCGCGAGCGATGGGAATCCGGGTGGCGACCGCGACAGCCGTGCGAAACGGATCGGTGCGGCGGGCGTATTCCCCGCGCTCGCGATTGGGGCTACTTGACGGCAAAAAGCCTGGAGGACGGCCCGCATTGCCGGGTGATGGCCTGCTCGTTACAGTAAAAGGCTCGCAGATTTTCCAGACCTGTTTCTCCGAACCGGATCATGACCATGAAAGACGGCATCCACCCCAACTACATCCACACCGTCGTACGCTGCGGCTGCGGCAACACGTTCGCCACGCGGAGCACGGTGCCGGAGATCAAGGTCGACATTTGCAACGTCTGCCATCCCTTCTTCACGGGCAAGCTGAAGTTTGTCGACACGGCCGGCCGGATCGAAAAGTTCAAGTCGAAGTTCGCAGGCGCAGGCTATGCCAGCCTCAAGAAGAAGAAGGCCGCTGAAGCGCCCGCTTCCTAACCCCGGCCCCGAGGCCTGTGGGCGAACCTTGGCTCTGTGGCCTGGTTCGCTGACGCCGGCTCCGGGATCGAGTGATTTCTCCGAGGGGCGGGCCGTCGCGATCCATGGCTGATCTCACCTCCGGTGGTCTGCGCGGCGAACTCGAGCAGAAGCTCGCCCGGTTTGAGACGCTCGAACAAGCCCTCGTCGACCCGGCAGTGCTTGCCGACCAGCAGAAGCTTTCGGCCGCCGCCCGGGAGCACGGCACGCTCGCCCGGCTCGCGCTTCGCTACCGGCAGTTCGTGGCCCTTGAACGACAGATCCGCGAGCATCGGGAGATGATCGGGGGCGACGACCACGACCTCCGCGAACTCGCGGAGGCGGAGCTTCCCGAGCTCGAAAGGCGTCGGGAAGTGGAGTGGGAGGCATTGCTCGACCTCTGCTCGGGCGACGAAGACGCCGACCGCACGCGGTGCATCATGGAACTGCGGGCCGGCACAGGCGGCGACGAGGCGGCGCTTTTTGTCCGCGATCTCTATGAGATGTATCGCCGCTGGGGCACGGAGATCGGCTGGGACTTCGAGGTACTCGACGCGAGCCCCACAGAACTCGGCGGCTTCAAGGACATGATCCTCGGTGTCTCGGGAGATGCCGTGTTTCGCAAACTCCAGCACGAGAGCGGCGGCCACCGCGTGCAGCGGGTGCCCGACACGGAGACGAAGGGGCGGATCCACACCTCGGCGGCCACAGTCGCCGTGCTGCCGGAGCCCGAGGATGTGGAGGTGTCGATCTCGCCCGACGACTATCGCAAGGATCTCTTTTGCGCGAGCGGCCCCGGCGGCCAGCATGTCAACAAAACGGCCTCCGCCGTTCGGCTCACGCACCTCGAAACGGGGATCGTCGTGCAGTGCCAAGACGAGAAGAGCCAGCACAAAAACTTCGCTAAGGCACTTCGCGTGCTCAAGACGAGGCTCTATGAACACCAGCGAGCGATCGAGCACGACAAGCGGTCGGCCGAGAGAAAGACGCAGGTCGGCTCCGGCGACCGCAGCCAGCGGATCCGCACCTACAACTTCCCGCAGAATCGCGTCACCGACCACCGCATCAACGAGAGCTTCACGCTCGACCAAGTGATGGCCGGGAGGCTCGGGCTGGTGGTCGATGCGATCGAGCAGCACGCCCGGGCGCAGCGGAAGAGCGAGATGGAGCAGTCGTCCAAGTCCACCGCGAGTTGAGGAGGCAGGCATGAGTGACGACGTTTGGACGGTGGGCCGGCTGCTCACTTGGACGACCGAATGGCTCGGGGCCCGCGACAGCGACAGCCCCCGCCTCGATGCCGAGGTGCTCCTCGCGCACGTTCGCGGCTGTCCGCGGATCGCCCTTTACACTGCCTTCGGCACGCCCGTCTCCGAGCAGGAGCGGGGGCGGTTTCGCGAGCTGGTGAAGCGGCGCGGCGAAGGAGAGCCCGTCGCCTATCTGGTCGGCAGCCGGGAGTTTTTCTCGCTCCCGTTTTCGGTCACGAAAGACGTGCTCGTGCCGCGGCCCGAAACCGAAGGGCTCGTCGTCCGCGCGATCGACCTCTGCAAGGCGGCCGCCGCGCCGCGAATCATCGACGTCGGCACGGGCAGCGGGGCGATCGCCGTGACGCTGGCGACCCGCCTACCGAAGGCGATGATCGTGGCCACCGATATCTCGCCGGCGGCACTCGCCGTGGCCCGGGCCAACGCGGCACATCACAATGTGGCTGAGCGGATCACGTTTGTGGAGTGCGACGTGATGTTCGACCCGCGGGCTGCGGGCCCCTGGGACGTGATCGTCAGCAATCCGCCCTACGTCCGCGAGGATGAGTTTGAGGCCCTGCCCCGCGATGTGCGGCTCCACGAGCCGCGGATGTCACTCGTCCCGGGGCCGACGGGGATGGAGGTTGTCGAGAGGCTCGTGGCTGCAGCGGCCGCGGCGCTCGCGCTGGGTGGCTGGCTTGTCGTCGAGATCGGGCCGGCGGTGGTGGCGGCGGCGGAGGCCGCGATCGCACGGCAGCCGGGCCTGCTGCCCGAGGCCACGCTCAAGGACATGGCCGGGCTGCCCCGGATCGTGCAGGCCCGGCGGCCCGCGTGACTTTAGCGCGGAGCGGGTTGGGGTGGCGGGCGTATTCCCCGCGCTCGCGCTTGGGGCTTCCTGCGGGAGGCGTGGCGTGAGGTGCCTTCAAGAAGCCCAAAGCGCGAGCGATGGGCATGCGGGTGGCGACCGTTGCGGTGACGCGGAGCGGGTTGGGGTGGCGGGCGTATTCCCCGCGCTCGCGCTTGGGGCTTCCTGTC
>JBBDNW010000174.1:0-2883 GCA_040877375.1 Pirellulales bacterium | reverse complement strand
AGCGCGGGGAATACGCCTGCCACCCCAACCCGCTCCACGCCACGCGCACTCCACAAATTATTCGACGGTCACGCTCTTGGCGAGGTTTCGCGGCTTGTCGACGTCGCAGCCGCGGAGGACGGCGATGTGGTAGGCGAGGAGCTGCAGCGGAATCGCGGCCACGATCGGCTGGAGGAAGTCGGGCGCCTCCGGCAACTCGATCACGTCGTCGGCCAGTTCCCGCACGCGCTGGTCACCCATGCTCGACACGGCGATTACCGGTCCCTTGCGGGCCTTGACCTCCTCCACGTTGAGGAGGACCTTGTCGTAGACCGCCCCCTGTGGGATCAGAAACACGCTCGGCGTCGCGGCGTCGACCAGCGCGATGGGGCCGTGCTTCATCTCCGCCGCGGGGTAACCCTCGGCGTGGATGTAGCTGATCTCCTTGAGCTTGAGCGCTCCTTCCAGGGCCACCGGGAAGTTGTACTGCCGGCCGAGATAGAGAAATGTGCTCGCATATTGATACTTCGCCGCGATCCGGCGAATCTCGCCGTCGGCTTCGAGTGCGCGGCTCACGAGGTCCGGCAGCTGCTCCAGGGCTTCGATGTAGCGCTGCCCCTGCTCGAAGCTCATGTGCCGGAGCCGACCGAAGTAGAGGGCCAACAGCGCGAGCACCACACACTGGCTCGTGAAGGCCTTCGTGCTGGCGACACCGATCTCGGGGCCGGCGTGCAGGTAGATCCCGCCGTCGGCTTCCGTGGCGATCGAACTTCCCACGGTGTTACAGATGGCGAGCGTCGGATGGCCCTTCCGCTTGATCTCGCGGAGGGCGGCGAGGGTGTCGGCCGTCTCGCCCGACTGCGTGATCGCAAAGAGCAGCGTGCCTTCATCGATCGGCGGGTTGCGGTAGCGGAGCTCACTCGCGTATTCCACCTCGACGGGTAGCCGGGCGAACTCTTCGATCAGGTATTCGCCCACGAGCGCCGCATGCCAGCTCGTGCCGCAGCCGGTGAGCACGATGCGGTTGACCCGCTGGAGCTTTCGAGGCGTGAGATTCAAGCCTCCAAACACGGCCGTGGCGTCGTCGCGGGAGAGGCGGCCCCGCATGGCGGCGCGGATCGACTCCGGCTGCTCGTGGATCTCCTTGAGCATGAAGTGGGCGTAGTCGCCCGTGCTCACGTCGGAGGCCGAGAGTTCCAGAGGCAGCACCGACGGCTCCACCGATCCCGAGTCACGATGGATGATCCGCAGCGACGAGGCCGTGATCACGGCAATCTCGTGGTCGGCGAGATAGACGATCCGGTCGGCGTGGCCAGCCAGGGGACTGGCGTCGCTGGCGATGAAGTGCTCGCCGTCACCCACGCCCACGACCAGCGGGCTGCCGCACCGGGCTGCGACGAGGAGGTCTGGCTCATTGCGAAAGAGCACCAGCAGGCCGTATGTCCCGCGGACCTGGGCCACCGCCTCGCGGACGGCCGTGACAAACGGCGAGTCGACCGGCTCGTCGGTCACTCGTGATCCCTCGGCGAGCGCCTTGGAGAGGCAGCTGTCGATGAGATGGGCGATCACTTCCGTGTCGGTCTCCGACTGAAACACATAGCCTTCCGTCTCGAGCCGCGTCTTGAGTGCCCGGAAGTTTTCGACCACGCCGTTGTGGGCGATCGCGAGCGTGGGGCCGGCGGTGCCCAGACCGACGTGCGGATGGGCATTGGCGTCGGTAGGTGCCCCGTGGGTGGCCCACCGCGTGTGGCCGATGGCGATCGAGCCGTCGAGTGGCTCGTCGCGGACGAGGGCTTCGAGGCGGGCCAGGCGTCCTGCGGCCTTGAAGACGTCGATCGTGCCGTCCTCATCGAGGACCGCGAGGCCCGAGGAATCGTAGCCCCGGTATTCGAGCCGCCGGAGGCCCTCGAGGATCAGGCCGGTCGCCCGGCGGAAGCCGACGTAGCCGACGATGCCGCACATCTGGAAAATCCTGGGGCGTCGGGCCGATCGGCTCGGGACGTGGCGATGTCGCCACCGTCCGCCGACCTCTCCCCGCATCGTAGCGATCCCCGGTTTTCCCCGCCATCGAGACTCTCCCGCCATGCACACTCCCGCCCGCCCGCTGTCAGCCGTGATCGTCATTCCCGCCCGGCTTTCCAGCACGCGGCTGCCCCGCAAGATGCTGCTCGCCGAAACAGGCCGGCCGCTTATTGCGCACACCTGGACCGCCGCGCGGGCAGCGCAGGCGGCAACTGACGTCGTCGTGGCGACCGACAGCAACGAGATCGCAGCAGCGGTGGCTCGATTCGGCGGCACGGCTGTGATGACGTCGCCAGAGGCCACAAGCGGCACGGCGCGGATCGTGGAGGCGCTCGGCCGCCTGCCCGAAGCCGACGTGATCGTGAACGTGCAGGGAGACGAGCCCGAGTTGGCCGCATCGGCGATCGACGCCGCGATCGACCTCCTCGCCCGCTGCCCCGAGGCCGGCGTGGCCACGCTCGTGACGCCGATGCGGCGGGCCGACGACCTCCGCGATCCGGCCGCCGTGAAGGCGGTGCTCACGCCGTGGCATCACGCCGACGGCACTGCCGAGGCCGGCTGCTGGCGGGCGATCTACTTCAGTCGCGCGGCCGTGCCCGCGGCCCGTGATTGGACCGACGCCCTGCTCGCCGCCGAGCCGCCCCTCTATTGGCAGCATGTCGGGCTCTACGCCTATCGCCGCAGCGTGCTCGAGCGGTGGGAGTCGCTCCCGGAGTCGCGGCTGGCCGCGGTCGAGAGCCTGGAGCAGCTGCGGGTGATCGAGGCCGGGATTCCGATCGTGGCGGCCGCGATCGACCACGCCGCCCGCGGCATCGACACACCGAAAGACTACGCGGCGTTCGTAGCGAGGTGTCTGCCGCCGGCATGACGGGTGCGCTGCCC
>JBBDNW010000173.1:0-2922 GCA_040877375.1 Pirellulales bacterium | reverse complement strand
CGGGGATTCCCCTTTGCCTCATACCTGTTCTCGCGTACATCTTTACATGTCACCCATGAAATGTCGTCAATGACCAGCGCCGTCCGCGACCTTATTCGCTCATTCTAAGCGTGGAGCGACGCGGAAAAGCACGAGGCCACCAGTCTGCTGTTAAAGCAAGTCGTGCAGGGCGAAGCGGGCGGCATCGGTGACGATAGCCTCGGCGCTGTAGCAGAGGAACTGTTCCTCGACCTGGACACACGAGAGGCTGGTGATGGCCAATCCGCTCCTCGGTGAAGTGTGGCTCGTGGACCTGGGTATGGTCACGAAGATCATTCCGTCTCGATCCCGCACGCCAAGGTTATTCGTCGTCTTGGTGCGTTGACACCTGACCAGATGGACGCGGTTGCGGTCGTTGTCTGTAGGTGGCGTGGGCTGTAGCGAAGGAGTCCAGAACCACGCGATGCAATGGCCCCGTGGGCATCGTCTTGGGCGATGAAGTTCCCTGTGCCCTCGAGCCTCCGCGGATGTCTCCTGCCCGCGGCTTGCCACTCACGTGTCGCGTTCGATGAGCACGACGCACTCCGCGGCGACCGCTCGTTCCTCACCGATCGGGCCGACGCCCTCGCCCGTCTTTGCCTTGAGCCAGACCGCCTCCTCTTCGATGCGGAGGATCTCGGCGATCCGTCGCTGAATGGCAGCACGGTGCGGCAGGATCTTGGGCCGCTGGGCGAAGACCACGCAGTCGAGGTTTGCGATCCGCCAGCCGGCCGCGTTCACCGTCGCCCAGGCCCGACGAAGCATATCGGCCGAATCGCGTCCCTTGTTGGCGGGGTCGGTGTCGGGAAACATCCCACCGATGTCGCCGATCGCCGCGGCGCCGAGCACCGCGTCGGTGATGGCGTGGAGGAGGACGTCGGCGTCGCTGTGGCCGATCGCCGAGCGGTCGTGGGGGATGCGCACGCCGCCGATCATGAGCCCGTCGCCGGGGCCGAGGCGATGCGTGTCGTGACCGAGGCCAATGCGGAACATGTTCACCGAGCTCCCGAGGGGACGGAATGGTTTTCCCTTATACTCTTGTTATGCACAACTCCGATCCCAGCGTGGCTACAGCGGTTTCAGATTTTGTGATCCGCGTCGAGGGGCTCGCCAAGGAGTATCGCGTCTTCGACAAGCCGGAGGGGCTGGCGGCGAGCGTCCGTGCGCTGTTTCACCGCACGAGCCGGGTTGTGGAGGCCGTCAAGGGGGTCAACCTGACCGTCGGCCGCGGCGAGTTCGTGGCCCTCCTCGGGCCCAATGGGGCGGGCAAGACGACGCTCCTCAAACTGCTTTCAGGCATCATCACGCCCTCACGGGGCACAGCTCGGGTGCTCGGTCACGTGCCCTGGGAGCGGGCCGACGACTTCCGCCGTCGGTTCGCGCTCGTCATGGGGCAGAGGAATCAGCTCTGGTGGGATCTGCCGGCCGCCGAGAGCTTTCGCCTGCATCAAGAAATCTATCGGATCGAACCTGCCCACTTCGAGCGAACTCGCGATGAACTCGTCGACATGCTCGGTGTGCGGCGGCTGATCCTCCAGCCAGTTCGTGAACTGTCGCTCGGCGAGCGGATGAAACTCGAACTCGTGGCGGCGTTGCTCCACGAGCCGGAAGTGCTCTTTCTCGACGAGCCGACGATCGGCCTTGACGTGGTGGCTCAGCACACGATCCACGACTTCCTCCGCGGCGTCCAGTCGCGGCGGCAGATGACCGTGGTGCTGACGACGCACTACATGAAGGACGTGGCCGCCCTCTGCGAGCGGGTCGTGGTCATTACCCGGGGCGACATCCTCTACGACGGCTCGCTCGCTGAGATCGTCGACCGCTTCACGACACATAAGATCGTCACGCTGGAACTCGACGAGGTGCCCGACCTGGCGACGCTTGAGCGGTTTGGGTTTCCCTGCGAGTGCCGCGGGCCGCAGGTGATCATGCGGATCGACCGCAACCGGATCGCCGAGGTGCTTCCTGAGATTCTCGGCTCGGCTGGCGTCCGCGACGTCTCTGTGGAGGACGTGCCGCTGGAGGAAATCGTGGCCGAACTGTTCCGCTTGGATGCCCGCGAAGCGGCGGCGTCCGCGGGGGCCGCGTCATGAACGAGTCGATTGCGCGGCCCGCACCGGCGTTCCAGGGCCTGCGCATCTGGTGGACGATGCTGAAGATCAGCCTCGAGGAACGTCTCGTCTACCGGGGCGATTTCGCCCTCGGCACGCTGATGCGATTTCTGCCGATCGTCACGCAGGTCTTCCTCTGGACGGCCGTGTTCGCCGCCACGAGCAAGTCCGACATCGGCGGCTACTCGCGAAATGACATCGTCGCTTATTACCTCCTCACGATGGTGACCCGGGCCTTCTCCAGTATGCCGGGCCTCTCCACGGGCATCGCTCGAAGTGTCCGCGACGGCTCGGTCAAGAAGTTCCTCGTTCAGCCGGTCGACTACCTCTCGTTTTTGCTCGCCGCCCGAGTCGCCCACAAACTCGTGTACTACGCCGTGGCCGTGCTTCCCTTCGCCAGCATCTTCTTTTTCTGTCGCAGTTATTTTCCCCCTGTGCCAGATGCGACCACGATCGCCGCCTTCCTGACGTCGCTCGTGCTCTCCTTTCTTCTGGGCTTCTTCATGGAGGCCACCCTCGGCATGCTTGGCTTCTGGTTTATGGAGGTGTCGAGCATCGTGTTTGGCTACATGCTCGTGCAGTATCTGCTTTCGGGGCACATGTTCCCGATCGATCTGCTGGCAGGAGTTCCGACCGGTATTGCGGGAGTGAGCCTCGCCGATGTCGTCCACTGGCTGCCATTCGAATACACCGCCTATTTTTCTTCGGCCGTCTGGCTCGGCAAGGTGCAGGGAGCGCAGCTCGTCCGGGCCCTGGCGATCGAGGCGACCTGGGTCGTGGTGATGGCGGTGGC
>JBBDNW010000172.1:0-2948 GCA_040877375.1 Pirellulales bacterium | reverse complement strand
AGCCTGCTGCTCGTGGATGGCCGTCGAACGCAGCAGGATGCACCCCTGCAAGACCTCGGGTTTGCCGGGGCTGCCGACCGCGGCGGTAGGACAGGCGATCAGCCCCGCGAGCCGCCCCCACGTGCTCTTGAGGGCGTGCGGGACCGAGCAGGCGCTGACGTTGCCCGTGCGTTGCGTGAGTCCGTTGACGAGTTCGCCGGTGACGCCGTGCTCGTCGAGTTTCATGCCGGTGAATCGCACGATGCCCGACCCGGCTTGATGCGGCACGACGAAGTTGACGTCGCCACCCACATGCCCCGTGCTGGCCAGCGCCTTGGCGACGGCAGACGACATCGCCCGCGGGGCAATCTCCGCGATTGCCATGCCGTCGAGCGAATAGACCAGCCGCTCATCGGCAACTCCCCTGCCGCCGCCCGGGACCGGCACGGCGACCTGCGGCCGCAGGTGAAAATCAAAGGCCGATCGCTCAACAGGCTGTTTCTCGGCTACGGCATGCACGATCTCGAAATGCACCGGGTGCCTGCGGCTGGTCGTGGGCGAGAGCAGCGTGGCCGATGCCATGTCGCCGAACAGGCCGGCCGTCTGCCGGCAGCCGTAGTCGGTGATGCGGCTGATGCGGCTGGCGACGACGACGAGCAGGAACTCGTCCCGCTCGAGGCCAAGCCGCGGGGCCCAGCGTTGGCTCACGAGCTCAAACGCCCGGCTATAGCCGCAGCAGAACCAGTTGATGCCGATGGTGCGGCAACGGCGCGCACCGAGTTCACGGGCCAGTTGCCGTGCCGCGCGACTCGGACGTTCGGCCGCCACTTTAGCCGGCGAGAGATGCCGACGGGCCACCGAGGGCGGAAGAAAGGATGGCGACACAAACACGATGCCGCGGCAGTCGGCAAGATTGCAGCCTGTCTCGCGCTGGAGTTGCCGGACGGCGTGCAGCCCCATCGTTTGTTCGTCGTCGAGCGAGATTCCACGGGCCTCGATCCCAGTGTGGTGCGCGAACTTGCGGGGCATGCTGTCGCCAAACCAGTCATTCTCCAGCTCCCAGGCGGGCTGATGGAGCGAAATGGCGGAAATGCCGAGCGGCTGATGGTGGGGCGGGTGCATGCGTGGCTGCGTGGCTAGTTGTCGTCGGGAAAAAGTTGCGGCTGCCGTCCGGAGCGGCGGGCGGGGATTGTGGCGTAGGGCGACAGCCGGGGCCAGCGTGAAATCCGCCCTAAAAACGCGGGCGGCTACAGTGGAGCGGGCGGCCGCACGTGTCGCGAACTGCCCGAGACTCCAGAGATACGGCGCATGAACCGGACGATTGCAGACGCGGGCTGGCGGTTTGACAACTCGTACGCGCGGCTGCCGGAGCCGTTCTTTGTTCGTGCGACGCCCACGCCGGTGCGGGCCCCCGCCCTCGTGGTCCTGAACGAACCCCTCGCAACCGCCCTAGGGCTCGACCCCGAGCTGCTGCGGCAGGAGGGCGCCGTGGTGTTTGCCGGCAACACGCTTCCGCCGGGAGCCACGCCGATCGCCCAGGCGTATGCCGGCCACCAGTTCGGCTATTTCACAAACCTCGGTGACGGCCGGGCGATCCTGTTGGGCGAACAACTGACGCCGGATAGCCGCCGCTTCGACATCCAGCTCAAGGGTTCGGGCCGCACGCCCTACTCCCGCAGCGGCGACGGACGCGCGGCCTTGGGCCCGATGCTCCGTGAGCACATCGTCAGCGAGGGGATGTATGCCCTGGGGATTCCCACCACCCGCAGCCTCGCCGTCGCGACCACTGGCGAGCAGGTGTTGCGGGCAACGCCTCTGCCCGGCGCGATCCTGACCCGTGTCGCGGCCAGCCACATCCGTGTGGGCACGTTTGAATACGCGGCGGCGCTCGCGGACCAGAGCCTGCTCGCCGCGCTTCTCCACTATGCCATCGCCCGTCACGACCCGGAGCTTGCCGCGGCAGACGACCCGGCAGCGGCCTTCCTCGAAGCGGTGGTCGAACGGCAGGCGGCGCTCGTGGCGCGGTGGATGCTCGTGGGCTTCGTGCATGGCGTGATGAACACCGACAACGTCGTGGTGTCGGGCGAGACGATCGACTACGGGCCCTGCGCGTTTCTCGACACCTACGATCCCACGACGGCATTCAGCTCGATCGATCAGCAAGGCCGCTACGCCTACGCCAGCCAGCCCGCGATCACCCACTGGAATCTCGCCCGCCTCGCCGAGAGTCTCCTGCCGCTCGTGCGCGGTGGTGAAGAGGCGGCACTCGACCAAGTGCGGGAGGTGTTGGGCACGTTCCCGGAGCGGTTTGAGCGTCATCGTCTGGCAGGGGCGCGGGCAAAACTCGGGCTAGCTTCTGGGGAGGAAGGAGACGGCGAGCTGTTTGCCACGCTGCTCGTGCGAATGCAGGAGACGCGGTCGGACTTCACGGCGACGTTCGCGAACCTCGCCGGATGTGCCGAAGTGGCGACGCCGGCGGAGGAAGTCTGCGTCACACAGGCCTTGGGCGAATGGTGCACCACCTGGCGGGCGCGGCTCACGCGCGAGCCGGGCACGATCGCCGAGGCCGCCGCGCGGATGCGGCGGGTAAACCCGATCGTGATCCCGCGGAACCATCGCGTTGAAGAAGCCTTGGCCGCAGCGGAGTCGGGCGACCTCTCGGTGTGTCACCGGCTCCTCGCCGTCCTCGGCTCACCATTTGTCGAGACGGCCGAGAACGAACCCTACCGCTCCGGGCCACCGGCAGGCTGCGGCCCCTACCGCACATTTTGCGGAACGTGATCGCGGGGTGGGGTGGGGGGCGGATTCCCCGCGCTCGCGCTTGGGGCTTCCTGTCGGGATGCGCTGCCGCGGGTGCCCCCAAGAAGCCCGGAGCGCGAGCGATGGGTATGCGGGTGGCGACTTCGGCGGTCGCGCGGAGCCGGGTGGGGTGGGGGGCGGATTCCCCGCGCTCGCGCTTGGGGCTTCCT
>JBBDNW010000171.1:0-16311 GCA_040877375.1 Pirellulales bacterium | reverse complement strand
CAGGCGGCGAGCATCTGCGCGATCAGCTCCCGCTCGACGCGGCTCACGATCCGATCGAAGAGGGTGTCGTCGCCGGGGCCGGCCGTCGTCATGCCCTGCTCGACCAGGTCGCGGGCGAGGCTGTCGAGGTCCCCGCCGCGGCCGGGCATCTTCGCGGCTGACCGGTCACCCCGCATCGTCGGCGGCAGCAGGTCGAGCGTGAGTTCATCGCTCTGGGCCATCACCACGCAGCGCTCGACGGCGTTTTGCAGTTCGCGAACGTTGCCCGGCCAATGATACTTGACCATCGCATCGAGCGCATCTTTCTGGATGTGGACGACGTAGCGATCGTTCTCTTCGTTGTAGATCGCGAGGAAGTGGCTGACGAGCAGCGGGATGTCTTCGCGACGGGCTCGCAGCGGCGGCAGGATGATCGGCACGACGTTGAGCCGATAGAAGAGGTCTTCCCGGAACGTCTCCTTGGCGACCTCGTCGAGGAGGTCACGGTTGCTCGCGGCGATCACCCGCGTGTCGACGCTGATGGTCTCGGCGTCGCCCACCCGCTCGAACTCCCGCTCCTGTAGCACGCGGAGGAGTTTGACCTGGAGCTTGGGCGTGGTGGAGTTGATCTCGTCGAGGAAGATCGTGCCGGTGTGGGCTGCCTCGAACCGGCCGGCGCGGTTGGCGACCGCACCGGTAAAGGCTCCGCGGACGTGGCCGAAGAGCTCGCTTTCCAGCAGGCTCTCGGAGAGGGCGCCACAGTTGACGCGAACGAACGGCCCGCTGCCCCGCGGGGAAAGTTCGTGGATCGCCCGGGCGATCAGCTCCTTGCCGGTGCCCGTCTCGCCGAGGAGGAGCACCGAGGCGTTCGACGCGGCCACGCGGCGGGTGGTCGCATAGACCTCGAGCATGGCTGGGCTCGCGCCGATCAGGCCCGCGAGGGGCGCGGCCGTGGAGTCGTCAGCGGTTGGGCCGGGTGAGCGGAGCATCGGGCTGGGCGGGCCGGTTCTTCCGGTCGGCGGTCTCGAGCACCTCGAGGATGTCGCCGGGGACGTCACGCGACGTCTCGTCAGCCAGAGTGTACCTCGTGGCCACGCCGCGCACCTGACCGCAATCGAGCAGCACGCCGTGACGCGCGACGCTCGACGCGAAGGCTGAGAGGGCGGCTTTTCGCAGGTCGTCCGGCAGATCGGCCCGTTCGGCCTCGATGGCGAGCGCCTCCTGCGCCTCGGGCCGTCCGAGCGTTGCCAGAAGGGACACGGCGGGGTCGTGGAGCTCTGCGGTGGTCAGCGCCGCCAGCGCTCTTGTGGATGCGGGCCGCACGTCCCAGCCACGGCGGGAGAGTTGCCCGAGTAGCGTGAGGGCCTCGCGGGCCCGGGCCAGCCGCGTCAGCCGCCTGGCCTCGCGACTGGCTGGATCGACCGCCGGTGGGCCCGCGGCCTGCGCGAGCATGTCGGGAAACCGCGGCGGCATCGTCACGTCGCCCGTCCGCTCGTCGACCACCGGTTCGAACACACTGTCGAGTCGATCGACGATCGCCATCCCGTGCAGATCACTGAACGTCATGAGCAGGTGCGTGAGAAAACAGCCCCGCCCGTCGTCGTCGAGCGGATCGACCACGACGAGCACCGCCGGCGTGTCGCCGAGGCCCTGCTGCTGCAGGAACTGGACGGTCTCGACCGCCGACGGTCTGGCGATCCGTGCGGCCACGAGCACGAGCACGGTGTCGGCATGCTCGCGGGCGGCAAAGATCGCTTCCCTGCCGGTCGAGACTCGCACCGGCTCATAGCCAAAACGCGAGACACCCGTGGCGAGAGCGTCGACGACCGCGGTGTCGGGGTGTGCGACCACGGCGCGGTCGCCACCCGTCGAGGTCGCCGCGTGCATAAGCGCGTCGAGCACGCGGCTCGAGCCGGCATAGGGGGGCTCGCCGGCCGTGAGGGCGAGCGTGCGGGCCACGGTGAACTGGAGGCCGGCGTCGGGGACCGCCAGCGCCCGCACGAGTGTCTTGCGAACGGCCGGACTGAGCGGCGTTAAGGCGCTAACGCCCTGCGGGGGCGCCAGCGCCGCCGCCGCCCCCGCGGCCGCCTCCCACAGGCCATGCTCGGCGGCCGCGTCGAGTACATCCGCTGCCGTTTCGGCCGTGAAGCCGTCGGGGCCCGCGAGCACCGCCTCGAGCTCCTTGGGCGGGATTCCGGCCGGATCGCCCGCCGTGACCAGCAGCGACTCCATTCGCGCCAGAAGCGCCAGGTTCACCGCCCGCGGGTCACGGGCGTCGATCGCCATCAGGTCGCGGGCCAGATGAAGCGCCTCGCGGGCCCGTGCCGCCCGCGGGGTCATGCGGACCGGCTCGAACCGCTCTGCCGCGGCGTCCCACACCCGCCGTTCGACGACGCCGGCAATGCTGCCGCCGAGCGAAACCACGGCAGCAGCCGGATCGGTGAGAGGTTCAAGGCAGAGGTGGTCGACCGCTGGCAGGCCGTCGGGGCCGAGTGTACGGTCGAGCCGGTCGGCGATCATCGTCTCGACCACGTCCCGCGCCGGCGGCGCGGATTCGCGGTGGCTGCCGCGTCGGGCCGCGCGTCGGGCGAGTACGCGCTTGGCCGCCTCGCGCACCTGCGGCGGCGCGTCGGTGACCGTGGCCGGTCCGAGCAGGAAGGCCTCGATGTCACGTGCGCCACTGACGTCGAGGGCCTCGATCACGCCGGGCCAATGCTCGACGCTGTCGGAGGCGAGCCATTCCAGGAGCGGCTGGCGGGCGTCTTCGCCGAGCATCGCGATCAGTTCGCGGGCCGCCTGTCGTGGCTTTGTGTCGACGGCCGCGGTGGACTCGAGCAGCGGAACGAGCACTGGCAGGGCGTCCTCGCGGGCCCGGGCGAGATCGCTGGCGGCCGCCGTGCGGATGGCGGCCGAGTCGCTCCGGAGATTCTCCACAGCCTGGGCCAGCCGACGTGGATCGCGGCGGCGGAGTCGTGCGGCTTGGCGGATGGCAGCCACGACCTTGGTGACGGCCGGATCGCGGGCCTCAAGCAGTCGCTCGAGCCGGTTGAGCGCCGCCGCGTCGACACGGTCGCCGATGTCAGCGAGCACGTCGAGTTTTCGTTCACCGGCCGCATCGACCGCCGTCACGAACCGGCGGAGCCACTCCTCGGTCGCCGCAGCCGCCTCGACCTCGGATGCGACGAGTACCGCGTCAAACAGGTCCCCCGGCGCCGTGCGGGGCGAGGAGGCGAGGGAGCCGACAACCGCCTGCTGGAGCGGATCGAGCGGCGGGTCATCCGCGGCGGCCGCCAGCGAAGCCACGAGCATGAGCAGGACTGCCCGGGCGGCCGCTTCGGGCCGTCGACGAGATGCGGTCCGCTGGATTCCTGGCATTGGGAGCGACAACGCGGGTGTTACGGCGCGACCGCGACACCGAGCCGCCGTCGCCACACCGCAATTTGTTCGGCAACCGCCGCCGGGGCGGTCGAGCCGAAACTCGCCATCCGCTCAACTGCCCGGGATGCCCCCAGGGCCCCGCGCAACGAGCCGTTCCAACCGGCATAGTCCCGAGAAAACTCCTCGTCGGAAAGTTCCGCCAGCGACACCCCCCGGGTCATCGCCCGGCGAACGAGATGGCCGACTGTTTCGTGGGCCGTCCGTTGGGGAACTCCCTGGGCGATCAGCGCCTCCATCAGGCTCGTCGCGTCGAGGTGGCCGCGCTCGAGCGTGGCGGTGATTCGCGGCCGGTCGAACGACGTGCCCTCCACGAGGGGCGCGGCCACGCCGAGCACCGCCTCGAGCGTGTCGATCGAGTCGAAGATCCGCTCCTTGTCTTCCTGCAGGTCGCGGTTGTATGCGGTGGGCAGGCCCTTCAAGAGCACGAGCAGCGATTGCACGTTGCCGATCGCGCGGGCGCTCTTGCCGCGGATGAGTTCCAGCACGTCGGGGTTGATCTTCTGCGGCATGATCGAGCTGCCGGTGCAGAAGCCCTCCGGGAGTCGGATGAATCCAAACTCCTGTGTGCTGTAGAGAATCCATTCCTCGGCCCATTGCGAGAGGTGCACCATGCACAGGGAGATCACGAAGGCGAGTTCGCAGGCAAAGTCGCGATCGCTCGCGCCGTCGAGGCTGTTGGCCGCCACGGCCTCGAAGCCGAGTGATTCCTTGACATGCTCGCGGTCGATGGGCAGGCTCGTTCCGGCGATCGCCCCCGAGCCGAGCGGCAGCACGTTGGTCCGCCGGCGACAGTCGGCGAGCCTTTCACGGTCGCGGGCGAACTTCTCGCACCACGCCAAGAGTTGATGAGCCGCCAGCAGCGGCTGCGCCCGCCGCAGGTGGGTGTAGCCCGGGATCACGAGCCCCTGCTCCCGCTCCGCCATGCCGAGAAAGGCCCGCTGGAGTTCGACAAGTCCGCGGTCAAGCCGGTCGATCGCCCGCCGACAATACAGCCGCAGGTCGGTTGCGACTTGGTCGTTGCGGCTGCGTGCCGTGTGAAGTTTTCGCCCCGTGTCGCCCAGCCGGGCCGTCAGCGCCGATTCGATGTGGAGGTGGATGTCTTCCTTCGATATCGTGTATTCGAACCGGCCGGCCTGGATCTCGCCACGGATCTCCTCGAGCACGTGCGCGATCGCATCGGCCTCCTGCACCGTCATCAGGCCGCAGTGGGCCAGCATCTGTGCATGGGCGATCGAGCCGTCGATGTCGTCGTTGGCCAGCCGCCGGTCGAACGACACGCTCTCGGAGAAGCGCTCGACCCGCGTGTCGGTCGGCTCGCGGAACACGCCCCCCCAGGCCTTGCCCTTGGAGGCGGACGAATCGGGCTCTTGATCGGTGGAGTTGGGCATGCGGACGTTCCTTGCCGGGTCGCAGACGCTGAAACCTTACCTTACCCGGTGGCGGCGTGGGGAAACCCAGCCTCGTGTCCGTCGGTAGACTCTTCGCATGTCGACCCCTGAGGATTTCCTGGCGCCCGGCGGGCGGCTTGCCGCGCGGCTGGCCGGGTGGGAGTCGCGGCCCGAACAGGTCGAGATGGCCAACCTCGTCGCCGAGGCGATCGCGGCGCGAAAGCACGCGATCATCGAAGCCGGCACCGGCGTGGGGAAGAGCCTTGCCTATCTCGTGCCCGCGGTACTCGCCGCGACGGCCGATCAGGCTGAGCCGGTCGCCGCCGAGAGGGAGCCCGACTGGGAAGACGAGGACGAGCAAACGACTGCGGCACCGGGCGACCGGCCACGGCGGGTCGTGATCTCGACCCATACGATCGCGCTGCAGGAACAGCTCGTCACCAAGGACATCCCGCTGGTGGCGGCGGTGATGCCCAGAGAGTTTTCCGCGGTGCTCGTCAAGGGGCGCCGCAACTACGTGAGCCTGCGGCGGCTAACGCTGGCACTCGAGCGATCGGGGAGCCTGTTTACCGAAGAGGGAGAGCGGGCCGAGCTCCTCGAAATCGCATCGTGGGCCAAGCACACGGCCGATGGCTCGCTCGCCGATTTGCCAGCGCTCCCCAGCGACGCCGTCTGGGACGAGGTGGCCAGCGACGCCGGCAACTGCATGGGCCGCGCCTGCCCGACCCACCAGCAGTGCCACTACTACGCCGCCCGTCGGCGGATGGCCCACGCGCAGGTGCTGATCGTCAACCATGCGCTCTACTTTGCCGATCTCGCCGTCCGTCGCGCGGGGGCGAGTCTGCTCCCCAATCACGACATCGTGATCTTCGACGAGGCGCACACCGTCGAGGGCGTGGCGAGCGAGCACCTCGGCATCGGGGTGTCGAGCGGCGGCGTGGAGCGGGTGCTCTCCAAACTCTCTAGCGAACGGACCCACCGCGGGCTGCTTGCGCATTACAGGATGCACGACCTCGAAGCCGACGTCCGCCGCGGCCGCCGCGCCGCCGAGGCTTTTTTTGCCGCGGTCCGTGAGGAGGTGGGCTCGCGCGGCGAATCACCCTGGCGGGTCACGAGGCCGGGCCTCGTGACCAACTCGCTCGGTGAACCGCTCGCGTCTCTGGCGAGAAAGCTCCGCGCCGCCTCCGACGAGATCGGCAATCCGGCCGAGCGACACGATTTTCTCTCGCTCGCCGATCGGCTCGATGCGCATGCGTCTGCCCTCGAGACCTGGCTGGGACAGAAAGCGGCGGGGAGCGTCTGGTGGGTCGAGGCCCAGCGGTCGCGCCGCGGCCGCGAGCGGATCACGCTCTCGAGCGCCCCGGTCGATGTCAGCGAGACGCTCCGCCGCGAACTCTTCGGCCGCGTTGGCACAGTCGTGCTCACAAGCGCCACGCTCGCCGTCGAGACGCCAGAGCCGAGAAAGCCCCTGTCCTCCGACATCGACGACTTCCCTCTGGCGCAAAAGGCCGCGGATGGCTTCGCGTTCCTGCGGAGCCGGCTGGGCGTGGGCGACAAGGCCCTGTCGCGGCGGCTCGGCAGCCCCTTTGACTATGCCAGGCAGGCAAAACTCGTACTCGTCGACCGGCTGCCTGATCCCGCCGACCGCGATGCTTTTGACAGCGGCGTGGCCAAGATGATCCGGCGCTACGTGGCGCGGAGCGAAGGTCGCGCGATGGTGCTCTTCACGAGCCACGCGGCGCTCGCCAAGGCATCGGCGGAACTCGCCGGGTGGTGCGTGCGGCGGAACTTCCGGCTCGTGAGCCAGGCCGATGGCCTGCCGCGGTCGCGGATGCTGGAGGAGTTTCGTGAGGGGCCGGGGAGCGTGCTGTTGGGCACTGACGGCTTCTGGCAGGGGATCGATCTGCCGGGCGACGTGCTCGTGACCGTGATCATCACGAAACTTCCCTTTGCCGTGCCCGATCGGCCGCTCGTCGCCGCGCGGATCGAAGCCATCAAGCAGGCCGGCGGCAACGCCTTCGCCGAATACCAGCTCCCCGAGGCGGTGCTCAAGCTCAAGCAGGGTTTTGGCCGGCTGATTCGCACGCACACCGATCGCGGTTCCGTAGTGATTTTGGATCCGCGCATGGTCACGAAACCCTACGGCAAGGTCTTCCTCGACAGCCTGCCCCCCGCAGCGGTCGAGATCGAGCCCTTCGCCGACGACGCGTAGGCACGGGGGCGGTGGTGGGGAGCGGGATGAAGTGGCTCGCGTATTCCCCGCGCTCAAGCGTGGGGCTTCCTGACGGGAAGCGGGGCGCACTCGTCGCTTACGCGACGAGCTCCAACTCCGCCCACGTGGTCGGGTCGCCGTCCCAGGGAAACTCTGGCGGCGCAAAGCACGGCACCTTGCCGAGCCGTCGGTCGACGAGCGCGGCGAAGAACCCGAGCCGCGGAATCTCGGCGGGATCCCAGCCGGGCAGGGCGGCGGCGGCGATCATAGCATCGATCTGCCAGCCGTCGGCCGAGAGTTTCGACTCTATCGTGATCGAGCCCTCAGGCAGTTCCGCCGGCACCTCGCTGGTGCGCGGAATCGTCGCGGGCACGGCCACGGGCTTGTCGGCGAGCCGCCCGCCGCCCGTCGGCAACAGCGCGAGCCGCCGGCAATAGCGGCCGGCGCGATGGCTCTCCCCGGTCGGCCGTGTCGCGATCCAGAGATGGAGGCCGTCGCTGTCCTCGGGCCGCGTCGGGTGGCACCAACGGGTCGCACCGACGCTGCGGGCCACGCCCCGCACGGCGAGCCCCGCGGGGTTCCACGCCATCCAGAGATCAAGTACGTCGGGCACACCCGCCACGTCGGCGAAGGATGGCAGTCGGCAGGTCTCGTCGAACCCTCCCGTGGTTGGGGGCCAGAGCTTTTCCCGGCGGCGGCAGGGGAGCCGGAGTGTGAACAGGGCGGCCGGGTTAACGAGGGGGCACATGTGGTTGGAAAGGCAAATCGTGAGGGTTTTGCTGGGCCGCACGGCGTCGGGACCGTGCCAAACCGTGACCTATAGTATCAGTGCGTGGATCGTTCCACCGCCGCTCTCCGTGGATGGCCGTGCATGCGAGTTTTTGAAATTGCCAGCGAGGCCGTCCCCTTCGCCAAGACCGGCGGCCTGGCCGACGTCACAGGGGCGTTGCCAGACGCCTTGGCCGGCCTCGGCTGCGACGTGTCGCTGGTGATGCCAGCCTACGGCGAGGTGTTTTCGAAGGGGCTGACGATCGAGCCGACGGGCATCGAGTTTGAGGTGCCGATCGGAGCCCGAGCGTCGCTGGCAAGAATCCTCCGCTGCCGCCGCCCCGGCTCGCGGACCGATGTCTACCTCGTCGCCAACGACGAACTCTATGACCGGCCCACGCTCTACGGCGGCTTACACGATTACGCCGACAACGCCGAACGCTACATCTTCTTTTCACGGGCGGCGGTCGAATTGGCCTGCCGGCTCGGTGGGCGGTGGGACATCCTCCACTGCCATGACTGGCAGACGGGCCTCGTGCCGGCCTACCAGAAGCTGCTCTATGGATCGCACCCGGCCGTCGCTGCGGCGCGGACCGTGATGACGATTCACAACATGGCCTACCAGGGACTATTCTGGCATTGGGACATGCTCCTCACCGGCCTCGACTGGCGGTATTTCAACTGGCAGCAGATGGAGTTTTACAGTCAGCTCAACCTGCTCAAGACCGGCATCGTGTTCGCCGACGCGATCAGCACAGTGAGCCCCACCTACGCCCGTGAGATCCAGTCGGCGCCGGGCGGCTGTGGCCTCGAGGGCCTGCTATCATCCCGCAGCGACGCGCTCACCGGCATCGTCAACGGCATCGATACCGTGGTCTGGGACCCGGCCACCGACCCGCACATCCCCAGGCCCTACGGCAGCGACGATGTCGACGCGGGCAAGTATGCCGCCCGCGTGGCCCTGGCGGCGCGGCTCGGCCGCGCGGCGCCCGATTCGCGACCGCTCGTGGCCTTCGTCGGCAGGCTCGTCGAGCAGAAGGGAGTCGAACTCGTGCTCGAGGTGCTCGGCCGGATGGCGGGCACGGGACAAGCCCATTTTGTGATTCTCGGCACCGGTAACGCTGAGTATGAGCGACTGCTCCAGCGTGCGGCGGCCGCCTTCCCCGGCACGGTCGACCTCATGGTTGGCTTCGACGAGGGGCTCGCCCACCTCGTGCAGGCCGCCGCCGACATCACCCTCGTGCCAAGCCGGTTCGAGCCCTGCGGTCTGACACAACTCTACGCCCAGCGCTACGGCTCGATCCCCGTGGTCCGGGCCACCGGCGGCCTTGTCGACACGGTCGTAGACACCACGCCCGAGACACTCCGCGATGGCACGGCGACCGGATTCGTGTTCGAGGGCTTTGATGCGGCTGCGCTCGACGTCGCCCTGAGCCGCGCGATCGTGGCCCATGCCGACAAGCCGCTCTGGAACAGGCTCGTGCGGCACGTCATGCGGCAGGACTGGTCGTGGGGGACGAGCGCCCGCGAGTATTTGCGGCTCTTCGAGCGGACGCTGACGAGCCCGCCCGTACCGGTTGTGTGAAGGCGCGCCGCCCGCCAGGAAGCCCCAAGCGCGAGCGCGGGGAATGCGGGTGGCATCGAGACAATACCGGATTGGTTCACCGGGGGTGACATGCTCGCCACCGGGGGATTTTGCTACAGGATGCTCGCGTGGCCGACTCTGTATCGCTCGTGAGTCGCAAAGATTCCCCGGCGTCTGCGCGTGCCACCCCCGGCTCCTCACGATCGGGAGGAAGTGCCATCCGCCAGGAAGCCCCAAGCGCGAGCGCGGGGAAGACGCGAGCCACCCCAACCCGCTCCGCACCGACAACGAGATCACCACCCGGATTCCCATCGCTCGCGCTTTGGGCTTTTTGTTGGCACGCAGCACCCCTGACGCCGCCATCCGCCCGGAAGTGGGAAACGGCTGCGAAGATGGGCAACTTGGCTGCGGTCGTGCCGGGTCTTCTCAGCTCACGAGCAGCGGCGCGACCCGGGCGACCGATACAAAACGCATGACACGAATCATCACCACCATCATGCTCGCGGTCGCCGCGGTGGCCATCGTGCCCGCCGGCACTCGCGCAGCTGATCCCTGCGGGAAGTGCGCTGCCTGCAAGAAGACGGCAGCGGGTGACGAGACGCCCTCTGGCGATACCGGCTGCGGGCCGCGGTACTGCGGCGCGGCCCACGACGAGCCGTGGTGTCCCGATCCGTGCGACGGCTGCGTGCGCTGGCGGGGCTGCAACGGCACGCGGCAGGGGCCGGAAAAACTCGCGCCCTGGCAGTTGCCGCCGGGTCGCGGTTTCCAAAGCGGCGAGGACGTCGGCTATCTGGCGCCGCGGTGCGGCGGGTGTCAGACCTGCGGACCGCGGTTTCCCTGGTTCTTCTGACACTCCGCCACGAGCGTGGCGGCGAACGTGACCTCGTCGCCGCGGTCGCTCGAAGCGCGGCGGAGCAGTTCCCACTCGTTCGCAGACGCGGCGAGATCGACGAGCGACGGCAGGGCGCCGGCCACCTGGAGCGGGCTCGGCATGGCGTCGTCTCGCGGCCGCGCGATCGCGGCGTGGAGTGCCTCGGCAGGCCGCTGCAGCCGGGTGAGCAGGAGCACGAGCGTGTCACAGGGCAGAGCGCCGGCTCCGGGCTCGGCCGTGGCTGCCGCCTTGCGAAAAAACCGCACTGCCTGCTCGACGTCGATCCCGAGTTGGCTGCCGTAGAACAGCCGCGACGCCTCACCGACGTTTTCGAAGGGCGGTTCCCCCGGATAGACGACGTCGGCCGGCAGCCGGCTGGCGTAGGTGGCGAGTTCCCAGGCGCGACGGATTGTCGGCTCGTCCTCGCACAGCCGCGCGATCCGGAGCACCGATTGCACGTGCGAGACGTCTGCGTACAGGCCGGCTGCGCCGTCGCCGGCCACCGCGAGCAGCGCGGGAATCGACGCGGGCAAAGCGGGAAGGCTAGTACCGCGTTGCTCGAGGTCGTGCGTGAGATTCGCCAACACCTCGGCGTGGAGGTGGGCGACGAGCACTCCCGCCGCGGGCCGCTGCCGCGCTGCCGGCAGCCGGGAGACGGCCTGTTCGTAGGTGGTGATCGCGTTGCACGTGCCCTGCGTGCGGAGCACGAGCGAGATGCCTAGCGCCGGATCGACGCCCTCCCAGAGCGCGATGCCGAGAATCTCCTGGAGCTTTTGGGAGGCCTCTTCATCATTCTCGTTCGCCGCGGTCGCGAGCGTGAGGGCCAGCGGCTCGAGTTTGGCGGAGACGTCCGCGGGGTCGGCCACCGCCCGCAGATACATCCAGGCCGCGGCCACCTGTCCTTCGTCGAGCAGCGACCAGCCCACTTCGCGGCAGGCGGCAAGCGACCGCTCATCAAACTGCTCGCGCACGCCGGTGGGAATGTCCCCTGGGGAACCGACCGGCGGCAGGCCGACGGCCACCCGTGCCTGCATGAGCCGCGCGTCGAAGAGGGCGTGCCAGCGTCGTCGCTCGGCGAGCGACGCGGCGAGCGCCTCAAGCATGGCATCCGGGCCGGCGTCGGCGCAGGTGCGACGGAGGCGAGTGAAGCAGTCGGGGGTGGCGGAGTCGTGGAGGGTGTCTGGTGTGGTGGTCATGAGTGGGTGTGCCGTTGGCGGACGGCCTCGTAGGCGAGCACGGCCGCGGTGGCGGAGAGGTTGAGGCTATCGGCGAGGCCGTGCATCGGCAGGCGGACGGTTTCAATCTCCAGTCCAGCGGCGCTCTCCCATGCCGACGAGAGGCCGTGGGCTTCGCTGCCCAGCAGGATCGCGACGTTGCCGAGGAGATCGGCCTCGTGCCAGAGTTGCCGTCCTTCGGGCGTGGCCGCCACGACCCGCCGGGCCTGCCTGCGGCACCAGGCGATCGTGTCTGTGGTCGATGCGACCGCCAGCGGCATCGAGAAGACCGTGCCGAGGCTGGCGCGGATCACCGCGGGGTTGGCGACGTCGGTCCGCGCGTTTGAGACGATCACACCACCGAGGCCGGCGGCATCGGCGGTGCGGATGATGGCGCCGAGATTTCCCGGTTTTTCGACCCCCTCGACGATTAGTAGGGGCCTGTCCGCGTCGAATGCGACGTCGGCAAGCGGCCGCGGTCCGAAGCGGACCACGCCGACCACGCCCTCGTTGCGACTGCCGAAAGCGACGCGGTCGAAGGCCTTGTCGGAAAGCGTGGCGATCCGCGTACCACCCACAGCGAGTCGCATGAGCCACTCGCCGAGCGGCGGGTCATTGACGGTGCGGCCCGCCTCGGCATCGGCGGCGACAAACACCTCGACAAACTCCGCGCCGGCCGCTTCGGCACGCGCCAGTTCCCGCCGACCGTCGACGAGTGTCAGGCCGGTCGCCCGCCGTGCCTCGGCGTCGCGGAGCGCTGCCGCCTGCTTGACCCGCGGGTTGGCCGGGCTCGTGATCAGTTCTGGTTCGTTCATGGTGCGGGAGCCACGCGGGCAAAGGAGCCGAGGTCGATCGATCGACCCGTGTCGTCAGTGCAGGTGAGCGAACCGCTCTCGATCCGAGCCGGTGCTGGAACCGCGGCAGTGAGCAGGGCCTCGGAGAGTGTGTCCCGGAGTCGGCGATGATGCCAGCCGGGTGAGTGGCAGGTGAGGAGAATCGGCCCGGCAGTCGGCGGATCGAGGAGTCGGGCAATGGCGACGAGCAGGACCGGCAGGTCGCGTTGAATCGAAAACGCCTGCCCCTTCGGCCCATGGCCCCACGACGGCGGATCGAGGATCACGCCGGAGAATCTCCGGCCACGGCGCAGACAGCGTTGCACGAAGGTGGAGGCATCTTCGCAGACCCACGACACCGGCAGGTGCGCGAGCCCCGAGGCCTCAGCATTACGGCGTGCCAGGGCGATCGACTGCCGCGACGCGTCGACATGAACGACTTCCGCGCCCGCGGCGGCGGCGGCGAGCGTGGCACCACCGGAATGGGCGAAGAGCGAAAGTACCGCGCTCCCGGCGGGCGTCGTCCGCTGAAGCCATCTCCACTGGTCGACCTGCTCAATGAAGACCCCGATCTGTCCGGAGGGTGCCGGATGGACTTCGAGCGCGAGCGTGGCCGGGCCGATGGGCACGCTCGCCACCCAGGGATCGGGCAGAACACCTGTAAACTCCCACTGCCCGCGGGGGGCGTCTGTGCCGCCGGAGTCGGACAGCCGGTAGACCGCCTGCGCGGCCCGCCATTCACCTGTGAGTCGACGTCGGTCGTCCGTCTGGGGAAGCGGCCGATCGACAAGGATCCCGGCCAGTCGTTCGAGTCGGCGGCCGTTGCCTGCCGAATCGACACCGAAATCGACGAGTGCTGGGTCGCGTAATTTTCCGGGGTGTGAAGCGTTCATAGAAGGAAGAAAGGATACCTCCGGTGTCAGCCACCTCGGACACCCCAGACTCATCCACCCCGCATTTGAGAACAGATCTGTGATGACGCACCCGTATCGTGCGCTTCTTGTGCTGGCATGCATCGCTGGTTTGCTGACGGGGTTTTGGAGGCCGGCCGTCAGAAGATGGAACAGGCCCGCAAGCGTTTCGCCGAGATGGAGGAGCGAATCAAGAAAATTGAGGCCGAAGTCGAGCGGCTGAAAGCCGGAAACTAGCCGAGCGACCTCCATGTGACTCTCGCGGAGCCCCCATGGCTTCCGCCATTGGGCTTCCTGACTCAGGCAGCGTAACCGCGTGAACGGTACGGCAGCGCCACGTGAAGCTTCGCCCCGCGACCTAGCCTCGGCTCATGGTTGACCCGTATGAGCGGCTGATCTCGGGTCGCATCGAGACGGTGCCGGATTGGTTCACCACCTCACCGCGCCACGTTCGTCGAATGCGTTGCCCGGATCGAGCCGGCCTGCGAGCGGATGGCCGCGGTCGGCATTCCACGCGGAGAGTGCGTCGAGCACGGCCGAGACATCCCGCACCCGCAGCCGCATCGAGAGCCTCCAGGCGACAGGCTTTCAACGGCCATGTGGCCGCAAAGTTGTTCCAACGCGATGGCACACGGGCGGAATCACGCCTTCCGGCGTTTGCCAGCGGGCTTCTTCGCCGCGGCGGACGCGTCGTCTATCCCCTCGCCCGGTACCTTCTGCGGCACGATGATGCAGTTGTCGCCGAGTTCGAGTTCCTCCTCGTCCTCGATCGGCCGGCCACGGTCGTCGAGCTTCACGTCGGCTTCGGCCGTCTTCTTCCTGGCCACGGCCAGGAGCTGCTCATAGAGCTTTCCCTTGTCGACGCCGTTGATCTGCGACACAGCCGCCGCAACCTCGCCGAGATACCGGAGGAAGATGCTCCGCCGCTGGCCTTCCTGGGCGACCCGGAGTCGACGCCGCATATACATGCCGAGCTTGCGGCCCACGGCCTGCAGCGCCAGGCGGATCTCCTTTTGGATCTCGGGATAGGAGGCGACCGCCTCCTTCGACTCGCTCGTGAACGGCACCCAGACGCTGGCCACGTGAACCATCACGGTGACCGGGCCACTCGGCAGGCTACCTCGCGATTGGGACAGGCCGTAGGACCGCCAGTTGGTCGAGAGAATCATCTGCGTCACGGCGCAGGCTGCGGGCTGGAACTGCAGCGGCACGCGATTGGCATATCGCAACACGTTCATGCTCTGGCCTTCATCGGCGTTGACATGCTGCATCGCGCCGTGGAGTGCGTCGAGCTGGGGCTTCTTGAGTTTCGAGGGGCTCTGCCGCGGCACGAGTTGGGCCGCCGTGAGAATCTTGTCGGCCGCCTCGCCCCCCATCCCGGAGAACGTGGTGGTGAGAAACTGCCGCAGGCTGCGGGCATCGCTCTCGGAGGCGAGTTCACCGAGCCCCTCGCGGGTGATCTTCTGCGCCGAGGTGCCGCCACCGTAGGCAAGCGACGCCTCGATCACGAAGGGATTGCCGCGGTACACGGCCGGCGGCCGGGTGGCCGCGGTGAAAAACTCGCCGGGCACGACCTGCCGCAGGCCGGCCAGCAGCCGTTGCTCGCCGATCGGCACGACGCAGTCGGTGGCCGGCGGCGGGATTTTCGTCTCCTGGATGGCCTTGAAGAGGGCGTCGGCCTCGCCACGTCCGAGCTTGCCGGTCGTGACCCGCGTCGAGAGCTTGGAGATGTCGCAGATCTTCTTGGCCGTGCCGTGCGACACCCGGGAGAACGACTGCGTGAGGAACTGCGCGAGCGTGAGCTTGGGGTGCTCCTGGAGCATCGTCACGAGCCGGCCGAGCTCCACACCGTAGGGATGCGGCTTGATCTCCTTCGGCTCCGGCGGCAGGTCGTCACTCGATCGCTCGAGGAGTCGCTCGGCTCCGTCGGGGCCCTGGAAGTGGAGGCGGGCATGCGGATTGGCGATCGCAGTCTGCTCGAGGTATTCCTCGACGCTGCCACGGCCCCGCTGGAACTTGGCCTCCATCTCGATCGTCACGCGGGTGCCGTGCTCGATCGGCTCGCCCTGGTCGTTCTCGCCGACCCACTCGATCGAATGCTTCTTCATGAGCTCGGCACCGCCCTTGCCGGCGGGGATGTCGACGCCGTCCCCCTTGCCGTTCAAGATCTCGGGCTGGTTGGTCTTGGTGTCGATCCGCAGCTCGGAATAGTGGGCGGGGTGCTTGGCGTCGATCTTGGAAATGATCTTCACCGGCTTGCCGGTCGTCAGCACGCCATACATGCCCGCGGCCGAGATGCCGATGCCCTGCTGGCCACGACTCATCCGCAGGCGGTGAAACTTCGAGCCATAGAGCAGCTTGCCGAAGATCAGCGGAATCTGCTTGCTGACGATGCCGGGGCCGTTGTCCTGCACGCTCATGCGATACCGCGCGCCGCTGTCGCCGACCTCTTCGAGCCGCACCCAGATCTCCGGCAGGATGCCTGCCTCCTCGCAGGCGTCGAGCGAGTTGTCGACGGCCTCCTTGACGCTCGTGAGCAGCGCCTTGCGGGGCGAGTCGAAGCCGAGCAGGTGGCGGTTCTTGGCAAAAAACTCACTCACCGAGATGTCGCGCTGGCCGGCCGCGAGCGTCTGGGCCGTGGCCCGCCGTTTTGCGGGGGCCTTGGCCGGGGCGGCTGGAGTCTGATCGACGGCTGCGGCGGCTGAATCAGCGGCGGGAGCCTGCACGGGCGTGGCTTTCCCGACCTTTTTCGTGGCCGCCTGCGGGTGTGTGGCTGACTTGACCATTGGGATCTCAGGGCTGTTTTTGGCTCCCAGACTGTGATTCGCGGCGCCGACCTTGGCAAGAGGGGCCGACTTTGCCGGTTGTGAGGTTCGTGGGTGAGCCGTCGAGGCAGGCGAGAAGCGTCCGACTTCCGTGGCTCGCCGGCTCGGGGGCGGCAAAAGTCTCGTCGCCGGGGCGAGGATACGCCCGAGGCTCCTGAGAGCGTTCGCCGACCCCCTTGCCTCCCTCCTCCAAGGTGCCAGCTCGCCGCCTCCGCGGGCGGTGCCGATGTGGGGCGGCGTGAAGTTGTGCCTGTCGGGCAGAACCGGCATACGTGGCATCGCTGGAG
>JBBDNW010000170.1:0-16391 GCA_040877375.1 Pirellulales bacterium | reverse complement strand
TAAGAGCGTTCGCCGACCCCCTTGCCTACCTCCTCCAAGGTGCCATCTCGCCGCTACACCAAAGGCAGATGCGCTCTAGAGAGAGAGGGCATCCAACGTACGTGGATCACCGGCTCGGGATCGGGAGCGTCTCGATCGGCACCGGCGGCCCGGGGGCGATCGCGGCACCGGGTGGGAGTTGCTCGGGCCTGATCGGCGCCCCGTAGACGGGCCCCTGTGGTACGGGCGGTGCGGCGGGCAGGAACATGCCGCCGGCCGCGTCGGGCGGCTGGTAATAGGGCTCCGCCTGCGGTTGCGGAGGCACCCCAAGCTTCTCGAGCACGCGGGAGAGCATCTTCTGCTCGAGGAGCGGGTCGCGGCCGACCGGGATCCAGCCGAGGTTTGGCGTGGGGCTGGCGACCGGCCGGGGCTGGTCGCCCACCTGCTGGCCGAGCGTGGGGAGCGGCGTGCCGTAGCGGTAGAGCGAATCGTCGTTGCGGAACGAGGCGCCGCCGGTTGTGGCCTGCATTGGGCGCGGAAGATTTTCGAGCTCTTTGTTCACCACCACCTCGACCCGCCAGCCGGCGGCATCGGGCGTGAGCCGCATGGTGGCAATGCGGCGGATCGACTGCAGCGTCGACTCCCACCGCTCGCCCCAGCCGACGGAGTCGCTCCGCCAGGGCTCGAGGATCGTGGCGCCAGTCTGCGGGAAGGTGTCGATACGGCCCTCGGTCGGGACTCCGTTGGCGAACACCACCCGCTGTTCCGACTGCACCTTGAAGAAGTCGTCGGTGACGTCAACCAGCTTCGTCCAGACCATCTCGGCATCGAGCGGCGGGATGACGACGGCGTTGCGGGGCTTGGGGGGCGGGCCGGGAACCATCGGGCCGCCGGGGCCCATGATCGCGCCTTCGGGCAGCGGAGCGAAGGGGTTGGGCTGCCCCGGCATGGGAGTAGTGGCCGCCATGGGTGCCGGCAGCACCCCCTGCGCGCGGGCAACGACACCGCCTTCGCAGGCAATGGCCATCACGATCAGAGCGATGCGTCGCGACATGCCAGGTCCCATGTGGGATCGAGCCTCGGCCGCAGAAACACCGGCCGCCAGGGGCGAGATGGTCGCGAATCGGCCCCGCCCCCTCAATGCCAGTTCAGCCCTCAAAAATGCGGGGCTCGCGCGGCCTGACAAGGCGCAAGGAGCCGGCCGCAGCGGCTCGAGCGGATTCGCCTGTCGTTGATCACCGGCTCGGGGGCGGCAAAAGTCTCGTCGCTCTATCGCCGCGGCGGCTCAGGCGCTCCTCGAGCGTTCGCCGACCCCCTTGCCTCCCGTCAGGGAGCCCCGGAGCGCACGCTTGGGGAATGCGGGTAGCACCCCGCCCCGCTCCACCAACAGCGGACGTCACCCGCTGGCCCCCCTGTTTGAAGCGCGTGGCCATGGAGCATATCATCCACTGACGCATTTCTTCACAAATAGGTCATAATCGGTCATGCCGCCCGAAGACCATGAGTTATTGGTTTCCCACGCGAGGGCTTGGGGGGCGATTTCAACGGATCAGGCGATGCGGCTGCTTGGCGTATCGCGGGCAACCGCTCAGCGGCGGCTTCGAAAGCTCGTGGCCGACGGGCGGCTCGCGCCAGAAGGGGCGGGGCGGGGCGCGCGCTATGTGCTTTCCAAGACCCGTTGGGAGCGGCCCCTCGAGGGGCTCGAGGAAGATCGGCTCTGGGTGGAGGTTCGTTCCGCCCTGGCGGACTTGGGCCTTTCGGAACGGGAGCTCGCCACCGTGGGCTACACGTTCACCGAGATGGTGAACAACGCGATCGATCACAGCCGCGGCGGGATCGTGTGCGTGACGGCCACAGCGGCGCCGTCTGGCATCGTCATCGAGATCATAGACGATGGCATCGGCGTGTTTCGCTCCGTTGGTGAATCACAGGGCTTGGCCGACGACGTCGAAGCGGTTTTCATTCTCGAGAAAGGTCGCTTTACCACGCAGCCAGGTCGACATAGTGGAGAGGGAATCTTCTTCGCGTCGAAAGCTGCGAACCGCTATCTGCTGGAGTCGGGCAAAGTTGGGTGGCTTATCGACAACGAAGCCCACGACACGGCGATCGAGCTCGCGCCAGAGCCGCGGTCTGGCACGCGGGTGGTGCTGACGTTTGTGCCGGGAAAAGTAGCCGTACTCGCAGAAGTATTTCAGCGGTGGACCGATCCCGACACGCTGGCATTCGACCGCACACGCACGACTGTGCGGCTCGCGGGCTTCGGTGTGCAACTTCTCTCGCGGTCTGAAGCCCGGCGAGTGACCGTGGGGCTCGAGCGGTTTCGGCACGTCACAATCGATTTCACGGGTGTCGGAATCGTCGGCCAGGGATTCTGTGACGAAGTGTTTCGGGTGTTCGCCACCGCTCACCCCCACATCGTGCTCGCCCCAACAGGCATGAATGAGAGCGTCGCGTTCATGGTCGAGCGAGCCCGCCGCAGGGCGTAGGCCGGGAAGCCATCGCGGAAGCGATGCGGGCGAAGACCGACGAGTCTTCAGAGGATAGCCCGGTCGATTGCACTTCGGCAACGGTCTTCCGGCTGATGAGCGACTCGTGAGCCTTGGGAGGAGCGGCCCGGGCGTCCGGAGAGGGTTTCTCGAAACGCCCCGCACCCGCTTTGGTGGCGTTTTTCTCGCGTCTGAGCAGACCGCGTCTCGGCTCGCAGTTTCCCCCTTCGCACTCGAGCGGCTCTCCGTGATCCGCGGCGCCGACGGCCGCATCAGTCGCGTCCGCTACGTGATGCCCCGGCACAAGGCGGCCAACTGGGTTGGCCCCGGCCGTTCACGAAAATCCACGCAGCCGGGGGCCAACGGCGGCGTCGAAGTCTCGCCGTTTGAGTTCCTGCTTGAGTTCCTATTTCCCGGCTTGCGGATCTCATCCCACAGCCGCGCAAGCACCGGCACCGCTATCACGGCGTCTTCGCGCCGAACCACCCGCTCCGGCCGGCCGTCACCGCTCTGGCGGTCGGGAATGTCGGCAAGCAGCGCGATGCCGCGAACTGCGCCCACGCCGGGCACGACGCTGAGGATTGCGGCCGCACGCGAGCGACACACGTCGGACTGTATCCGTGCCCTTCGGAACCTAGCTTCCCTCACCTTCCGCGTTTGTTCTCTCTCGGCCGTCGATATCGTGGCCCGTGTCGGTGGTGAAAAACGGCAGCCGTTGCTGTGGATCGGGCGGCGGTGGCGGGCGACCCTTGGCATCGCGGGCGAGTGACCGCCGCACGGGGTCCTGTTGCATCGCGCCTCGGGCGTCGCGGCGGCTGCCGTGCCGCTGGGCCACCATGCGGGCCTCAGCCCGCGCCTCCGGGTCGCCGCGCACTGCCGCGAGCCGGCGCTTCGCCTCGCGCACGGCGGCGGCATGGTCGACGAGCGGGGGCGGATAATCGCGGCCGATCACGCGGCCCGCCGCCTGCTGCACGTCGGCGGACATCGTCCACGGCATGTGCACGTAGGCCGGCGGCACACCGGCGAGTTCCGGCACCCAGCGGCGGATGAAAATGCCGCGCGGATCCTGCTCGATGGCCTGCTTCGTGGGGTTGTAGATCCTGAGCGTGTTGATGCCCGTCGTGCCGCTTTGCATCTGCAGTTGCGACCAGTGGATCCCAGGCTCGAAGTCGAGGAAGTGCCGGGCGAGAAACAGGCCCGTGGGCCGCCAGTGGAGCCAGAGCGAATAGCTCGCGAACGACACCACGAGTGCCCGCATCCGAAACGTGAGCCAGCCGGTGGCGACAAGGCTGCGCATGCAGGCGTCCACGAGCGGATAGCCCGTGCGGCCCGCCTGCCAGGCCGCCAGGCGTTCAGCCGAGATCTCGTTTTCCCGTAGCCCGTCGGCTGCTCGCAGCATGTTGTGAAACTCGATCGCTGGCTCGTCCTCGAGCTTCTGCATGAAGTGGCAGTGCCAGTGAAGCCGTGACTGCATCGCCTTGAGGCTCCGCTGCCAGGCCTTGAGGTCCGTGCGTTCGCGCGGCGTGGTCGCCGCAGCGAGCGCTGCCTGTGCCTCCAGCCGCCGCGCCTCGCTCGCCTGCCAGACCGACCGCATCGAGATCGCTCCGAACGCCAGATATGGGCTCAGCCGCGAGCAGCTCGTGGGGGCCGAGAGCGGGCTGGAAATGCCGCCCGAGTAGTGGCGGCCGCGGCGCGTGAGAAAGTCGTCGAGCACGTCGGCTGCAGCCTGCTCGCCACCGGGCTGCCGGTTTTTCGTGTCTGGAGGCTGATCGAGGTCACGGCAGCCGAGCAGGCCCGCGGTCTCGAGCCGCGCGATCGCCTCCCGGCCACCGTGGCCGCCGCTCCGCGGCAGCGGTGCGCATGCCGCCTCCATCCGAGCTTCCCAGAGCCGGTTCCACCCGTGTCTTGATGCGAGCCGGCGGACCACGCCCGTCTGCGGCAGTTCGAGCAACTCGACGCCGCTCTCGCGGGCCCAGCGGCGCACCCGCCGGTCGCGGGCGTAGGTCACGCCCGTGCCGGTCTCCTCGTGGGCCACGAGCAGTCGGAAGCCGGTCTCGCGATGCAAGTGCTCGAACATCGCCACCGCCTCCCCACGGCGGGTGACGAGCCGGATGCCAGCTTTTGCGAGCGCGATCTCGAGGTCCACGAGGCATTCCCGCTGGAATTCCGTGTGGCTCGAGTCCCACTCCGGTTGGTCGAGCACCTCCGGCTCGTAGATAAACACTGCGAAAACCGCCCCACCCCGGGCGCGGGTACAGGCCTCGGCAAGCGCACGATGATCGGCCACGCGAAGATCACGCTTCAGCCACACGCACACGGGGGGACAGGAATCGAGCATGGGGGGCGCCGGAGGACGGAGGTCAGGTTCCTCCGCACACTCTAGGCCTGATCGTCCCCTTTCGGGAGCCGGCGTGGTCTCATCGATCGCCCGGCGTCTGCCGCCGCTTGTCCTTGAAAAACTGCCACACCCGCTCCGCTCCCGAGAACGACGTGATGGGCGTGGCCCCTTCGCGTCGCGGCCTCGATCCCGGCCACCCGTTGCCACCGGCCGAGTCGACGACAAACTCCGTCGGGGCACCTTCCGGGGTCGCCGCATGGACGGTCGTGGTCACCGTGCCGCGGGTCTGGACCTCGCCTTCAGGCTGTGATCTGTTTGCCTTCACCCAGTATTGCACGACCTCCTCCAGCGGCTGGAAGGGGGCCTACTGCGGGCAGCGCACGAGCGGATTGCGGCTCATGCCCCCCTCCAAGGGCACCTCGTCGTCCTTCGCCCCATTGATGATCAGGATCGGGAGCGGAGCCGCCGGTGCGGCGTCTAACGTGAACATCGAGGCCACGACCGGGGCGACGGCCGCGAGCCGCTCCGGCCGTGTCACGGCGTAGACGAACGTCATCATCCCGCCGTTCGAGCCGCCCGTCATGAAGATCCGGCTCGGGTCGGCCCCGTGCTCGCGCACAAGCCGATCGATCAGCGTGTCGAAGTAGGCGATGTCATCGGCGTCCTCTACTTGTCGCCGCAATAGGAAGCCGGTGTTCCACGCGTGGCGTCCCTCGCCGAACGAAGTTCCTTCGGCATACACCACCATGAAGCCTTCCTCCCGAGCGACTGCATCGAAGCCCGAGTTGGCCCGCATCACCTCCGCGCTTCCCATCCCGCCGTGGAGCACGATCACGGCCGGTCGCGGGGCGTTGTCGGCCGCGGCATTCACGAGCAGTGCCCGGCGATCCTGCCCGCTGACGGTGAAGGTGAGGGTGCGGTCGGGCGGGCTGGCCTGCGCGGCCGCACCACCGTTGCTCCCGGAGCGGGTGCCGGGCTCTTCTCCGAAGGCCTGGTGGTAGAAGACCCAGTTTGAGTCGCCGAGTGCCGTGAGCGTCGCGAGCGGGTCGTGGTCCACGCCGAAGAGCACGATCCAGGTGTGCGGAATCCCGAGGCGCTCGAGGTGCTCGTGGAAGTCGCGATTGTTGGCGAACGTCTCGTCCTCCTCGCCGCACACCTGCCGCACGAGCGAGCCCTGCTTGATCGCGTCGGCATGCTGCTCGGCGAGGATACGTGGGCTCACGCTCGTGAAATAACCCGGGTCGCGTCCATACACCCGCTCGAGCACCTCCACGCCGCGCCGTGTGCCGGCACGCGGGCCGGCGAGGAGGTCGGTCTGCAACGGTCCGCCCCCCATGATCGAGACTGCGCGGAACAGTTCCGGGTATTTGAATCCCAGCCGTGCCGCGCCGTAGCCACCCATGCTGTAGCCGTCGAGCAATCTTCCCTCACGCGTGGCGATCGTGCGGTAGGTTGCGTCGATGAGCGGCACGAGTTCCTTGACGATCACGGTCTCGACGGGCGCCGAGCCATCCTTCCAGTCGACATACATGCCGTTCGGCATGCCGTTGACGAACACCACGAGGCACGGGGGCGTTTTGCCGGCTTCGATCGCGGCGGCGAAGTGTGCCGCCACTTTCCGAATCCCCGGGAGCCCGCCCCCCGAGCCGTGCAGCCAATAGACGACCGGAAAGCGGCGCTCGGGTTCGCGGTCGTAGGCGGGCGGGACGTAGACGTGGTAACTGACCGTGGCCTTGGCGGCCGCGCTCTCGAACGTGTGAAACGCAATGCCGGGCGCCCTGATCGCAGGCGTGACCCAGTCCCGGTCGGGCTTGATCGCATCCGGCGCGGCAGGCCGAGATCGCGCGAGCACACCATCGAGAAACGCCTCGATCCGTCCGGTCACGCGATCGTCGGTCGGGTCGCCAATCCGCTCGTTGATCTCGCGATGGCTGCGATCGCTGGCGTCAACGACGTCGGCCGCGATGCCCGCTCCGCGGAGCGTCGCTGCGAACGCTCGCGCTGCGGCCGCACGCTTGGCCGCACCATCGGCCTGCGACATGCCGCGCGAGAAGCAGATCAGAAATGGCGGGATCTCGGCGTCCGTTGCCACGTGCAGTTGGGGCGACGCATCGCGCCGCACCGCAGGATCCGGCCCGAATACCTCCGCGTGCCCCATCGCCGGGTTGGCCGCGAGCACGCCGGGGATGTCGTAGGCCATCGTGTCGACAGGGATCGCGCCTTTGAGCACACCCAGCGGTTTGCCCGCCTTGCGCAGCGGCGCCGGGTTTGTGGCCACGAGAGCGGCGAGGTGCGCGCCAGCCGAGTGGCCCATCACGAAGATCGCGTCCGGGTCGATGCCGTGCTCGGCGGCATGGTCGTGCACCCACGCGATCGCGGCGGCCACGTCATCGACATTGGCCGGATGCCGTCCCGCCGGAAGGAGGCGGTAGTTGACGCTTACGAATGCCCAGCCGCGGCCTGTGAAATACTCCGGTTTGCTGCCGACCCGCGCCTTATCGCCTCCCTTCCAGCCACCGCCGTGAACGTAGACCATCACCGGCGTCGGGCCAGCGCCGGGGTCAGCGAGCGTATAGACGTCGAGCGTATGCGCGGATGCCGCTTCCCCCGGCGTGTCGACGTAGCGGACATCGCGCACGACCACCGGCTCGGCTGCCGCCGAGGCACTGGTGAGCATCACGAGGACAAACAGGAATCTCATCTGGCCTCCACCGCATTGAACGGCTGACCCCGCCTGCGGTTTTGCCCCGCCCCCCTTTTTTATCAGGCGGTGTGGTCCGACGGCGGGCCGAAGCCGCCGGGCCGGGCGAGGGCAACGCGGCTTGGGCCGAGCCGCAGGCCGGAGCCCCAAAAAGCGATGCAGGCCAGCACGAATCCCCAGGGCAAGAGCCCCACGACGGCCCTGAAGGAGTTTTCGGCGCCGACGATTCTGGCGCTCGCCGCCGTCGCGGCGGCGAATCCAAGGCAGCCGAGGCCGTAGCCGACGTTCACCGCGAGTCCGCGGAAGCTCAACACGGTCGCCCGCCGCGTGGAGTCGACGAGCTGATTCAGGTAATGGCTCTGGAGAAACACCACCATCCTGAGCACGGTGGAGAGCAGGATCATGAACGCCACGCCTCCCAGCGGGATGAAGGCAGCGACACCCGCGAGGCCGACGATCGTGCATGCAGCCAGCACGAGGCCGTTGGCGTGGACGCTCGCGCCGAGCGCCAGCCGACGCAGCGGGCCGGCCACTGCCAGCCCGAGGAGCGCCGATGCCGCGCTCATGAGGCCGAAGGCCGGCGTGGGGATGCCGATCTCGGTGTAGATCTCGCTCGACACGACGAGCACCTGCCGGATCGGGAGGTCGATGAGCACCCCGGCCACGATCACGAGCAACACGAGCGGCTGGGTGAGGATCCAGCGGCCCGTGTCCGCGGTCTGGCGAAATGCCGCCGCGAGCCCCAACGCCTCTCTCGGCGCGGCGCGCGGAGGTTCGCGCATCGCGAAGGCGGCGGCAAACGCGCCGAGGGCTGAGGCGAGCGTGAGCCAGATCGGCAGCCGAAACGTGTCGGCGCGGGTGAAGCCGCCGGCGAGGCCAACTCGGCTTGCGAGCGTGTTGAGCATGCCGGGATCGTAAACGAGGCTGCCGGTCACCATGCCGATAATGGTCACGATGCCGCTTGCGCGCAGGAGCCGCTCCAGCACTCTCGGCCACTCGCCTGAGCGGCCGCAGGCGGCGAGCGACTCAAACGCGAGGGCTTCGTCAGCGCCGGAAATAAAAGCCTCGGCCGCGCCGCTCACGATTCTGTTGGCCGCGAGCACGGGCAGCACCCATGCCGACGGCACCGGCACGAGCACGAGCAGGAGCATCTCCACCACCATCAAGGCCGCCCCGGCGACCACGAGCTGCCGCCGGCCGATGAGGTCGGCGAGCGCCCCCGACGGCACCTCGAGCAGGACGATCGCCGCCGCCCAGATGGCGTTGAGCAGCGCGAACTCCTCGATCGTGATCCCGTAGTCGAGAAACATCACCATGAACACGGGGTAATAGAACCGTGCGTTGAAGAGGACGCGAAAGGCCACGAACAGCCCCACGTTCCGGTCGGCTGCGGCGAAGGAGGGCTCGGAGGACTGCGGTGCAGACATGAATGGTGACTAAAAAAGCAGCGTTGCGGGTGGGGCGGGCCGGCGGCATCGTGGATCGCATCACCTGCGGCCCGACCCATCATGGCAGCGATCCCCCTCGATCGTCTTGCGGCCAGCCTCGAAGGCGAGGTTTCCACCGCCGGTCTCGCCCGCACGATCTACTCGACCGACGCCTCGGAATACCAGGAGCGGCCGCTCGCCGTGGCCTGCCCGAAGTCGGCGGCCGACGTGGGAACAATCGTGCGGTTCGCGGCGGGATCGTCGTCGATCTCGGCCGGCATCTGAACAGGATCCTCTCGCTCGCCGTCGACCGGCGCCGGGTGCGTGTGCAGCCGGGCGTCGTTCGCAACGAGCTCAACCGGTTCCTCTCGCCCTACGGCCTGTTCTTCGGGCCCGAGACCTCCACCGCCTCCTGGGCGATGATCGGCGGGATGGTGGGGAACAACTCCTGCGGTCCAAACTCGATCGCCTACGGCTCCACCCGCGACCATCTCGTGTCGGCCCGCGGCTTTCTCGCCGACGGGGCCGAGGTGACGTTCGGCCCGCTCTCGGCCGCGGCCTTCGCCGAGAAGTGCGGCGGCCCCGACACGCTCGAGAGCAGCATCTATGGAAAGGTTCGCGACCTGCTCGGCGACGAGGTCAATCGCCGGCTCGTCCGCGACTCGTTTCCGCGGCCCGAGGTCACCCGCCGCAACACGGGCTACGCGCTCGACGCCGTGATGGACGCCTCGTGCCTCGACCCCGCGAGTGCCCACGACTTCAACATGTGCCGGCTGCTCTCGGGCTCCGAGGGCACGCTCTTTGTCGGCGTCGAGTTCGAGCTCTCGCTTGTCCCGCTGCCGCCCCCGGGCAGGCTCCTCTGCGTGCACTGCCGCACGGTGGACGAGGCCCTGCGGGCCAGGCTCGTCGCGATGCAGCGTTGCGGTGGCAAGGTCGTGCTCACCGCCTGCGAACAGATCGACGACAAGATTCTCGCCTGCACGAAGGATAACCTCGAGCAGTCACGAAACCGCGACTTTGTCGTCGGCGACCCCAACGCCGTGCTCGTC
The DNA here is from genome assembly GCA_040877375.1 of Pirellulales bacterium. Classification (GTDB taxonomy): domain Bacteria; phylum Planctomycetota; class Planctomycetia; order Pirellulales; family UBA1268; genus QWPN01. Next base: position 6,411 of record JBBDNW010000170.1, on the reverse strand, counting down.
GTCGAGTTCAAGCACGCCGAACGCCGCTGGGTGGAACAGTCCCTCGCCGATCTCGAGGCCGACCTGCGTTCCGCCGGCCTCGGCTATGCCTACCCCGCGCTCTTCGGGCCCGACGGCGACAAGGTGTGGGAGCTGCGCCGGGCCACGCTGCTGTGTGATGAGCGCATTCGCTGAGCCGAGCGCCTCCGCTGCGATGAGCGCCTCCGCTGCGAAGAGCAGGCCACGCCGCCATCCAACCGCCCACGGCTCGGCGCCGTCTCCTTCCTCCACCGCTTCGGCTCCGGGCTCAACCGCCACGCCCATCTCCACGCGGCCGTCACCGACGGCGTCTTCCTGCCGGGATCGCACGGCCCCGACGGGCCACCGGCCTCTTTCCGCCGGCGGCGCGAAGGCGAAGCCGCCGGCTGAAGACAGCTGCCCGCCAGACCGCTCACCCAGGGCGACCTCGCCGCGCTCACCGAACGGGTCCGCCGCCGCGTGATCGGCTCACTTCAGGCGGCACCGGTTTCTCGATTCGCACGCCGCCGCCGCCATGCTCGCCTGGGAGCACAGTGGGTTTTTCATCGATGCTTTTCGTCCGCATTACGCTCAAGAGACCGCGACGTGCCGAGCTATTTTCAAGGCCTCGAGCATCTCCTGCGATACTGTGCTCGGCCCCCCTTCGCACTCGAGCGGCTCTCCGTGATCCGCGGTGCCGACGGCCGCATCACTCGCATCCGCTACGTGATGCCGAGGCACAAGGCGGCCAACTGGGTCGGCCCCGGCCGTTCACGAAAATCCACGCAGCCGGGGGCCAACGGCGTCGTCGAGCTCTCGCCGTTTGAGTTCCTGCTTGAGTTCCTATTTCCCGGCTTGCGGATCTCATCCCACAGCCGCGCAAGCACCGGCACCGCTATCACGGCGTCTTCGCGCCGAACCACCCGCGTCGGCCGGCCGTCACTGCTCTGGCGGTCGGGAATGTCGGCAAGCAGCGCGATGCCGCGAACAGCGCCCACGCCGGGCACGACGCTGAGGATTGCTGCGGCAGACGTGCAAAAGCCCCGCTCCCACGACACCTTGCGCAAGAGCCTGGGCCAAGTTGATGGCGCGGGTGGGGGAGCAGTTTCCCCTCCAGTGCCAAGCGTGCGGCGGAAATATCCGGCTGATCTCGTTCATCACGGAGCCCGGACCGATCCGGAAGATCCTGACACATCTCGGCGAACCGCTCGAACCTCCGCCCGTCTCGCCTGCCCGCGGGCCGCCCACCGACTCACGTCGAACTCGTGCAGGTCCACTTTCGACCGCGACGTCTTTCAGGGACGGATCGACGAGCTGCCCGCGATCGACATCCACAGCCTCTGACCGCTGCCGGACGCGAGGTCACGACAAAGCCGCCAGACCGCCGGACTCGGAGAGACTCCGCACTGATCCAAGAAAAACACCACTCCAGGGGGAAGGCAGGCGGGAAGGGAACGGCCTGCTGGGCCCCGGGAGACGGCAGCACGCCGCTCATGAGCCGCTCATCAGCTCGGAAATGGTTGCTGAGGTGCCATTGGCCGGGCTATCCGTCGGCCATGGCACGATCACTGACTATCAAGCTTCCGGACGATTCCGGCCAGACGCTGGAGGAATTGGGTCGAAGGCAATCTCGCTCCGCTGAGGACGTCGCCGAGGACATTCTCGAGCGGGCTCTCGCCGTGGCCCGGTGGCGCCAGAATCGTGAGCAACTCCAGTCGCGGGCGGAAGCTGCCGGCTTCCGTTGTGAAGACGACATCCTTGACGCCATCTCGTGAGGGTGGTCCTCGACACCAACGTGTTGCTGTCGGCAGCGTTCTTCGCGGGCGTTTGCGAGAAGTTGCTGGCTCACTGTTTCCTGACGCCGTCTCACCAAGGTGGCCATGGCACGTTGGAGAAGGCCGCTGCCGCCTTGAACCGCCGGCGCTAGGTCGAACTGCGTTGAATTTCTCAACTCAATGCGCGAGTGCGAAATAACGCCGCCTGGCGATTTTTTGCGGCCCGAGATGCAGATGCCGGACCGGAAGATCCCATCCATGACCACCTCGAACTCATCAAACCAAAGTGGGCCGACCACCTTGGCTGACCGCGCCCTGAAGGCCTGGCATCGGGGCGGAATGGTCTTCATCAGGTTCGCCGGCGGCCATGAGGTCAGTTTTCCCACCAAGGGCAACCCGCGGCTGGAGTCGGCCGCCGAGGAAGATGTGGGCCGGATCGAGATCTCGCCCTTTGGACTGCACTGGCCGACGCTGGACGAAGACCTGTCGTTCGAGGGCATCCTGGCGGGCCGTTACGGTCAGCGGTGACCGCGTGACGCCACTGGAGAGCAGCCCCTCGTCTTTGCCGACTGCCACCTCGGTAGGCAGTCCCCGGGAAGTGCGAGTCACAAGGGCCACCACAACCGCTCCGGTCGTGTCGCAGACGGCATTTCTCGTCAGCACGACGACCGGTCGCGGGCCAACCGGCGGTGGCAGTTCCGAGAATCTCGAGAGCTGGCTCGAGCAACGCGACCGCGCCGAGCGGCCCGTGCCGGGCCACGTCGAGGAGGAGTTCCGCGGCTATCTCAAGTGCAGGCTCCTCTGCTTCGGCTTCACCCGCGCGGTCTGCACAACGTGCCGCACCGGATTCGTCGTGGCATTCTCCTGCAAGGGCCGCGGCGTCTGCCCGTCCTGTAACGGTCGCCACATGGCTAGAGACCGCCGCCCACCTCGCCGATCACGTCATCCCGCCGGTACCCGTGCGGCAGTGGTTGATCTCGGTGCCCAAGCGATTGCGGGGCATGCTCGCCGACCGACCTCAGGCCGTCGCGGCGCTCACAAAGATCTTTCTTACCGAGATCGAGCGATTCCTGCTCACGGCCGCCGGTGTCCCACATGATGCCGAGACGCCGAATGCGTCTCGCCCGCGGCTCGGCGGCATCTCCTTCCTGCAACGTTTCGGCTCACTCGCCTGCTCGACGCTGCTGCTGCCGCCGCCATGCTCGCCTGGGAGCACAGTGGGTTTTCCATCGATGCTTTTCGTTCGCATTACGCTCAATAGACCGCGACGTGCCGAGCTATTTTCAAGGCCTCGAGCATCTGCTGCGGTACTGCGCCCGGCCCCCATTAACGCTCGAGCGACTTTCCGTGAGCCGCGGCCCAGACGGCCGTATCACCCACGTCCGCTACGTGCTCCCGCGACACAAGGCCGCCACCTGGGTCGGCCGGAGCCGCGAGCGGAAGTCCACGCAGCCGGGGGCGAAAAGCGTCGTCGAGCTTTTGCCGGTTGAGTTTCTGGACCAGCTTGCGGATCTGATACCGCAGCCGCGCGAGCACCGGCATCGCTATCACGGAGTGTTTGCGCCGAACCACCCGCTGCGGCCGGCCGTCACGGCGCTCGCCGTCGGGAATGTCGGCAAGCAGCGCGATGCCGCGACCGGCGGGCATGCCGCAGCCGGACACACCCTCGCTCATCGGCCGTTGAATCGCTGAACGAGAGCGAAGAGGATCTCCAGGCAATTCAAGAGGGGTTCGATTCGATCGATCGCGGAGAAGGAGGTGTTGCGCTCGATGAAGCCGCTGCGGCCTTACGTTGCGATCGTCATGGGTCTCTTCGAGCTCGGCCCAATCGGTGGGTCGCCCACGAGCCGGTGAAACCGGCGGCGGTTCTGCTTTACGCGGGCGCTCGCATCGTGGCCTTCGCCCGCTTGCGAACCTCCGGGTCGAAGCGAGCCGGCTCCTGCCGGCGACATCTGGCTGATCGCCTTACACCCAAGCCGAGGCCTGGGACTGCCTGTAAAAACGGCCCCAGCAGGCACCAGGAGGGCACCAGCGAGGGCCCAAACGCAACTCACCGGCCGCAGCGGCTTTAGCTTACGCCGAGGCGGGCCGCGAGTTCTTCGAACTGCCGGGCGTGGCGGGCATGCGACGTGTGGAGATGCTCGCCCTGCGAAATGAATCGGATGCGGTCGTTTCGCTCGACGCCGCTCCCCCGCAGGATGTGCTCGAACGGCAGCCGTGACTGGGCATAGACGACGAGAAGCTTGTGCTCGTCGAGCTGCACCTCGAGGGAGAGCTCTGGATGCATCACGGCGATCGACGTGCAGCCGTCGTTGAGGAGCAGGTCTTCATATTCCCAGAGCATGCTCTCGAGCACGAGCCGCTCGACGCCTTCGCGAATCAGTTCACGGCGAACGTCCTTGGAATCGTGCGACGATTCGAGCACGACGTCGCAGACGTCGCCGAGCGGTTCGATCAGTTCCAGGAACGTGGAAAACAGGTCTTCGCTGGAGACGGCGGCGATCACGGCGGGCATGCGGCCGCCGGTTCGCGGATCGATGTAGGCATCGTGCCGAAAGCCGGCCTGCGGGACGACGTCGAGGTGCCAGCCGGGGCGGACCGCCTCGGTGAGCGTGAACCGGCCGTAGCGGCTGCGGGCCAAATGGGCGTCCATCGCCGCCTGATCGGGCTCGGCCGGCGTGGCGTAGGGAGCGGTCACAGCGCGGAGCAATGTGGTGGCGGGAAGCGTCGGGTTGGAGTCTTCGTGGAAGCGCATGATGGACCGCGTGGTGACAAGGGGGTGCCCCGGCGAGCGCCGGATTCGAAGGGCACCACAAACCTAGGACACGCTTTCGCGCCGTGCGGGCGAACTGGCTAACCTGCGGCAAACGGCCGTGACGGGCTCCCGGACGGCAGGTCGTTGCCCTTGGGGGTGTGCAAAGCCCATACTGCCGGGCTTTTCCAGCACAAGGAGCCTTGGCCTCATGGACGGGAAAATCGTCGCCACCGGAATCACCTTCGACGACGTGCTGCTGCTGCCGAGGCATTCGGCCGTCGTACCCGCCGAGGTGGACGTCAGCACCCGCCTCACCCGCGGCATCGCCCTCAAGATCCCGATCATCAGCTCCCCGATGGACACCGTCACGGAGAGCGAGATGGCGATCGCCCTCGCCCAGGAGGGTGGTCTCGGGGTGATCCACAAAAACCTCTCGATCGACCGGCAGGCCGAGGAGGTCGACAAGGTCAAGCGGAGCGCTAACGGGATCATCGTGGATCCCGTCACGCTCCCCCCGTCGGCGACGGTGGCCCGGGCCCGCGAAGTGATGGATCAATACAACATCTCGGGCGTACCGATCACCGCCGAAGACCGTCGACTCGTGGGCATCATCACCCGCCGCGATCTCCGCTTTCTCGAGAGCGGCGAAACGCCGATCGCGGAGATCATGACGAAGTCGGGCCTCGTGACTTCGACCGGCAACGTGTCGCTCGACGAGGCCGAGAAGATCCTGATGGCCAACAAGGTCGAGAAGCTCCTGCTCGTCGACGCAGGCGGCGTGCTCACCGGGCTGATCACGATCAAGGACATCGACATGATGAAACGCTTCCCCAACGCCTGCAAAGACCGGCAGGGTCGGCTGCGGGTCGGGGCGGCGGTGGGCGTGTTCGACTACGACCGGGCGGCGAGCCTGATCGCGAAAGGGGTCGATATGCTGGTCGTGGACAGCGCCCACGGTCATTCCACCAACGTGATTGAGACCGTCGCGGCCATCAAGAAGCGGTGGGAGATCGAGGTGGTGGCAGGGAACGTGGCGACCCGCGAAGGGTGCCGCGACTTGATCAAAGCCGGCGCAGACGGAGTCAAAGTCGGAATCGGCCCCGGATCGATCTGCACGACGCGGGTCATCTCTGGCGTCGGCGTGCCTCAGATCACGGCGGTCTGGGAGGCGGCGCAGGAGGCGGCCGCTGCCGGCGTGCCCGTGATCGCCGACGGCGGCATCCGCTACTCGGGCGACATCACCAAGGCCATCGCCGCGGGGGCGCACTGCTGCATGCTCGGCGGGCTGCTCGCGGGCGTGGCGGAGAGCCCCGGACAAACCGTCCTCTATCTGGGACGCACGTTCAAGGCCTACCGCGGGATGGGATCGCTCGGGGCGATGGTCCAGGGGTCGAGCGAACGCTACCGGCAGAAGGCGACGGGCCGCGTCGCTGACAAACTGGTCCCGGAAGGCGTTGAGGGACGGGTGCCCTTCAAAGGACCGTTGAGCGTGTTCGTCTACCAGCTCGTGGGTGGCTTGCGGGCCGGCATGGGCTACTGCGGCACGCGGACGATCGAGGAGCTCAGGTCCGACTCGCGGTTTATCCAGGTGACCTCCGCCAGCGTCCGTGAGAGCCATCCTCACGACATCGTGATCACGCAGGAAGCCCCGAACTACACCGCCGAGCACGCGAAGCCTGAGTGACGCTTACACGCTTCCGTCCGGGCCCGGGCGTTCGACTTGGGGGTCTGGGGTAGGGGGGTTTGGGATGGGGGAGTTTGGGGTAGGCAGGCAAAGTGCAGTGGTCCTGACATGGCGGCCGGTACTGTCGTCAAAGTCGTGCGGGGTATTGCGTCGATCTTCTTGGTGACGTCTCCGCCGCCGCTTCACCCTGGACGCTGTCG
>JBBDNW010000169.1:0-2974 GCA_040877375.1 Pirellulales bacterium | reverse complement strand
ATCTTCACCGACGGAGTCCTGCAGAACGCCGCCTGATTCAGGACCTCTAAACACAACTCTTGACAATAGCTCAGACTTTTTTGCCGCCCCCGAGCCGGCGATACACGTAAGTTGAATGCGGTCTAACGACGGGCTGAGCTGACGAGGCCTTGGAGAGCTCGTCAGCGGTCAGCATACACCCGCGTGATCTCTTCCTTCGTGATCGGGGCCGGCTGGTCGGCGCTGGTGAGCTGCACCTGCACGCGCTGGTCGCCGGCGCGGCGACCCTTCACGCGGATGCGAAACACCGCCTCTTCGGCCGGCGCGAGTTTCGCTAGCGGCTCGAACGTGACCGTCAGGTTCTCGAAGCGGTGGCCTCCGGGGCCCTGCGCTTCGAGCGGTTCAAGGTCGCCGAGCAGGGTGGCCACGAGCCGCACGCCCGTCGCGGGCTTCGTGCCCTGGTTGCCGACGCGGACGACGTATTCGGTCACACCGTCAACCTCGATCGGATCCTCGCTGTCGACCACCTCGAAGGACAGCGCGGCGAGCCCCTCGACGTCGCAGGTGTGCGCCACTTGATCGGCGAGCCCATCGGCGCTCCGCGCGGCGGAGACGATTTTTTGCGGACCGAGTTCGACCGGCATCACCACCATCTGCACCGAGCCGGTCTCGCCGGCCGGGAGCTCCTCGAGGTTCCAGAGCACGCGATGGGTGCGGTCGTCGTGCCAGCCGGCGTTGTTGGCCTTCACAAACTTCATGCCCGGGGGCAGCTGGGCCGCTAGTTCGACCGCCCGTGCCGGCGCGGTGCCGGCGTTGACCATCGAGATCGTGCAGGTGGCGGGCCGCTGCAGGAACCGGCGCAGCGGCATGTCGACGGCGAGTTCGAGCGTCGGCGCGGTCACCTCGATGGGCACCTGATGGGCGACTTCGACGCCACCGTCTGCCCGCGCGGAGAACCGCGCGGCGTGCACCCCGGGCCCGCGGGTGCCGAGCACGAGATCAAGCGTCCGCGATTCACCCGGCCGCAGCTGCCCGACGTCAAACTCCAGTTCGCGGCCTGAGCGATGGGAGACGTTCTCCGGCAGAAAGCCCTCGAGTACTACACCTGTCGCGACGCCGGTGCCCGGATTGGTGACCGTGATCGTGATTTGAAGGTCGCGGCCGATCAGGACGGGGGTGGGCTGAGGGCACTCGATCCGGAGATCGGGCTTGGTCGCCCGCGACCGCACGGAGGCGTCAGCGCGGAAGCTCACGCTGGCGATGCTGCCGATCTCCCCCTCGACCTGCGGCATGACCTCCATCGTCACGAGCGCCTGTCCGCCGGGCGGCATGGTGCCGAGCGCCCAAATGAGCGCCCCCTCGGCATCGCCCGAGGCCTGATTGATCGGGCTGGCCGGCGGCGTCGTGGTGACCAGCGACGTTCCTTGAGGGATGGCATCGCGGAGCATGACTTCGTGGGCGGTGGCGCTGCCGATGTTGCGGACGAGGATCTCGTAGCGGGCCGGTTTGCCGACCGAAATCTCCCGCGGCCCCCGCTTCTCGACGGACACCTGTGGCGTCTGCACGCCTTCGAGCTGCATCGGTCCGGGACGACCCTGGCCGGTCGTGGGGCCGGACTGGGCATACGACGGTGGTGGGGCCGAAGGAATCACCTCAGGATCGGCGTCGCCTATGCCGCCGACCAGCGGCGGCGCCGCTGCGAAGGGCGATCCCACGTCGGCTGGCGGTGTGGCCGCCAGAGGAGGAGTTGCCGCCGCGGTCGACGCGACAAGGCTGGTGGCACCGGCGGCCCCAAAAGCGGGTGGCGCCGCTGGCTGGGACGGGAGCGGCGGGAGTCGTGGATGCGGCGCGGGAGTGTCTGGCGACGGCACGAAAGCCGGAGGCGCGGCACCGAAGGCCGCCGCGGCCGGTGGCGGCTGCGGCGCGGGGGCGGCGAGGTCACCGGCATCTTCAGGGAGGGGCTCGGCCGGGGGCGGTGTGGCCACTGCCGTCGCAGCGGGTGGGGCCGCGAACGCGGCGGCCGGGGGCAGAACAGCGGGCGCGGCGGTGAAGGTCGCGTCGCCCGTGGCAGCGGGAGGCGGCGTCGCCGCGGCGTCTTCATCGGCAGGCGCGATGACGTCCGTGCTGGTCGTCTCGGGCACGGAGTCGTCGGGCGGGGGGAGATCAGCTGAGGAATAACGCGAGAACCTGCCAGTTGGCGTCGCCGATTCACCGGATGCAGGAATGACCCGGTCTGGCAGCTCGAGCGACGCGGGCCGAGTTGGATAGTGGTCGTCGACTGAAAGTTCGTCGGCATCACGATCGCGGGACCCTGCCCGCGGTTGCCAGCGATCGTTTCGCGTGGGCGAAGTCGTGGGCAGAGCGTTGTCGGCGGGTGGCAGCAGGGCGGGTGCGGCTTTGGGAGGTGACTCAGCCTGTGCGTCTAACAGTGGGTCGGCCGACGACGCGTTCTCGGCGGTGGCGACGGCAGGTACGTCGGGGCCGATGTCTTCGGGGCGGGGCGAGCGGCCGATGCCTAGCGCCCAAACGAGCCCGAAGCCGGCGGCGGCGCAGACGACTCCGCCGATCACGGCCGAGAGGGTTGAGTGCCGGGGCGAGACCACGAGATTCTGGCGGGACGGTCGCGGCTCGGCTGACGGAACGGACATGACGACGACCCTCGCTTGGCCTCATGGGACCCGCAATCGGGACGGACTCCCGGCTGGTAGACCGGGAGGAGTAGCAAAGCCCGGGACGTGGGAGAAGGTCAGTTAGAGCGCATCAGCTTGTCGTGGAGCGGGGCGGGGTGCCACCCGCATTCCCCGCGCTTGCGCTTGGGGCTTCCTGACGGGAGCGAGGTCTCCCGATCGTGAGGAGACGGGGTGGCACGCGCAGAAGCCGGGAATGTTTGCGACTCACGAGCCACGCCCCGTCGGCCAAGCGGGCATCCCGTAGCAAAATCCCCGGCGCCGAGCATGTCACCCCCGGCGAACCAATCCGGCACCGTATCGATGCT
>JBBDNW010000168.1:0-2995 GCA_040877375.1 Pirellulales bacterium | reverse complement strand
CCTTGGGCGTATCCTCGCCCCGGCGACGAGACTTTTGCCGCCCCCGAGCCGGCGACACACCAAAGTCGAATGCGCTCTGGTGTTCGACCCGCAGTTGTTTCCCGTAGAGTGGTGCCTCACACGCATGCCCCCACTCGCCGCCACCGACTCCGGCCGTCCGCTTTTCCTGCTGGGTACCGGCAGATGCGGATCGACGTTCTGGCAGACCCTCCTCTGCCGCACAGCCGATATCTGGATCTGGGGCGAGCACGGAGGGATGCTGCGGCCGTTCGCCAACTCCCGCAGACTGCTGCGAGACTGCGAAGCGTTTGGCATGCACGCCGGCCGGCCGGTGACGACTGCCGACATTGATCAGCCGACGGCCGAAAGTTCCCCGGGCCTCGCGTGGGCAAATGGCTTCGACGCCGCGGCCTTCGACGACCATCTCCGCGGATTCATCGCCGGACTCATGCAGCCAGGACTTCCCCCCGGCAAGACCCGCTGGGGTTTCAAAGAGATCCAGTACGGCGACCGTGACAAGATGCCCGAGCTTCTGCTCGAGCTGTTTCCCGGCGGTACGGTCGTGCACACCCTCAGGCACCCCCGCTCCACGTTCGAGAGCGCGATACGGGCCTGGTATCCCACCGCGTTGGAGCGGGCCGCCGCGGACCCGGCCGATGCCCGAGCCGCCTACATGGAGCAGTCCCGTCGCTGGCTCGGAATCACACAGCGGCTCCTCGATCTCGCGGAGTCGACCGGTCGCGTCGTGAGCGTGAGGATCGAGGATGTCCCCGGTGGCCGGGAGAGACTGCGGCAGACGCTCGGCGTCACGACGCCCGAATCGCACCCGCGGGTGAACTGTATCCCTGAGTCACGAGCTGCTACGCCCGCATGGCTCGAACTGCTGTTTGAACAACTCTGGCAGGAGTCGGAAGACAAGCTCCAGCCTGTTGCGGCGCGAGCGGGCTACGCGTGAGCCGTGCGACCGGGCCCGGCGCTCAAGCGGCGTGGGTCTCAGCGGGCTCGGCCCGGACAGCCTCCACCGGAGATTCCACGAGCAGACACCGCTGCACGAGCGCGGCAAGCTCCTCTCCGACATCCTCGACTTCGCGAAGCCTCCCCTGGAGGGCTCGTTTTTCGAGATCGAGCGCGGCGCTCCTCGTTTCGGCGATTGCACCGCGGGACCATTCCGCGATCGCATGGTCGGCGATCGAAGCAGCGACGTCGCTTGGCTCCTGACGCCGCGAAGGCACGGGTAGGCCCGCGAGTCGCTGCATCTCCGCATAGAGGTCGGTCGCCTCGGGGAGCAGGGCGGCGATGATGGCTTCGCGGCCAACACCGGCGTTGCGAATAAGGAGTTGTTCCTCATACCGGGGTGCCGGTTCGCCAACTGCCACGCCCAGCCGCTGTCGCACGGAGGCAAACAGGGCGGCGGGGTCGGCGATGACCTGGCTCACCTCGGCGAGGACGCACCGCGACTGGTTCCGCCGGTAGAAGTCGGTGATGCGCTGGTTGTAGTGCAGCCAGACACGGGCGGCCAACGCGGGGTTTGTGATGAACAGCTCGTCGCCCCGGCGAAACAGCGAGTCGACGACCTCCCATGGACTGCGGAACACGAACACGAACCGTGCCTCCGGAAGAATCCCTCCCCAGAAGTCGAGAAACAGCGCGGTTCGCGGATCTTTCCAGCCCCAGGATGCTCCCGCCGCGGCCTTTGTCGCGACGAGCGCCGCCGCGGCGTCCCGCATCGCCGACGGCACGGCTACTTCGTCGACGCACGCGAAACCCTCAGGCTGAACGCCGTTGGCCTCGAGCACTCGCGCGTGAAACTCATAAAAGTCGCGGTCTTCGTAGTGGCCACGCTCGTTGCCGCGGGAGGCGACAATCAGCCGCGTGCCCAGCGACACGCCGGCACCGGCGAACAGCGACGCCAAGAGCGACGTGCCGGAACGGTGCATGCCCGTAATGATGACCGGAGGAGCGACGCCTCCGGCGTGGACGAGCGACATCATGCGGCCTCCTCACCGAGGAAGCGGTTGCTTTCGTGCAACTGATGTCCGGTGGGCCGATGCGCCCTGGCATGCACGTCGAACGGCACAAACGTGCCCTTCTTCCTCAGGACGACGTCGAACGACAGCCTGTAGGGATACGTGTCGAGGTGCTCCAGATCGGCCACGTCGGCCCAGTGACGTTCGTACAGCGTGCGCAGCAGTCGCGGCGTCGGGTTCCAGCGATGACTCCAGGGATGCCGGTCGTTGCGGGCGTCCCACGTATACCGCCAGTCGGGCACGACGATCCCCACACCACCGCCCGGCTTGACGAGGTCGAGCCAGTGCAGCACCGTCGCCGCCGGATCCGGCTCATGCTCGAGCACGTGGAGGGCGACGAGAAAGTCGACCGACCCGGAACGAAACGGCAGGTCATCCGCCCAGGCCCGCAGGTGCGCGTGCGAGACATACGCCTGCGCCGAACCGCCCTCCATGTTCCAGGCACCTTTGTGGACATCGACGCCGAGCAGCGCGGTGTGGATCAGCCTGTCGCCGCAGCCGATGTTGAGCCCGTTGAGGTCCTCGATCCGTTGGCCGGGAGGCAGTGCCTGGAGCGCCGCGGTCTCCTCCGCCAGACGGACGGCCGCCACCTCGTCGCCGTAATACTGCACCATTGTGCCGGTGGCCAGTGCGATCGCCTCGCGGTCGACCAGCGACAGGCCACGCAGCAACGCTTGGACGTGCTGCTCGGAGAGATTGGCGGGAGTCACAATCGAACTCCCGGACACGTTCGCAGCGATCATGTCTTCCTCCTTCCTGGTTTCCCGTTACACCGCCGCCGGCTCCGAGGCGGGCGGAGCCACCCGCTGCCCCCCACGTGCCTCGCCTCGCCCATACCCGAAGCGACGCGGGCCTCGTGTTCGCGGCGCGGCGATTCTGTAGTCGTGAAGTCGACAACCTGAATCTCGCCCCCACACGCAGCCGACGCGATGCCGGCAGGCAGGCTGCCACCGGCGACGATCTGCAGC
>JBBDNW010000167.1:0-16613 GCA_040877375.1 Pirellulales bacterium | reverse complement strand
TAGTCGCGGGCCTGGTCAGGCGGAAACGCTTCATAGAACGCCCCCTTGGTGTGCGTATTTACATTGTCGCAGACCAAGGTGATCTGCTCGACGTCCGCGGAGCGGGTGTCCAGCAGGTGGGCGACCTCCTGAGCCGAAGCGTCCAATGGCCGAAGCCGGCCGGCGGCTTCCCCAACCGCATGGCGATCACTTTTGCCTCGGCCGCGCCATCAAGTAACTTCGGCGTTGGCGATACCGCCGCTTTCTTGCGAACCAGCGGCCCGTCGAAGCCTTCGAGAACGAAGGCCCGTCGTACGTTTTCGACCGTCTGCCTCCGACATCCAACCGCCTCGCTGATCTTGACGTGGCCACGCCGGGCCGTGGGCGTCAGCCTTGAGCAAGATCATCGCTCGTCGCAGGTTCTCTGATTGAGCCTTTTCCTGCGCGATGGTCGCTTCGCACATCGCTCGTTCTTCGTCCGTGAGCCGAACAAGATATTTCTTGTGCACGGGAACCTCCTTATGAACGGGGAGGCCCCAAAAAGCCGCAACCGCCGCGACCCCAAGATTGAGCCTGGACGAGGCTCTAGGTCGTGTGATCGGAGGGGATCGGCCGGAGAAATCCGGTGCCCGACGTGCCAGCGGCCGGCACATCGCGGGGATCGTGGACCGGCGGAGCCGGCTCGACGGCTGGGCCCACCGGGGCGATCGTCGGCGCACCTTCATCAGGAACGGTTGCCGAAGGCTCGGCCGCGGGCGTCGACGGGATAGGCTCGATGCGGCTCAGCGAGCCCGTGTCCGCCGGCTTCTCGGCACGATAGGCCTCAGCTTGCGGCGGCGATTGAGTGACGCGTTCAGGTGTGGCTGCCTTCCATCCGTCAGCGGCTGGGGCCGCGGTGCCAGCCGGCTTTTCACTAAACGTTTTCATGGGTCCACCATCAGCCGGTGTCGCGGGGGCCGGAGCCACGGGCGACATGGCGGGCGGCGTGGTCGGGCGGGCGGACGATGCGGCGGGCGCTGGGATCGTTTCGTAGCTCGCGGCCGCGGCTGGAATGGCAGGGGCGGCCGTGGCCGGGACCGAGGATACGGACACCGGGTTGCCACAGGGGTCGAGCGGCACCTTCGTGACCACGGTCCGCGGCATGCGGACGGTGTAGGTGTAGGGGGTCTTCTTCTCGACCACCCGCGGCACCTGCATCGTGCGTTCCTCGGTGACGTACTTCATCACCTGCACCTGCACGGGCTCGACCTTTTCCTCGGTGACGTACTTGCACACCTGGAAGGCGACCTGCCGGACCTGCTCCTCGGGAACCATCTTCATGACCTGCACGGGCACCTTGTTGTCCACCCGCTCCACGACCTTCCGCACGGTCTGCACGGGCACCTGACGCACGGCCGTCTCGGCCACCATCTTCATGCTCTGCACGGGCACCTGTTGGACCACCTGTTCGTCGATGTAGCGGACGGTCTGCACCGGCACCTTCTGGGTGACCACGCGATTGACCATCGTGGTCTCGGGCACCTGCACCGGCGTGTAGGTCGGTTGGTAGACGCGATTGACCTGATTGACGACCGTGCCGGGCGTCATCACCCAGGAGTAGCCGCCCCGCTGCCAGACGGCGAGGCCGGTGTAGGGATCGACGATCCAGCCGCCCGGGGCGTACGCGAGGCCGGTCGAGCCCGGTGTGACGACGGGCGTGACGGTGTCGACGGCCTGGCTGCCGACCGAGTACGTGGTCCGCATCTGCGTGACGGGTTCGGCCACGGTGTAAGTCTGCTCCCGCTCGCTCGTCTCGTAGACGGGCTTTCTGACCGTGGTCACCTGCTGCTGCATCACGGTCTCGTAGACCGGCTTCATCACGGTGTATTGCTCCTCGCGGGTGGCCGTCTCGACCACGTCGCGAGTGACGTCATAACTGCGGTCCTCGACCACGGTCTCATAGACCGGCTTCATGACCGTCAATCGTTCCTCGCGGGTCTGCGTCTCCCAGACGGGCCGCTGCACGGAGTAGCGCCGCTCCTGCGTCTGGGTCTCCATGACCGGCTTTTGGACGGTGTAGGACCTGGTGTCGTAGACGGTTTCAGTGGAAACGCGGTACGCCGTCATCTGCTGCTCGTCGTAGACGGTTTTGTAGTCGAGGCGATAGGTCTGCGTGGGGGTCGCCACGGGAGCGGGCGGCGTGCCACAGCCGCACTGGGCGTTCGCGACTCGCATGGCGGGCGCGGGCGGCGCGAGCACGAGGCCCACGCAGGCCAGCGACTGTAAGCGACGAAGGAAGGTCGGACGAGAAGCAATCAGCGTCATGGGTTTTCTCCTGAAAAGACCCTTCGAGACTAATCCGGTCTACGCGGGCCACAAGCGGTGAGTTGAGGAAAACTTCCGGCTTTTTTTTGAAAAAAGGCCCCCCTTCCCGTAGGAACGGCGCAACCCGTCCATCTTACGGCCCTGGGGAAGGGCTCCCGCAGAACGCGGGTCAACCTGGCGGGTCCACGCAGGCTGCGGGCCTCGGGGCTACGCCAGTTTCTCGAGGAGGCGGCGGCTGTGCAGATCGAGGGCCGCCACGCGCGGAATCCGGTATCTCATCCCGAACGTGTCGGTGACGAACACACTTCCGTCTGATTGTCGGGCGACGTCATCGGCGTGCGCGACGGTGAAATGATGCGGCCCACGATCGGTGTCCACGGCCCACTCCGTCGGTTCCGTGTCGGACACCATCTCAATTCGCTCGATCACGGGCAGGAACTCCCGCTGGGCCAGTTCGCGATCGAGTATCGTCTTGAGCGCGGCGGGGAGCACGGCAAGGGAATCCACCCACGCCAGTTCGCCTCCGTCGGCGGCGACGACGGCCACCGGCCCCGCCGGCGCCGTCACCGGAAAGGCACGCAGCACGTCGACGTCTTGATGCCGCCGGCCAACCGCGTCGATCAGGTCGAGCCGGCCGTGGGAATGTCGCTCCAGCCGCCAGCCTTCGGGCGAATCTCCCGTGATCGTTGCAGGGTCGTCGGTAGGCTTGTTCATTTGTGGAACTGTTTCTTCTGGGCGGGCGTGGTGCCGTTCAGCTGGCGGCGGCCGCCTCCTCGGCGGCTTTCATCTGGGCTCGGTAGAGCCGGGCATACATGCCGTCGGCGTCCAGCAGGTCGTCGTGTGTGCCCATCTCCACAATGCGGCCGGTGTCGAGGACGACGAGCCGGTTGGCGCGGCGGAGCGTCGAGAGCCGATGAGCGATGGCGATCGTCGTCCGCCCGGTCACCAGCCGGTCGATCGCCGTCTGGATGATCGACTCAGTCTCAGCGTCGACACTCGACGTCGCCTCGTCGAGAACCAGGATCCGCGGGTCGACGAGGAGGGCGCGGGCAATCGAGAGCCGCTGTCGCTCGCCACCGGAGAGGCCGCTGCCGCGTTCACCGACCCGCGAATCGTAGGCCAGCGGCTGCGAGAGAATGAAGTCGTGGGCTCCGGCGGCTCGTGCCGCCTCGACGATCTTCTCGCGTGACGCGGCCGGTCGCCCGTAGGCGATGTTGTCGGCGATGGTGCCGAAGAAGAGGAACGGTTCCTGGAGCACGCAGCCGAGATTGCGATGGTAGTCGGCAATGTCAACGTCACGGAGGTCGATGCCGTCGACGCGGATCGAGCCGCTCGACGGGTCATAGAACCTGCAGACGAGATTGGCAAGCGTCGACTTACCGGATCCACTCGTGCCCACGAGGCCGATCATTTCGCCAGGTTCGATCACAAGATCGATGCCATGGAGCACCTCGCGGGCTCCGTAGCGGAAATGCACGCCCGTGATCTCGATCCGCCCCGCGACGCGGCCGAGCCTCACTGGCCGCGCGGCCTCGGCGACGGTCGGCTTGCAGTCGAGGATCTCTAAGATTCGCTGGGCGCTCGCGGCCGCACGCTGCGTGGCGGGAACCATTCGGATCATCGATTCCACGCGGCCGTAGAACCGGGCGATGTAGGCAAGGAAGGCGGTCAGTCCGCCGACGGTCACGCTGCCGGAGAAGACGAGCCATGCACCGCAGGCCCAGACAACGAGCAGCCCGATCTCACTAAACAGGCTGACGAACGGACCGCAGAATGACCAAACCACGTTGACGCGGTCGTTCGCCTCGAGCACCCGCTCGTTGGCGGTGACGAAGCGGTCAATTTCCCGCGACTCCTGCGCGAATGCCTTGACGACACGGATGCCGGGGATCGTGTCGGCTAGCACGCTCGTCATGTCGCTCCAGGCGACAGCGGACCGGGCGAAGCCGCGGCGGAGCCGTTCGCGGACCGTATAAATGAGCCAGAACGCAAAGGGAAAAGGCACGAGCGTCAGCACCGCCAAGAGCGGGTTGAGCCAGATCAAGACCGCCGCCGTGAGCGTTAGCAGCATCACGTTCGAGGCAAAATCGATCAGGTTTACGGAGATGAAGATGTTGATCTTGTCGGTGTCGCTCCCCACCCGCGACATCAAATCGCCCGTCCGCTTGCCCTGGAAGAAATCGAGCGAGAGCGACTGCATGTGGGCGTAGGTCCGCGTGCGCAGGCCCGCAGCGATGCGTTCGCCGACCCACGCGAGCGTCCAGGTCTGAATCCAGGAGAGCAGCCAGGCGACGAGCGCCGCAAGCAGCAGGCCGCCGAGGTACCACCAGACGAGGGAAAAAGGCACGTCCCGGCCGTTCTGCCTGGGGATCAAGACATCGTCCACAAGCGGCATCGTGAGATACGGGGGCACGAGCGCCGCGGCCGTACTCACCAGGGAGAGCACGCCCCCCAGGATCGCCATGCCCGCATGGGGCTTCGCGAAGGAGATTAGTCGCAAGAGCGCCCGCCAGGAGGCCCGGCCACCCGTTCCTCCCGCGTCGTCGGCAAGGCCGCGGGTGGCGGCGGCAGCCGGCTTCTCCTCGGTCTGCTCCGCTTCGGCGGCCGCGGCCGGCTGTCGGAAGTCTCTCAGATCGTCGGGTTCGGTCAGCCCGTTGGGGCCTCGTAGCCGCGCGTCGAAGGCGTCTTCCAGCATGTGGATGGCAGCGGCCTTGGCAGGCGTGAACAGCCAGCGGGCTACGGTCCGGTCACCCTCCGAGAGTTCCACGCGTCCAACCGCCGATCGCAGTTGCACGTCGAGCCGGGTGCTGGCATCGATCGCCCACGAGCGAGGGCCGCCAGCTGTGCCCGCGCCCCCCGCGGCGAAGGCCGGTTCGTCGGCGATCACCCGTTTGTTGGTGAGCACGATCCAGCCATCGCTGAACCGCAACTCCGCGTCGAGGTCGAAGCGTCCGATCGCAAGTACGGTTTCATCCGGCGCGAAGACGACCGCCCCGAGCCAGGGAAGGCCGAGTCCTGCCGGGAGCGCGGGCAAGCCGCCGTCTAGGAGTTTCGAGGGGGGGGTAGTCATGGGAGGGGTGGTGCCGCGGTCCGTCGAGCAGGTGGGGAACGAGTGAAAACCTTTAATTTCAGGCTCTTGCGACCGGTTGAAGGGGCTGATCGCTCCCCGGCAACAGAAATTTGCGTAGCCTCCCGAACATGCCTAGATTACCGTTAACTTCCCAGGCACTGCTCTGAACACAAACGCTTTGCCCGCCGCCGACGAGGCCGCTCCCCGCAGTCTCGTTGTTGGCCCTAAGTGTGCCCGCCATTTCTGTAGAAATTTCCGACCCGCCTGCTGCCACTGGCCTTCAAGTGCGACGTCCATCGGTCATCTTTTCCGAGATCCTACCTGCTGGGATCCGAGCCAGGTTTGATGTTTCGGCCACAAGAACGGCCGATCCTCGCACCGCGGCCATTCGGCACACGACGTGCTCCTGCCCCGAGGTGTCGAAAAATCATTCGCAGTCGTGGGCCAAAAGCGTAAACTTTGGTCATCGAATTGCGAAGATGGTCTCGGAAAACCGGGGCCTATCTTTTCGGCGAGGCAGCGTCGACCGGGCTTGTTCCGGGAGGTGTTGTTGTTGGAATCATGGTGCCGCGAGGAACGGGTATCGCAAGCGAACGCGCGTCCGTGTGGCGTGCGGCGTTACCATCCGGCCTTGCGGTGTAGGAATCTTTTCGTCCCATGGCCACTTCGGCCGGTTGGTTGTCGGTGGGCATCTGTTTCCCATTGTTCTCGAGCCTGTCCGCGAAGAATCGCTTCGCCGGAGGCATCTCTTCCGCGGCACCGGATTGCCAACCGCCGCCCTGACGACTTCATTCGTCGGGTTCGTGCGGATGCCTGCCAAGGCAGGCAGGACTGTGCAGGCGACGCGCCGGCGCAGTGCCATTGTGAACCGTGCGACCTCCATCCCAGAACAATCCGTCGGAGTGTCCGGCGGCTGGAAGAGGCGCACACGACCAGACCCGCGCATGCGTCTGCGACCGGTCTAAGAAAACTGTGTTCCATCCATGGAGATTCTTTCGCTCAAGGTCCTTCGCGGTCCCAATCAATGGGCATCGTTCCCCTGCCTGGAAGCCTGGGTCGATCTCGGCCGGCTGGAAGATTATCCCTCCAACACGCTCCCCGGCTTTAATGAGCGGGTTATGTCGTGGCTGCCGACGATGATCGAGCACCGCTGCTCGAGTGGTGAGCGTGGCGGCTTCTTCGAACGGCTCCGCACCGGCACCTGGATGGCCCATGTCCTCGAGCATGTCACGCTCGAGCTCCAGACGCTCGCCGGCACACCGGTGGGATACGGCCGTGCCCGCGAGGCCAAGACCCGCGGCGTCTATAAGGTCGTGATTGAATACAAGGAGGAGAAGTTCGCGGTCGAGTGCTTCCACACGGCCCACCGGCTGCTGATGGCGGCGATCGACGGCACCCCCTTCGACGTCGCCTGCGAGGTGAAGCGTCTACGGAAGGTGCTCCTTGACGTGCAACTCGGCCCCAGCACGCGGTCGATCGTCGAGGCCGCCGTGGCGCGGGGCATCCCGCAGCAGCGGCTCACCCAAGGCTCGCTCGTGCGGCTGGGACAGGGGGCCAAGCAGCGGCGGATCCTCGCCGCCGAGACCGATCGCACCGGCGCGGTCGCGGAGACGATCGCACAGGACAAGGAGCTCACGCGAACGCTCCTGGCTGAGTCGGGCATCCCCGTGCCCGAGGGGCGGCCCGTCACCGATGCCGCCGATGCCTGGGCAGTCGCCGAGGAGATCGGTACTCCGGTCGTCGTCAAGCCCCGGTATGGCAACCAGGGACGTGGCGTCTCGGTCAATCTGGTCACCCGCGATGAGGTGGAAAAGGCCTGGCTGCTCGCTCACGCGCAGGATTCGTCGGTCGTCGTTGAGCGGTTCGTCAGCGGTGGCGACTACCGGGTGTTGGTGGTGGACAACCGCATGGTGGCGGCGGCCCGTCGGCATCCGCCGCTGGTCGTGGGCGACGGCGGCTCGACGGTGCGGCAACTCGTCGATCGTGTCAACGAGGATCCGCGGCGGTGCGGCGACCATGCCACGTCGCTCAGCCCGATGGTGATCGATGAGGTCGCCGTCGCGGTGCTCCGGGAGCAGGGTCTGACCGAGACGAGCATTCCGGAAGCGGACCGCGATGTACCGCTGCGGTGGAACGCGAATCTCAGCACCGGCGGCTCGGCCGAAGATGTCACCGACATCGTCCACCCCGAGGTGGCGGCCCGGGCAGTCGAGGCAGCCCGGATCATCGGCCTCGACGTGGCCGGGATCGACATGGTGATGGATGACATCACCATGTCGCTTGAATCCCAGCGGGGAGTCGTGATCGAGGTCAACGCGGCACCAGGCCTGCGGATGCACCTGGAGCCAACGGTCGGCACGCCGCGAAACGTTGGCGCCGCGATCGTCGATGCCCTCTTCGGCCCCGGCAACGACGGCCGCATTCCCACCGCCGCCGTCACCGGCACCAACGGCAAGACGACCGTTGTTCGTCTGATCGCGCACCTTGCCACCACGGGTGGCGGCCTCGTCGGCACGACCTGTACCGAGGGCGTTTGGATCGGCGGTCGGCAGATCGACTCGGGCGATTGCAGCGGCCCCAAGAGCGCCCGTCGTGTGCTGGCGAATCCGGCGGTCACCACGGCCGTCCTCGAAACCGCGCGGGGCGGCATCCTCCGCGAGGGCTGCGGTTTCGACTGCTGCGACGTCGCCGTGGTCACGAACATCGCCTCGGGCGACCACCTCGGTATCGCCGAGATCGATACGCCCGAGCAGATCGCGTGGGTCAAGGGAGCGATCGTCGCGGCCGTGCGGCCGAGCGGTGCCGCCGTGCTCAACGCCGCGGATCCGCTCGTTGTCGGGATGAAGAAGTGGTGTAAGGGGCAGGTGGTCTACTTCGCCCTTGATCCTGCGAGTCCCGTGGTCGTGGAACACCTCGCCCAGGGTGGCCTCGCGGCCACTGTCCGTGAGGGCTGGATTGTGCTCTGCGACGGTCCCCGCGAGACCAGGCTCGCCCACCTCGACCGGGTGCCGCTCGTGCACCGCGGGCTCGTCGACTTCCAGGTGGAAAACGTGCTGGCCAGTGCCGCGGCGGCCTGGCGACTCGGGGTCCCGCTGGAGTTGGTCCGGCTCGGACTGGAGAGTTTTTCGAGCGGCTCGTCCGGCTCGCCGGGTAGGTTCAACCTCCTCGATCTCGAGGGCGGGTCGATCGTGGTCGACTACGGCCACAACGTGCCGTCGCTCGAAAGGATCTGCGGCTCGCTGGCGAAGTTCCCGCATCCGCGCCGGACAGCGGTCTACTCAGCGGCCGGTGACCGTCGCGACGAAGATCTCTTCGCGCAGGGCCGGCTCCTCGCCGCGACGTTTGACCGGGTCGTGATCTATGAAGACGCCTACATCCGGGGCCGCCAGCCGGGCGAGATCACGAAACTCATCTCGGAGGGCATCCACGCGGGCATGCGGGCGGACAAGCCCGTGACGATCGAGGCCGGAGGCGACTGGGCGACCAGCGCCGCGCTCGTGCTCGATGCCGTCGGTGTGGGTGATCTTGTGCTGCTTCAGGCCGACACGATCGAGCAGACGATCCCCTGGCTCACGGAACGGTACGGCAGCCGGCTCAAGGACACGGTGTTTGACGAGCTTGCTGGCACCGGAGCGGGCGCCGTCGTCGCGACCTCGCCGAAGCCGGGCGAGCCGGTGGATGTGAAGGTCGGGCGACTCGGTCGCGGTGTGACCGCGACCCGCGACATCACCGCCGGCGAGACGGTGCTGAAGACCTGGGGGCAGCAGGTGCCACAGCGGACGCGACACACCGTTCAGGTCGACCGGCAGACCCATATCGTGCCCGACGGCGTGGCTGTGCTCTTGAACCACTCCTGCGAACCAAACTGCGGTGTCGTGATTCGCTCCGGTGTCAAGGAGATCGAGGTCCGCGCCCTGCGGCCGATCGCCGCAGGAGAGGAAGTTACCGTCGACTACGAGACCTTCGAGGAGGAAGTCGTGCATCTCGGCGGGCCGTGCCGCTGCGGTTCAGCGACGTGCCGTGGCCGAGTGGCCGGCTATAAGCACCTGCCGGCCGACGCGAAGGCCCGGTACGGCGTCTTCATCGCCGAGTATCTACGCATCCTCGAGTCGGAGACATCCCTGCCAGTCGGGGTGTGAGTTCTCTTTCACAGAGCCCAAAGGCGTGCGTTGCCGCTGCCCCCAAGAAGCCCGGAGCGCCAGCGATGGGAATACGGGTGGCGACCGCTCGCGTGGCGCGGAGCGCGACGGGGTGGCGGGCGTCTTCCCCGCGGTCGCGCTTGGGGCTTCCTGTCGTCGGATTACTTCAGCCCCGGGCGGCGGTCGAGCGCGCCCCTCACGCCGAGTTGCTCGGGATGGCGGGCGATCTTGTCGGTAAAGACACGGACGTCATCGACGATCGGCCGCAGTTCCTTCGTGAGACGGTTCACGTTGCCCGCAGCCTGAGCGAGATCGTTATACACCTGCGGGTCGCGAACGAGCTTGCCAAGCGTGCCCTGCGACTCGTTGAGCGCCTTGGTGAACATGGCGGCTTGCTGGAGGGTCTCGTCGAGCCGTCCGATCGTCTGGTTGATCTGCGCCACCATGCCCTCGCCCCGTTCGCCGAGCGGCTTCGTAAGGCCCTCGAGGTTGCGGAGGTTGCGGTCGGCTGTGTCGACCGTCTCGCCGATGCCTTGGACCGTGGTTCGCAGGTCGGTGATCACGTCGGGAAGCGAGTTGAGTGTCTGCTTGAGATTGGCGCGGGCCTGCGGATCACCCATCACATCGTTGATGTTCGCCATCGCCAGACTAAACGCATCGAGGGCCGCCTCGGTCTTTCGCACCATCTTGGAGAAGGTGTCATCGTCGCCGAGCAGCAGCCGGTCGAGGTTATCGGAAAGTTTCTTGACCGACTCGCTCGCTTCGGCCAGGGATTCAAGGGCTCCGCCGAGTTTCGGTTCGAGCGTGGCGAACATCTCGAAGGGGTCGCGGTTGACGGCGCCCGGGAGGACCTCGTCCTTGCCCACCCGCTGCCGCGGCGGCTTGATCGTGCCGGGTATGAGTTGGATCTCGGCATCACCGAGTAACGTGGAGGTGATCCGCGGCTGCTCGTCCTTGTAGATTGGCACGTAGGAGTCGACGTCGGCCACCACGCTCACGCCGCCCCGCTCGTCGAGTTGCACGCTCGCGACGCGGCCCACGAGGATGCCGTTCTTGCGGACCGGGGTTCCTTCCGCCACCCCCCGGGCGTCTGAGAAACTCATCTTGAGCGGATAGGTCGCCTGCACGAGCGAGGGCAGGTCGCCGAACAGCACGATCAGGATGCCGGTGATGATGGCCGTCGCCAGCACCACCACTCCGACGCGAAACTGCATCACGCGGTCGTTCATGCGTCGGGTTCCCCTTCGTGCGCGTCGGTGTCGGTGGGCGATTCGGCCAGGAGCCCGCTATCGCGGGCCTGTTCCTCGCGGAGTTCCATGAGCCGTGCCCCGGCCCGGCCTTCGATGAACTGCCGGATCCGCGGGTCGCGGGAACCATCAAGTTCCTCCACGGTGCCGTCGAAGACGATCTGGGGTTCGTCAGGACGCAGCCGGAAGACCGGGTAAAGCATGATCACACGGTCGGCCACCTTGCGGGCGGTATGCATGTCGTGGGTGACGACTACGCTGGTCACGTGCGGACGCTCGCGTACCCGCAGGATGAGTTCGTTGATCACGTCGCTCATGATGGGATCGAGGCCCGTGGTCGGTTCGTCGTAGAGCACGAGTTGTGGATCGAGGGCGAGGGCCCGAGCGAGGCCGGCCCGTTTCCGCATCCCGCCTGAGAGCTGGACCGGTTTCTTGGTGAGCACGCTGCGGGGCAGGCCCACCTCGTCGAGCAGCGCCTCGACGATCGAGCGGACTTCGGCGTCGGGTATCCGGGTGTGCTCGCGGAGCGGAAAGGCGACGTTGTCGAGGATCGTGAGACTGTCAAAGAGGGCGGCGCCCTGGAAGACGAAGCCATACCGAGTCCGCAGGTGGGCAAGCGACCGGTCGTTCAGGCCGGAGAGCGACCGTCCCTCAAACTGCACCTCGCCCTCCGTGGGCCGGATCAGCCCGATCATCGACTTGAGAAGGACCGTCTTTCCGCAGCCGCTCTCTCCAAGAACCACGAGCGTTTTCCCCTCTTCGAGATCGATCGAGATGTCACGGAGCACTTCCTGGCTGCCGAAGCGGACGTGCAGCGAGTCGACCCGCAGGAGTGGGCCGGCAGGCTCGTCGGGGCGTCGGGGCTTGGCGGGGGCTGTGGCGGGCATGATGGTGTCAGAGGAGCCTGCGCGGGCCTTCGGGGCGGAAGAAGTCGTGGACGTTGTTGAGCCAGATTCCCAGGAACAGGTCGAGGATCAGGATCAGGACGAAGGAGTGAACGAAGGCGTTGGTCGCGGCACGGCCAACCCCTTCAGCGCCAGGCTCGCAGTGAAAGCCGTGATGGCAGCTCACCAGCGCGATTGCCGCGCCGAAAAACAGGGTCTTGAAGATGCCGAGCAGGAAGTCGAAGACATCGACGTATTCCCGGGAGTTTGCCCAGTAATGGTGGTAGTCGATGTCGAGGAGCACGTGTGAGTAGAAGTAGCCGCCGAGCACGCCCATGAAGTCGGCCATCACCGTGAGCGATGGGATGAGGATCAGGCAGCCGAGAAACCGCGGTACGACCAGATAGTAAATCGGGTTGGCTCCCATGCTCTCCAGAGCATCGATCTGCTCGGTGACCCGCATCGTGCCGAGTTCGGCTGCCATTGCGCTGCCGACGCGGCCCGCCAGCATCGTGGCTGCGAGCACGGGTCCGAGCTCCCGCACGAGCGACAGGTTGATGACTGATCCGAGCCGGGTCTCGAGCCCCAGCGCCTTGAACTGCGCGTAGCTCTGCACCGCCAGCACCATGCCGATGAACAGGCCGGTGAGCGCTACCACCGGCAGCGACATGACGCCAATTTGGTAGAAGTTGGGAAGGAGCACGTCTCGCCGCTGTCGCCGGGCGAAGATCCAGCCGACGGTCTGGATCGCGAAGACGGCCACGTCACCGACGCCCGTGACCCAGTCCATGGCGAACTGCCCGAGGTTCGCCACCTGATTGGCGAACCAGCCGGTGGCGCCCGTTGGTGAAGAGGCGGACGAGGGTGAAGCCATGAGAGCGATTCCGGGCACCGCGTGCGCGATGCGGGCGCAATAAAACCTGCCGGATGTATCGGCTGTGCGGTTCGGGCAGCATGAGCCGGTGGGAGCGATTGCCGGGGGGGTGCGGTGGCTAGGTAAGCCGGGCTAGATGGTGGTGGGCGTATTCCCCGCGCTCGCGCTTGGGGCTTCCTGACGGGTGCGCTGCCCCCAAGAAGCCCGGAGCGCAAGCGATGGGAATACGCGTGGAGACCGTGGCGGTCGCGCAGAGCGGGTTGGGGTGGTAGGCGCATTCCCCGCGCTCGCGCTTGGGGCTTCCTGACCGACATGGCGAAGGGCGACCGTGGTCAGCCTTCGGCGGTACCCTCGGCGGGGGCTGACGCAACCGGCTCGGCGGTCGTGATTCCCTTGAAGGAGAGTTGCTTCTTACCGGCGACCTCGATGCAGTCGACCTGAATTAGGTCCTTGCCCTCGAACTCCCCCTTGAGCAGTTCCTCGCTGACCGGGTCCTCGATGAAGTTCTCGAGAGCCCGACGCAGCGGCCGGGCGCCGAAGTCGGTGTCGGAACCCTTCTTGATGAGGAACTTCTTGGCCTCGTCGGTGAGGTCGAGCTTGAGACCTCGTTCCGCGAGCCGCTCACGGACCTTCGCCAGTTCGATGTCGATGACCTGCTTGAGGTCTTCGACCGTGAGGTGGTGGAACACGATCACGTCGTCGAGGCGGTTCAAGAACTCCGGCCGGAAGACCCTCTCGATCCGCTCATTGACGCGGCCCTTCATGCTGTCGTAACTGGCGTCGGCGTCGGGTGCCTGAAAGCCGAAGGCGGCCTCGTTCTTGATCGCTTCGGCACCAGCGTTGGTCGTCATGATGATAATCGTGTTGCGGAAGTCGACGTTGCGGCCGAATGAGTCGGTGAGCCGTCCTTCCTCCATCACCTGGAGGAGCATGTTGAACACGTCGGGATGGGCCTTTTCGATCTCGTCGAGCAACACCACGGCATAGGGGCGGCGACGGATCTTCTCCGTGAGCTGGCCACCCTCCTCGAAGCCGACGTAGCCCGGCGGCGCACCGATCAGGCGGCTGACGTTGTGCTTCTCCATGTATTCGCTCATGTCGATCTGGATGAGCGCGTCGGCGTCTCCGAACATGAACTGTGCGAGGGCCTTGGCCAAGAGGGTCTTACCCACGCCCGTCGGGCCGGCGAACACGAATGAGCCGATCGGCCGCTTCGGGTCTTTGAGTCCGGAGCGGCTGCGGCGCACCGCCTTTGAGACGCTCTTGATCGCCGGCTCCTGCCCGATGACTTTCTTGTGGAGCTCGTTCTCCATGCCCATCAGCCGGGCCTGGTCTTCGGTGCTCATCCGCGTGAGCGGAATGCCCGTCATCTTCGAGACCACCTCGGCCACGACCTCGTCGTCGACCACGCCGTCGGCTTCACGGCTCTTGTCCCGCCAGTCGCGGGTCATCGACTGCTTCTTCTTCTTGAGCTTGTCGGCCTGGTCGCGGAGCGCCGCCGCCTTCTCGAAGTCCTGATTGGCGACCGCCTCCTCTTTTTCCTTGTTGAGCCGGTCGACCTCGTCGTCGATCTCCTTGAGATCTGGCGGCTTGGTCATCGCCTTGAGCCGGACGCGGGCGCCCGCCTCGTCGATCACATCGATCGCCTTGTCCGGCAGGCAGCGGCCGGTGATGTAGCGGCTGGAGAGGTCGACCGCTGCCTCGAGGGCGGCGTCGGTGATCGAGACGCGGTGATGGGATTCGTAGCGGTCGCGGAGGCCCTTCAGGATCTCCACCGCCTCGTCCTTCGTGGCCGGCTCGATCATGACGATCTGGAAGCGGCGGTCGAGGGCCGAATCCTTCTCGATGTATTTACGGTATTCGTCGAGGGTGGTGGCACCGATGCACTGGATCTCGCCACGGGCGAGCGCTGGCTTGAGCACGTTGGAGGCGTCGATTGCCCCCTCCGCGCCTCCGGCACCGACGAGCGTGTGGAGCTCGTCGATAAACAGGATCGTGTTTTTAGCGCGGCGGACCTCGTTCATCACCGCCTTGATCCGCTCCTCGAACTGGCCGCGGTACTTCGTGCCGGCGACCATCATCGCGAGGTCAAGCACCACGATTCGCCGGTCGGCCAGCAGCTCAGGCACGTTGCCGTCGATGACCCGCTGGGCGAAGCCCTCGACGATCGCCGTCTTGCCCACGCCCGCCTCGCCGAGGAGCACCGGGTTGTTCTTGGTGCGGCGGCAGAGAATCTGGATCGCCCGCTCGATCTCATTCTCACGGCCGATCACGGGATCGAGTTTGCCCTGGCGGGCAAGTTCGGTGAGGTCGCGACCGAAGCTGTCGAGGGCGGGCGTCTTGCTCTTGCCGGCCTTGGGATTCGACTCACCGCCACCGCCGCCGGCGCCGGCCGGCTGTCGACCGCCCATGCCAGCCCGCTCGCCTCCCTCGTTTTCCATACCATGGCCGAGGAGGTTGAGCACCTCTTCGCGGACGTCCTCGAGCTTGAGGCCGAGGTTCATCAGCACCTGGGCGGCCACGCCCTCCTGCTCGCGGAGCAGCCCCAGCAGGATGTGCTCGGTGCCGACGTAGTTGTGGTTGAGGTTTCGGGCCTCCTCCATCGAATACTCGATGACCTTCTTGGCCCGGGGGGTCTGTGGGAGTTTGCCCATCGTGACCATGTCGGGGCCGCTCTGAACGAGCTTCTCGACCTCCATGCGGATTTTCCGCAGGTCGATGTCGAGGTTTTTGAGCACGTTGGCTGCGACCCCGCTGCCTTCCTTGATGAGGCCCAGGAGGACGTGTTCGGTGCCGATGTATTCGTGGTTGAACCGCTGGGCCTCTTGGTTGGCCAGTTGCATCACCTTGCGGGCACGATCCGTGAAGCGCTCGTACATGGGCGAATGTCCTAAGTGCGTAATGCCGAGGGGCGAAATCCTGACCCTAACCTTGATCGTGGGGCGGGCGTGCCAATCCGGCAGTCGCCGCCACCATCCTTATGGAACAGCAAACCTTACGCCAAACCCGTCGGAGGATTCTAGGAGCGATGGCCCGGAAAGTCTGTCTGCGGGCCGTTCAGTCGGCGAAACCGCGGCTTTCCCCGGTTTCAGGCCGCTGCCGTGCGGCCGTGGGCCGTGGTGGACTCCTCGCGGAGCGGGAGAACGACCGAATCGTCGTCGGTCTCGCCCTGGGGCCCGGCCGCAAGTCGGTGGAGTTCCTTGGCGATCGCCCCCCGCCACGGCGCCCCGCAATCGCTGCGAGCGAGCCTCTCGAGGGCCTGACGCGACTCGGGCTTCCGGCCCACGCGACGCAGCAGCGTGCCCAGGAGGAGTTGGGCTTCGCCGTCGGTCGGCGCAAGCTCGAGGAGTTCACGGAGCCGCGTCTCCGCACGGACCCAATCACGGGCGAGATACGCTGCCCGGGCCTTCACGAACAGGGCATCGGCCTCCGCACCCCGGCCCACCGGGATCGACGACGGGAAGGCTGATGCGGCCGAGACGGCAGACACTAGCCAGATCACGGCCGTCGCCGTCCAGAGTCCGAGGACCAACGGCAGCTCGATAAGCCCGGGCCAGATCCAGGTGGCGACCACCGCGATGTCGAGCGACACGGCGAACGCGATCGCGAGCGAGAGCCCCATGAGGCTGCCCCGCAGCCAGAGCCAGGGCATCCCTGGCCAGACGAGCGTGAGGTAGCGGAGGGGGGCCATGGCTCGCATCCGAGGCGATTTTCGGGGCGGGGGAGTGTAGGAATCCGGGCGGCTTTCTCCAAGGCGAGTGGGGAGCCTGTTACAACGGGGGAAAACGCGGAAAGGCGGCGATTGTGCACCCCGATGAACCAGACAAAGCGAGCGGCCCGGGGCCCGCCGGTATCTGGCGGGCCGTCGATGCCTCTGCCAATCGTGCGTCCGAGGCCCTGCGGGTGATCGAGGACGTTGTCCGCTTCACCCTCGATGACGTGGTCCTGACGGCGCTCGCGAAGGACTTGCGACACGAACTGGCCGCGGTGCTCGCCCGGCCAGAACTGGTAGATCGCGGTGCCGCCCGTGACGTGGCTGGCGACGTCGGCCAGAGCCTCGACGTTGCCGCGTCTCTGCCGCGCACCGGGATCGCCGACCTCGTGGCCGCGAACGCC
>JBBDNW010000166.1:1476-3000 GCA_040877375.1 Pirellulales bacterium | reverse complement strand
TGTTGGGTCGGCTTCCGGAGCCGGAATCAACCCACAGATTCTGCTGAGGAGGCTAACTTCGTACCGCGCCGAGCCCGACCAAAACCCGAGCGTGGCGTCGGCCCGGCCGACCCGCACACCACCCGGGCCCGTCTTCGGGGTCAGCACCGTCTCCGCGAGTTGCACCTCGCCGTCGCCGTTGCGGTCGGCCCAGATAAATGAAAAGCCGCCCAGCGGCTTGCCGCCGGTGGCCTCGAGAAACTCCGGCCGCTGCAGGTAGGGGAATGCGCCCGCGTCGCCCACCGCGGCCGCCAGCCGCAGCCGCTTCGCCGCTTCGTCGTAGGTGCACACGACCTGGAACTGGTCTTCGAACTGGTGGCCCTGCCTCGGCAGGGAGACCAGATACCGCCGCCCCTCGACCATGATGGCTTCCGTGTGGGTGCGCAAGGCCATGCCGTAGGCGCTTGCCTCCTCGCGGCCCTTGGACGACATCACGCTGTCGAGCCGGGTCTTGCCCGTCTCCCAGTCAAGATGAAACCGCAGGTCGCCGAAGTAGAGCCGCGACTTGTCGTAGGGGTCGAGCGCTCCGCCGCCGCCATAATAGGTGTCGCCGAGGAAGTCCTGCACGAACGTACCGTCCTGCTTGAAATGGGCCGTACGGCGCGGGTTGTCGTGCGGATAGACGGCGTAGAGATCGCCCCTGCCGCTGGCGGCCAAGCTGCACGCCTCGTCGATCACCGCTGGGTCGTAGGGGCCACCCTGACGTGGGCCGGGCTTGCCGATGCTGCGCAGAAACGTGCCCTTCTCGTCGTAGACGCGGACCTGCCGGCGATCGTCGGCATGGTCCCACACGGAGCAGTGACCCGCCGGGTCGAAGGCCACCGCGCCCTTGCCGGCCAGCCCTTTTAAGTCTCCGACAAACTCCTGCGGCTGCGCGGGATCGTCGCCGATCCGCATGAGCTTCGTGCCGACCAACCCAAAGAGCGGCCCATCCTTGTGCCGAAACTCGATGCTGCCGGTGATGGCGGACGGCTTTTCGGACAGGAGCTTGCCGCTCGCGCCGTCAAACACGACCAGCCGCCGGTAGGCCAGCGGGTCGAGGGGCGCGTCGCCGCCGAGCGGATGCAGGGCCGCCACGCCGTAGATCCGGCAGCGGGCAGGCTCGACCGCGCTGCCGCCGCGGTCCCGCCGCACGCCCTCCGGACGCCCCCCCTCGCCCCACTGCTTCACGACCCGGAGCCGGATCGCCTTGGTGGTGATGTCCTCGCCGAAGTCCACCGTGCCGTCGAGGTAGAGCGCGGCGGCGTTGTTGCCCGCATCGGGCTGGTAGAAGTTGCGGCGCTTCTGGCGGTACTCGCCGACCGTCCGCCAGCCGTTCGTGCCCGTCAGTTCCGGGGTGCCGTCGCCGGAGAAGACGTCCACCTTCGTGAGCTCGCCATCCACCTCCTTGAGGGCGAGGCCGGCGAGCGTCTGGGGCGTGTCCCACTCGAGCAGATAGACCCCCGGATCCTTCTCCGAGAGCGGTGCCGATCGCTTCGCGTCCCA
>JBBDNW010000166.1:0-1376 GCA_040877375.1 Pirellulales bacterium | reverse complement strand
GCCGGATCGTCGCCCGCGTCGAGCGAGGGCCCGTCGTCGTCGAGCTCGTCCCCGAGCAGGTCGGCATCGGGCTTGCTGAACGAGAGCCGCAGGGCCCGCGTGTGCAGCCGCGCCGGCAGCGGCACGCAATTCCAGGCCGCGAGGTCGGGCAGCGCGACTGGCTGCCAGTCGGCCTCGCGGCGCGGGTTGGGCGGAAACGGGGCGTCGGGCTTGAGCGCGCTTGCCGTGAACGCGATATCGTCCGAGGCCGGCCGCGGAAAGACGAGGCTGCCCAGCGCCACGGGCGCTCTGAACGCCAGCACCACGTGCTGCCGGGAGCCGCCGCCCTTCGTCGATTCAAGAGCGAGCGTGTTGCGGGTGTCGCCGGCGATGAAATCCCCCTGCAGGCGTAAGAAGCTCAGGAAGTCACGCTGGGGCGACAGACCGATCCCATAGTTGTCGCTGCGCTTGACGCTGGCCTGCAGTTTCGGCGCACACGCGGCCAAATCTACGAGATCGCCACGGGCCGCCATGTCGAGCCGCGGGATCCTGCTGTCATAGGCGGCGTAGATTTTGCCTTCGCGGGCGGCGAGGCCGACGACCTCTCCCTTCCGCGTGGGCCCCTGGTCGAGGTTCACGACATCGATGATCTTGCGGTCGGCCGGATCCATGCGGAACACCCGGCCTCCATTCTGCAGAAAGAGCGAGCTGCCGTCGGTGAACAGCCGTTGGTATCCCGCGAAGGCACCCGGGCTGTAGCCCCAGGCCTTGCGGCCCTGCAGGTCGCATTCGATCAGGGTGTGACCTCCCTCGGTACTGCCCGCGGAGATGTAGAGCCGTTCACCGATCACGCAGGCGGAGTTGTGGTTGTCGTGGTTGGCCAGCCAGCCGTCGGCGGGCCCGCGGGGCCACGGCGTGCTCTCAGGCGAGTGGTTCTCGACGTTCGGATAGGGCGTCATCTGGTAGAGGAGTTCGGGCTTTGGCCCCACGGTGAACCGCACGCGGTAGCTGCCTGGCGCGACGAAGTTGCCCTCCTCGTCCTTCAGATCCCACGGTTCGTCCTGGTGGCCCGCCTTCCGCTCGACTTGGGCGAACAGATTGCGAATCCGCTTTCCGCTCGAATCCTCCACGACGAGCGCCGCATCCCCGGCGGCCGGATAGTCGCAGCCGATGGCCACCGGCGAAGTCGGGCTCACGTCCTCGAAGAGCTTGGCAGGCCGCGCTCCCCAGACACTGAGTTCGGAGATCCGGGCCACGGGGCTGTTGCGGGGGCGGACCTCGATGATTTTTAGCTTCAGGGCTCGGGTCTTCACGTCAGCGGGTAGCACGACCTCGCGGATCACCTGGTCGCGCTCGGCGCCGTTGCGGCGCTGCTCCTCGGGCCGGAGCCGCTGCCA
>JBBDNW010000165.1:0-3017 GCA_040877375.1 Pirellulales bacterium | reverse complement strand
CCCGCGCTCGCGCTTGGGGCTTCCTGCCGGGAGGTCGAGCGGGAGCGGGCGGTCGAGCCGGCGGGAGGTGGGCGCCCGCGACGCCGTGCACTCCCCTCATACAACTATTACGATGTATCGTAAAGGTGTCGAGGTATGGTCAGCGTCTGATCGGGGCGTCTCCCCGTTCGCTCACCGTCACCCCCGGGGCTCGTGCGTCAATGGCTGCCGCAACGTATCGGTTTTCAATTGGTCCTTGGAACATCGGCCGGGGCGGCGACCCGTTCGGCCCGCCGGTTCGGCCGGCCGTGGCGTTCGACGACGTTCTCGACGCCGCGGTGAAGCTCGGCTTCGAAGGCATTCAGTTCCACGACGACGACGCGGTGCCCGACCTCGAAAACCTCTCGCCCGCCAAGATCGTCGCGGAGGCCAAGGCGATGCGGCAGAAGCTCGACGACAAGGGGCTCGTGCCCGAGTTTGTCGCGCCGCGGCTCTGGGAGCATGCCCATGGCGTCGATGGTGGCTACACGTCCAACGACCCTGCGGCCCGAACGTGGGCGATCGAGCGGTCGAAGCGGTCGGTCGACGTGGCCGCGGCCCTCGGCTGCGACCTCATCGTGCTCTGGCCGGCCCGCGAGGGAACGTCGGTTCGCGAGAGTAAAAATCCGATCGAGGCCTCGCGGCAACTGCTCACGGCAATCGACGCGATCCTGATCGCCGGGCCGAGTATGCGGATCGCGATCGAGCCCAAGCCCAATGAGCCGGTGGACCACGCCTTCATTCCCACCATCGGCCACGCCCTCGCGCTCGGTGCCCGCTCATTCGACCCGGCGCGCGTCGGCGTGCTCATCGAGAGCGCGCATGCGATCCTTGCCGGCCTCGACCCCTCCGACGAGATGGGCTTCGCGCTCGCCGCGGGCAAGCTGTGGAGCGTGCATCTCAACGATCAAAACGGCCTGAAGTTCGATCAAGACAAGGTCTTCGGCGCGGCCAACCTCCGCGGCGCGTTCGATCAGGTGCGGGTTCTCGAGAAGGCCAACTACGCCGCCACCGGGGCCTTTATCGGCTTTGACGTGAAGGCCCAGCGCACCCAGAAGGCGGAGAGCGCGACGGCCCACCTCGCCACGAGCAAGGCTGTGTTCCTAGCGCTCGTCGAGAAGTCCCGCACCTTCCCAGAGCGTGTGGCTGAAGAGTGCATTGCCGCCCGCGACTACGAGGCGCTCGAACGGACCGTGCTGGAGCACCTGCTCGGGTGCTGAGGGAGGCGGCGGCGATGACCTCCGGCGGCGATGACCACCAATAGGGAGCGACCTCAGGCCACTCCTCCCTTGGTGGCCGTCATTCTTGACGCGGCGCGGCCCTACGACCGGCTCATCATCAGCGGCGTCTCGCAATACGTGCGGGAGCACGCCGTCTGGAGGCTGTATGTGGAGGAGGATCCGCTTCAGAAGCTGCCCGATCTCAAGCACTGGCACGGCCATGGGATTATCGCCAACTTCGACGACCGCCACGTAGCCAAGGCAATCCGCGGCCTCGACATCCCGATCGTGGGCGTCGGCGGGGGCTACGGCTGGTATGAGCCGGCGTCGGGCATTCCCTACATCTACACCGACAACGCCACGATCGGCCGGCTCGGTGCCGAGCACCTCTTGACCTGCGGCTTCGAACACCTTGCGTTCTACGGGTATCCGCGCACGGCGACGAGCGGCTGGTCGGAGGAGCGGGCGGCAGCCTTTGCCGCCGCGTGTGCGGCGTTTGGCCGGCCCTGTCAGGTGTTCACGGGCCGCCATGGCACGGCCCGGCGCTGGGAGGAATTGCAGCGTGACCTCGCAACCTGGATCGCCGGGCTGCCACGGCCCGTGGGCCTGATGGCCTGCAATGACGTCCGGGCGCGGCACGTGCTCGAGGCCTGCCGGACGCTGGCGTTGCGGGTGCCGCACGACGTGGCGGTGCTCGGGGTCGACAACGACGAGATGATCTGCGAGCTCACCGACCCGCCGCTTTCCAGCGTTGACCAGTCGGCCCGGCGGATCGGCTACGAGTCGGCTGCGATGCTCGACCGACTCATCCTGGCCGGCGGCAGTTCGCGCACGGCCCGGCGCGCGGCGGCACCGGAACGGATCGTCGTGCCACCGATCGGGGTGATCGCCCGCGCCTCGACCGACACCATGGCCACGACCGAGGAGGATGTCGTCCGCACGCTCCAGCGGCTGCGGGAGAACCCCTGGCGGAAGCCCGACATCGCCGCCCTTGCCTCCGAAGCCTGTGTGTCGCGGTCAACGCTCGAACACAGGTTCAAGGCGGTGGTTGGCCGGTCGATTCACGAGGAGTTTGTGAGGCTGCGGCTCGCCGGTGTCCGCAGGCTCATCGCCGACACCGACCTGCCGCTCAAGTCGATCGCCGCCCGCACGGGGTTCCCATCAGTGCAGTACATGACGACGTTTCTGCATCGCCACACGGGCCTGACGCCCGCCCGGCTGCGGACCGTGGAGCGCCGGCGGGTGCCCTGACTCGGATTTCCAACCGCCTGCCCAGACGATGCATAAAAAGCGGCCTCCCCTTCGGCCGGCCCACCACGCCACGAGGTTTTCACGGAAAATCGTAAAGCTTTTGCGTTTACTTTGCGTGGCTCCACGCGTCGATGTGTCGATACTATAAAACTAGGAAACCACGTCGTTCGTACCCCTCACTGTGGTGCACCACGCGATGACTCGCCTCAGCACCTTCCTCGGCACCATGGTTTGCGTCGCCGCCTGGGCGTGGGCCGTCCCCACCCTCGCGGTGGACGCGGCTGCGTTTCGTGAGCAGGTGGCGCCGCTCCTGGCCGCCAAGTGCGGCGGCTGCCACGGTCCCTCGGGCGCCGAAAGTGGATTCCGGATCGACGTCCGTGAGCAGGCCCTCGCCGGCGGTGACTCGGGTGAGAAGGGCATCATCCCCGGCAAGCCAGCGGAGAGCGAGATCTACGAACGCATCACCACCTCCGACAAGGAGACCGTGATGCCTGCCGAGGGAGAGCCGCTCTCCGCCGCGGAACAGGC
>JBBDNW010000164.1:0-16708 GCA_040877375.1 Pirellulales bacterium | reverse complement strand
AGGGCTCGCGGAGATCGTTCACCGCGAGCTCCTCGATCGTGAGCAGCACGAGGGCGTCGGCACCGGCCGGAACGTCTCCCGATCGGACCGTCCAGCGCGTGGCGGCGGCCGGGCCACCGGGGAATCGGTACCGGGCAAACGTGGACATCACCCGGTGATAGAGCATGTCGCCGAGGTGCAGCAGGCGGGCGTCGGGCTCGGGCGTGTAGACCGGCCGGCCTGTAGGCGTGCCGTCGTGGGTCTCGACAAAATGCTCGGCATCGAAGACGAGCGAGACCATCGGGCCCGTGGGGCTGCCCTGTCGGAGCGTGTGATCGACGAGCTCCTGCCAGAGGGCGGGAATCGGATGGACGAGGCGATCGCGGCCGTTGCCGTCGGGCGCAAGCCGCGGCCGGCCCGCCTCGATCGCCATCGCGGTTTCGAGCGTCTCCCGTAGGCTCGTTGGGTCGAGGTCGAGTTCGGCCTTCAGTTCCTCAAGCTTGGCCTGATCCTCGGCACCGGGGAGTGGAGCGGCGGAGGGGAGGTCGTCGGCGACATCGTTGCTGGCAGCCTTCGCCGTCTCGATCGCGGCGTCGAGCAACGTATCCACTTTCTCGACGTCTTCGTCGAGCTCGAAGTAGGCAAGAATGGCGTCGGCAAAAATCTCATCCGTGACGACGCGGTCTTCACGGGTTTGGCTGCGTTTGCGGAGCACGCGGCCCATGAAGCTGAGGAAGGCGTCGTCATCGCTGTCGAAGTGGTGGATGAAGACGTCCCGCTTCTGGCCGTGACGGTCGAGACGGCCGTTTCGCTGCTCCATCCGGGAGGGATTCCAGGGGATGTCCCAGTGAAGCATCGTGCGGGCGGCCCGCTGGAGATTGAGGCCCTCGCCCGCGGCATCGGTGGCGATGAGAACACGGGCCGGGCCGTGCGGGTCGTTGAATGCTTTTTTAACGGCGTCGCGCTGCAGGTCGTTCATGCCGCCATACATCTGCAAGAGCCACGGGCCGTCGCCGTACTTTGCGCGGAGCCGGGCGGAGAGGTACTGGACCGTGGCGAGGTATTCGCTGAAGATCACGATCCGCTCATCGTCCCGCCATTCATTGCCACTGCGGAGCTTGTCGTCGAGGAGCTTTTCGAGGGCGGAGAGCCGGGCGTCGGCCTTGACCTTGGGCGCTCGAGCGGCGACCTCCTTGAGCCGGCTGGTGGGGTCGAGCTCCGCGGGCACGTGAGACACGCCAATCGTCTCGGCCGCTTTGGTGACTCGGGCGATCGGTGCGGCAAGCTTCGCCTTCCACTGCCGTAGCCAGGCACCGACCGTCTTGTCGGCGTGCCGCTGGCGGCTCTCACGCTCGAGGTCGTCGTCGGTGTCGTCCTCGGCGGCGTCGCGCACGCGGGTGACCGTGGCGGCGTCTGCGGTGTCGTCGGCCTCGATGCCTTCCATCAGCGAGAGCCAGCTCTGGCCGAAGGCCCACGGCCCTGAGATGAGCCGCTTGCGGAGCACCTCGGCGGCGAAGTTGGCGGCGGTGCGATCTGCATGGTCGCCATCCTTCGTGGCCTCTTTCAGGGCCCGGCGGAAGTCGGCGAGTGCGTCGTGGAGCTCACGTTCTTGTGGGGTGAACTGGAGCTTCGGGAGGGCGGTGACGTGCCGCTCGGAGAACCGGGCCGGCTCGTTCATCGCCATGTAGCAGGAGTTGATCTCGCTCTTCAGGCGCCGGATCACCGTCTCGCTGACGCGGCGGCGGTCTTCGTCGTCGAGTTCCATTTTGCGGGTAAACCGCACTGGATCGAGGGCTTCGAGGAGGCCGGAAAACGACCGCGTGTGGCCGTTATGGGGCGTGGCCGTCAGGAAGAGGCGGTGCTCAAACCACGGGGCGATCCGCTGGAGCATCGTCGAGACGTCGGAGTCGGAGCCGAAGGCGGCGGGGGCGAGGTTGTGGGCCTCGTCCACGATGAGCAGGTCCCACTTGAGGCGGCCGTCCTCGCCGGGCTCGCCGGCGGTGCGAAACTGCTCGAGCACGCCGGGCTGCTTGAGGTAGTCGTAGCTTGTGATGATCCGCTCGTAGTTTCGCCACGGGTTGGCGTCGAGGCCCAGCTCTCGCTGCAGCTTGAGCGTCGTGGGCCGATCGACAACATCGAACGGGAGGGCAAACTTCTCGGCCATCTCATCGCGCCACTGGCTACGGAGGAGGGCCGGGCAGAGCACAAGCACGCGACGGATGCGGCGCCGGAGCATGAGCTCGCGGATGACCATGCCCGCTTGGATCGTTTTTCCGAGGCCGACGGCGTCGGCGAGCATGAGGGCGACCCGCGGCATCTCCAGAGCCCGGAGCACGGGCACGAGCTGGTAGGCCTCGGGGTGGATGGCGCCGTAGAGCGGAGCCGCGAGCGGCGGGCGATCTTCGGCGAGGCCGGAGAACGGCAGCGACGGCGTGAGGGCAGCCCAGCGAGCGGCCCGGACCATCGCGTCAAACTCGCGCGGGTCCATCGGCGGCGTGCTGGCGACGTTGGGCAGCGTCGCGGGCGAGAGGACGTCGGTGCCGGGTTCGACCTCCCAAAGGAATGAGTCGCTCTCGACGCCGGTGCCGTCGGTGTATTCCACCTCGACCATGTGGAACCGGCCGGCGTCCTCGGCGTCGAATGCCTGGACGCCAGTGATCATCGCCCGCCTATTGCGGACGACGGCCATCATTCCTTCACGTGGGCTGGGGGTGGACATGAGGGCTTGCTGAGGACGTTGCCGGGCTGATGCACTTCTAAGATCGGCTGCCGCGGAAACCGCAACGCGTCGGGGCGGAGGCGTAGCGCGGCGGCCGTAATAGAGTACCAGTTCTGCCCACTCTTTCGGAGGGGCTGTTGTCCGCGATCACGACGGCGAAGGCGATCGCGAAGGCATTCGCTCGCCGCGGGACGCCGCTGCCACGAGCCATCCCGCCGCGCCTTTGCGATGAGTTTGGCAGCGATCCCACCGCCAATCACTTATGGCGGGAGTTCCTCACACGAGTGCAACTCGTGAACGAGCCGACCGACTTTGCCGAAGTGGTCCGCGCGGTGCGGAAACGGTTATGGCCGACGATCAGGGCAGCGGTCTACCCGGCGAGATAGCAGCCGTGTCATGTTTCGCAGGGCTTGCCCCCGCCAAAACCGCGTGGTATTGTCCGACACACATGTTTAACAGTTTGAGTTTTTCGGCCAGGTCGTCGCGTCTTCCGGTGTGAAGCCGGCGACAAGCACTGTTTTCCTGGCCCACTCGTGGCTGTGCGGCATCGCTTTTGCCGCGCCTGAGGCACTCGCTCTTCGAGTCCTCTGCCGATCATCCCCCATGGAGGTTCCATGTCCAACGCTTTCCCTGTCCAGAAACCAAACCCGACCGCCGACATCCTGTCCGGGCTCACGGTCTCCCTGGCCCTCGTGCCAGAGGCGGTGGCGTTTGCCTTCGTAGCCGGCGTGTCGCCGATCATCGGCCTCTATTCCGCGTTTTTTCTCGGCCTGATCACGGCGATCTTCGGGGGCCGTCCGGGGATGATCTCCGGCGCCACGGGAGCGATGGCCGTCGTCGTCGTGTCCCTGATTGCCGAACATGGGATCGAGTATCTGTTTCCCACCGTCGTGCTGTGCGGACTGCTCCAGATTCTTGTCGGCATGGCCCGGCTGGGAGTGCTGATTCGGATGGTCCCGCACTCGGTGATGCTGGGATTCGTCAACGGCCTCGCCTTGGTTATCTTGCTCGCGCAGTTTGGCAGTTTCCAAACGATCGACGACCTCGGCCGCTCCGTCGCCCTGCAGGGGCCCGCTTTGTGGATCATGCTTGCCCTGACCGCGCTGACGATGGCGATCATTTGGCTGTTGCCGAAAGTGACCCGCGCCGTCCCCGCGTCCTTGGCGGCCATTCTCGTGGTCACCGCGCTTGCCACCGGGCTGAACGCCACGCTTCAGCCGGAGCTTGCTGCGGAGAACCAGCGACACGTGATTCCCACGGTCGGGGATCTTCTCCTCACCAAGGCCAGGGCGGCGGCCGCCTCTGCCGCAGCGGGCACGACGGCCCACGGCAGTTCTGCTGCTGCGGATGTTCCCGGTGACGAGTCCGTGGCGAGTCAGGCTGAGATTCACGACGCCATGGCGGCGGTGACGCCCGAATCGGTGAGCCTCTCGGCCGGCCTGCCCCGCCCGTTCTTCCTCGACTACGTCCTGCCGCCGCTTTCCTGGACCTCACTGCGGCTGATATTTCCCTACGCCTTGATTCTCGCCGCAGTGGGCCTGATCGAGTCGCTCATGACCCTCACCCTGATCGACGAGATCACCGAGACTCGTGGCCGTGGCAACCAAGAGTGCATCGGCCAGGGCCTGGCCAACATCGTGTGCGGTCTGTTCGGCGGGATGGGAGGCTGCGCCATGATCGGACAGTCGCTGATCAACGTGACGAGCGGCGGCCGGGGGCGGCTGTCCGGAATCGTCGCCGCCGTGTCTCTGCTTCTGTTCGTGCTGTTTCTGGCCCCGTGGATCGAGATGATTCCCATGGCGGCTCTTGTCGGAGTGATGTTCATGGTCGTGATTGGCACGTTCGAGTGGTCGTCGCTTCGCATGCTCCGCAAGGTGCCGATCACCGACTACCTGGTCATGGTGTTGGTGGCGGGATACACCGTCGTGATGCACGATCTGGCGACGGCCGTCATCTTGGGCGTGATCGTGTCGGCGCTGGTTTTCGCCTGGCGGCACGCCCAGCATGTCGGGGCCGACATCAAATACAACGAGTTCGGGAGCAAGATCTATCAGCTCCACGGACCGCTGTTCTTCGCATCGGCCTCCTCGTTCAAGGATCTGTTCGATCCGCGGCGTGATCCGGACGACGTGGTCATCGACTTCTATTACACCCGGGTCTACGACCACTCGGGGCTCGAGGCCATCAACTTCCTGGCCGAGCGGTACGAACAGCAGGGCAAGCGGCTCCATCTCACACACCTCAGTGCCGAATGCCGCCTCTTGCTCGACCGGGCCAGCGATCTGGTTGAAGTGAACCTGTCCGAGGATCCTCAGTACCACATCGCCACCGACCGAATCCGGCCGACTGACACGCTGAGCGTGTGACCGGCATGGCTACGGGGCTGCAGCCTCAAGCCCCGCGGCATTCGCCGGCAGGCCGCGGCAGCCCCCGCAGGCACCGCTGGCCGCTTCTTTGCCGGCCTTTGCTCACGCCACCATATTCGTATTGACGAATATAGAGTGGGCGCGGTGTAATCGTTCATCGCCGAATCGCCCGCTGAGGAGACCCGCCATGCTGGTTCGTTCATTTGCTTTTCTGGCCGTCGCAGGAGCAGTCTGGACCGCCGGGTCTGTCGCTCGCCTTGCATCGGCGGCCGACGCGGGCACCGCCAGCGCCGCCGCCAGTCCCGGACTGGCGGCGATTGCCCGGGCGGCCGACCGGCACCGCTACGCCTACGTCGTCTTCTGGAAGGTGGACGGCGAGCCGACGCAGCGGACACGCGCCGCGGTGGACGCCGCGATGGAAACGCTCCGCGACAAGGCAGACGCAGTGAGCGTGTGCGTCGCAGCCCCCGAGGAAAAAGCCACGGTGGACGCGTTCAAGGTAGCTCGCGCCCCCATGCCGCTGGTGCTTGCCGTTGCCCCCAACGGCGCGGTCACCAAGGCTTGGCCGGCCGATTTCCAGCCCGCCACCGCCGCAGAAGGGATCGTGAGCGCTGGCATGGCCGCCTGCCTCAAGCCGCTGCAGGATGAAAAACTCGTGCTTCTGACGGTGCACAACGCGAATACCGCTTCGGCCGGCCCGGCCCTCGAGGCGGCGGCCGGGTTCCTGGCCGACAGTCGCTTTGCGGCCAGCGCCGCAGGCGTGGAAATCGATCCAGCCGACCCGAACGAAGCGAAGTTTCTGGCCGATTTGAAGGTGAGTCCGACGGTCGACCAGCCGGTGACCGTGCTGCTCGCGCCGCCCGGCAAGCCCGTCGCCACGTTCACGGGAGCTGTGACGACCGCCCAGATCATCGCCGCCGTGACCGACGCCAAGAACGGCTGCTGCCCCGACGGGAAGTGCGGTCCCGGCGAGTGCTGCCCCGGCGGGAAATGTGGTCCCACGCAGAAACCGTCCGCGAAGGGAGTCTCGAAATGAGTCTCGGTACCCTGGTCTGGAGAGAGCTGCTCGAGCGCAAGGCCCAGATGCTGACGGTGGCCTTCGGGATCATTCTCGGCATCACCACGCTGATTGCGATCCGCACGATCTCCTTCTACTCGGAGAAAGCGGTGGCCCGTGAACTGGACAGCCTTGGAGCCAACGTGCTCGTGCTGCCGAAGTCGGTCTCGCTGCAGGATTACTACGCCGCCGACATGCACGACGAGGTGATTCCCGAAGAGTACGTGATGCGGCTGACCATGTCCGACCTCCAGGGCGTGGACAACCTGTCGCCGAAGCTGTGCGTTCCCGTCACGATCGACGAGCGCCGTTATTCACTGACCGGCATCCTCCCCAAGAGCGAGTTTCAGGCGAAGGCGGCCTGGGCCGGGGCGGGGATCTTTTCCCGACCGATCGGCTGCGGCGCGATCGACGTGGGCGAACCGGCGCTCGAGGACGACA
Organism: Pirellulales bacterium; assembly: GCA_040877375.1. Lineage (GTDB taxonomy): Bacteria > Planctomycetota > Planctomycetia > Pirellulales > UBA1268 > QWPN01. The sequence continues at coordinate 10,146 of JBBDNW010000164.1, read as the reverse complement.
AGAAATCGCTCGTGCGCAAGCGAGTCATCAAGGATCTGGCCGCCGACGAAGTTCTCGTCGGGGCGGACGTCGCTGCCCGTCAGGGCCTCAAGGAGGGCGATTCTCTCACCCTTCTCGACAAGGCGTTTACCGTGGTGGCAGTCCTGCCCGAGACGGGCACCGTCGACGACTCGCGGTTCTTCGCCCATCTGCACACGGTCCAAGAGCTCGCCGGCACGGGTGAGGTCGTCAACTGCATCGAGATCGTCGGCTGCTGCAAGGAGATCGCGGCGGGGCTGGTCGAGGGCGTGAACACGCTCCTGCCCGATGCGAAGGTCGTCACCGTCAAGCAGGTCGTCGACACGCAGATCACGCTCAATCGACTGATGGAGCGGCTGTCGCAGATTTTTCTGGCGATCATCGTGCTCGTCGGCGGAGCCGGCATCGCCAATGCAATCTCAGCAAACGTCACGGAACGCAAGCGGGAGATCGGCACCCTGATGGCGCTCGGCGCCGAGTCTGGGTTGATCCAGCGAATCTTCCTCTCCAAGGCCTTGCTGCTGGGGCTCGTCGGCGGCGTGGGCGGATACGCGCTCGGGACGATTCTCGCCGTGACGCTGGGCCCGAAACTTGCCGGAGTGCCGGTGCTGCCGATGCCGAGCCTTGTCCTCTGGGCCCTCGCGGTCTCGGTGGGCGTCGCCCTGGCGGCGAGTTTCATTCCGGCCTGGCGGGCATCGCGGCTCGACCCTGTCGCCACCTTCCGGGAGACCTGAGCCATGCTCCGAATGGAGAACGTGACCAAGACGTATCAGCTGCGGCGGCAGCCCGTGACGGGGCTCGACCAGGCGACGCTGGAGATCGACAAGGGCGACTTCGTGTCACTCGTGGGCCCGAGCGGAAGCGGCAAGAGCACGCTGCTCTTGATGCTCGGCGGCATGCTCTCGCCGACATCAGGCCGCGTGCTCCTCGATGGCCACTCGCTCTACGAGCGGTCGGCCAATGAGCGGGCCCGGCTGCGGCAGCGATATATCGGCTTCGTGTTTCAGACGTTCAACCTCGTGCCTTACCTCACGGCGATTGAGAACGTCCAGGTTCCGCTCTACCTGGGCCGTGTCCCCCGCGCGGAGCAACGGGATCGTGCCGCAGCCATGCTCGAGCGGGTCGGCCTCGCCAACCGACTCGATCACAAGCCCACGGAGCTGAGCGTGGGGCAGCAGCAGCGGGTAGCGCTCGCCCGGATGCTGGCCAACGACCCGGCGGTGATTCTGGCCGACGAGCCGACCGGCAACCTCGACCCCGAGACGGCCGCCCAGGTGATCGGCTTTCTCGAGGAGTTCAACGCCGAAGGACGAACTATCGTGATGGTGACCCATGATCCTCGGGCGGCCCAGCGGGCCAAGAGGGTCATCCGGCTGGTCGAGGGCCGGCTTAAAGACGACGGTGGTTCGGACGTTCTGCCGGCAGCGGCGAAACGTGGCGTTGCCTGATGTGGCGACTTCGGGAAGGATACGCCCTCGGGTGGTGATTACTCCGATGCACCGGAACGAGGTGGGCGATGCCGAAGACGCAGGGCGTGTGCTTCGAAGGCGACTGTGGAACCAAGCCGATGCGGCAGGCGACCTGCCCGCCAGGCGACGCGGGCGTCGATGCGATGTTCAAGGCGTTCTCCGACGTGACCCGCCTGCGGATTCTTCATCTCCTGCTATCCGGCGAGATGTGCGTGGGCGACCTGGCGACGATCGTGGGGGCGACGCAGCCCAGGGCATCGCAGCATCTGGCGTGTCTGCGGGCGGCGGGATTGGTGACCTGCCGACGAGAAGGGCTGTGGAGCTACTATTCGCTCACCCGCCCCACGACGACCTTCCACAAGAAGCTGCTCGAATGCCTGCGGCACTGCTTTGCAGAGGTACCGGAGTTGCAAGCCGACGATCGCCGAGCCGCGAAACTGGCGAAGGCCACGCCATGCTGCCCGCCTGCCACGCCGCGACGACGCACGCCCAAAGCCAGTCGCTAGCGGAGAGGAGCCGACGCGACCTCGTTGGCTCCACCGCGGACGAGCTCGATCAGCCGTTCGCTTCCGACCGGCTCACGTGCCACCCACGGAATGATCGCGGTCCGGGGCACCGCACGGACGACGCGCTCGATGTGGGCCAACTCCTGGCTGGCCCTGGCCACGAGCAGTGGATCGTGGGGCGACGCGGCGGCGAGCGAGGAGTTCACCACCCACGCCCAGGGCTCGATGCCGGCCCGCCGCAGATCGGCAGCCAACGCCTCCGCTTCCAAGACCGGTGTCGTCTCCGGAAGCGTGACGATCACCATCTTCGTCTGCGCAGGGTCCTGCAGTCGCATCATCGGTGTCACAACCCGCACGTCGGGACTCGTGTGTCGCACAACGTCGCGGTGATAGGCACCCGTGGCATCGATCAGGAGCAGCGTATGACCGGTCGGCGCCGTATCGACCACCACGAACTTCCGCCGCGATTCCTGCATCACCCGCGAAAGCGCCTGGAAGACGGCGATCTCCTCGGTGCAGGGGGAGCGGAGATCTTCCTCCAACAGTGCCCGGGCATGCTCGTCGAGCCCGGCGCCCTTCGTTGCCAGCACGTGCTCTCGGTACCGGTCGCGCTCGACCTCCGGATCGATCCGATCGACCACGAGACGCGAGACGAGTGCTTCCGGCAGCGCTGCTTCGAGCGTCATCGTCAAATGAGCCGCAGGATCGGTCGTGGTGAGATGCACGTCATGGCCTCGGGAGGCGAGTTCCACGGCGATCGCCGCCGCGACCGTCGTTTTGCCGACGCCCCCCTTGCCCAGCACCATCACCAATCCATGGCCTTCCTGCTCGATCTGGTCGATGAGCGAAGCCAAGGCCGGAAGCGCCGGCAACTGGCCAGCCACATTGGCATCAGAAATTGGGAGCCCATCGCCGGCGGGAGCGACGAGGGCCCGCAAGGCTGCGACACCCACCATGTTTCGCGGCTGCAGGGCCACCCGTTCCTGCGGCAACGATCGCAAGCCGTCAGGCATGCCTTCCAGGGCCTGCGTCTCACGACTTCGGAGCGCCGCTGCAAGCGGATCCGCGGCTGGCGACTCGGGCAAAATGCCGTTGATCACGAGCCGCTGATTTGTGATGCCAAGGGCGGCAAGCTCGCGGCTTGTCCGGTCGGCCTCCGCCAGGGCGGACCGCTGCGGCCGGGCCACGAGCACCATCGTGGTCATCGCTCCATTGGCGAGCTCGGCGACCGCACGGGCGTATTGCTGCCGTTGTTTGTCGAGGCCCGAGAGCGGACCCAGGCACGAGGCGCCGGACTGGCTCGATTCGAGAAAGTTCGACCACGCCGTCGGCAACTGCAGCAGCCGCAGCGTGTGCCCGGTGGGGGCCGTGTCGAAGATCACATGGTCATATCGGCCCGTCGCCAGGCCGTCGGTGAGCAGGCCGGTGAACTCGTCGAAGGCGGCGATTTCGGTCGTGCAGGCACCCGAGAGCTGCTCCTCCATGCCCTTCAAGGCGTCGGGGGGCAGAATGCCACGCACCGGGCCGATGACACGATCGCGATAGGTCTGCGCGGCGGTTTCTGGATTGATGTTGAGGGCGTCGAGGCCGGGCACGCCGGCGATCGGCGTCGGCTCCTGCTCGCCGATCGACATCCCGAAGACCTGGCCGAGATTGGAGGCCGGATCGGTGCTCACCAAGAGCACCTTGCGGCCACGGTCGGCGAGCGTGACGGCCGTGGCGCAGGCGAGGGAGGTTTTGCCCACGCCTCCCTTGCCGGTGAAAAACAGAAGCCGAGTGGGATGGTCGATGAGATCCATAGTCGCTTTCCGCAAGTGATTTCAGTACCGATCGTGCGTCAGCAGCACGACGAGCCGGCGGCATCGCCAGTTCCAGAGCCTTCGCAGCAGCCCGTCTTCATGACGGAGAGTTGGGGAAGCGTCTCGCACGGCACGCCCGCCCAGCCTGCCAGTTCGGCTCGCGTGGGATACGCACCTCGGCTGACCGCCTTTCCATCGACGGCCACCACGGGCAGGCACGCAGCGCCATGGGCCTCGAGCTCCTGTCGGACGAGTTCGCTCCCGGCAAACGCCTCCGGCTGCTGGGCGGGGTTGAGCCGTTCGACCTCCACCCCTTGTCGCGACAGCCAGAGCAGATCGGCCGAAAACCTGACGAGCGCCGGATCGACTTCCGGACCGCACACGCCGCTGGAACAGCACATCGGCTTGTCAAACACGTTCATCTTCCGCATCGCACACCTCCGTTTCTCAATCCCAATCGTACACCGTATGTCGGCCTCCCGCATCATACGGAGCGTCCCACACAGGATCTTCCCATGACAGACGCCACGCCTGCCGGCGGCATCAGTTTCTTCGAACGCTACCTCACCCTCTGGGTGTGTCTCTGTATCGTGGCCGGCATCGCGCTCGGCAGACTCGCCCCGGATCTCGCTACGTCGCTCGACCGCATGGCCGTGACCGTCGACGGAGCCCCGGTGATTTCGATCCCCATCGCGATCTGCCTGTTCTTCATGATGTATCCGATCATGGTGAAGATCGACTTCACCGAGGTGCTGAAGGCGGGCCGGTCGCTGCGGCCGGTCCTGCTAACGCTCGTGGTCAACTGGGCCATCAAGCCGTTCACGATGTACCTGATCGCGGGCTATTTTCTCGGCTCGCTGCTCCTGCCCTTGATCGGCCCGTCTGCGGTGGACCATGTCTCGATGCCTCTGGGCGTGAACCTCGACGCCGGGCAGGTCTACGGCGCGGGCACGGTCGTGCTCCACGAGGGAGTGAAGATGCTTGAGGTGCCGCTCTGGCGAAGCTACTTCGCCGGTTGCATCTTGCTCGGCATCGCTCCCTGCACCGCGATGGTGCTCGTGTGGGGCCACCTGGCCCGGGGCAATGCCGGTCACACGCTCGTCATGGTCGCCATCAACTCGCTCACGATGCTCGTGCTGTATGGCGCTCTTGGGGGATTGCTCTTGGGCATGGGCAGGCTTCCCGTGCCCTGGCGGTCGCTCTTGCTTTCGATCCTGGTCTACGTCGCCCTGCCGCTCGTGGCGGGAATCGTGTCGCAGCGTTGGATCGTGCGAGCCTTCGGCCGCGCGTGGTTCGAGCAACGGTTTCTTCGCTGGCTGCAGCCCATCACGATCACGGCCCTGCTCGCGACGCTCGTCGTCCTTTTCTCCTTCAAGGGAGACACGATCGTCGCCAATCCGCTCACCATTCTCTGGATCGCGATTCCGCTCTTCGTCCAGACCGTGCTGATCTTCGGGATCACCTACGCCGCCGCCTGGCTCCTCGGCTTCCGCTACGAAGACGCCGCTCCGTCGGCGATGATCGGAGCGTCGAATCACTTCGAGGTGGCGATCGCGACCGCAGCGATGCTCTACGGGCTCGGCTCCGGCGCGGCGCTGGCCACGGTCGTCGGAGTGCTCATCGAGGTGCCGGTGATGCTGATGCTGGTCCGGTTCTGCCTGCGGACGCAGGCTTGGTTTTCAAATCACGCGGCGCTTCGCCACCCAGTCCCGTGACGACCCTCCCGACCCCACGGAGATCCCCATGAAAAAGGCCCTGTTCGTCTGTATTCACAACAGCGCTCGCAGCCAGATGGCGGAGGCGTTGCTCAATGCCCTCGGCGAGGGCGCGTTCGAGGCCGAGAGTGCCGGTCTCGAGCCAGGCACGCTCAATCCGCTGGTGGTTGAGGCGATGCGGGAGGTGGGCATGGACATCTCGCAGGCACAGACGAAAAGCGTCGCGGAGATGGTCGCCCGTGGCCCGGTATTCGACTACGTCATCACGGTCTGCGACGAGGCGAGCGCCGAGCGGTGCCCCGTTTTTCCGGGGCCGGCCTCTCGGCTCCACTGGGGGTTCCCCGACCCGTCCACGCTGACGGGTTCGCATGACGACCGCATGGCCGCCGTCCGCACGATTCGCGACGAGATTCGCACGCGAGTGGCGGAGTGGTGCCGGGAGCTGCGGGCATCGTGAATTCCTGGCTGGCGTCAGTCCACGCGGGCCAGGACCAACGACGCGTTGTGCCCGCCGAAGCCGAAGTTGTTCGACAGGATGACGCGAGGCTTCGTTTCCCGGGCGATCTTCGGCGTGTAGTCGAGGTCGCATTCAGGATCAGCCGTGTCCAGATTGATGGTCGGGGCGATGACGCCGGTCGAGAGCGTCAGTGAGCAGACCGCCAACTCGATGCCGCCGCTCGCGCCGAGCGAGTGCCCCAGCTGGCTCTTGGTGCTGGAGATGGCGAGTCGCTTCGCATGAGGACCAAAGACCCGCTTGATCGCGATCGTCTCGGCGCGGTCGCCGAGCGGCGTACTCGTGCCGTGGGCATTGATGTACTCCACCGACTTGGGCGGGATCGCGGCGTCGTCGAGGGCCGCCATCATCGCCCGTGAGGCGCCCTCCCCCTCATCGTCGGGCTGGGTGATGTGCCCGGCGTCGCCGCTGGCGCCATACCCCTTGAGTTCACCGTAGATCCGTGCCCCCCGTCGACGGGCGTGCTCCCATTCCTCGAGGACCGCGACACCAGCCCCCTCCGCGAGCACGAAACCGTCGCGATCCTTGTCGAACGGCCTGCTGGCCTGCGTTGGAGAGTCGTTGCGAAAGGAGAGCGCCCGCATGTTTTGAAAACCGGCGAGCGCGATCGGGGTGAGTGCCGCCTCGCTGCCGCCGGTGACCATGACGTCGGCATCGCCGTATTGAATCATCCGCAAGGCACTGCCGATCGAGTGGGCGGCACTGGCACATGCTGTCGCGATCGCGATGTTTGGCCCCTTGATGCCGAATCTCGTGGAGACGTGTCCGCTCGCGGAGTTGAGGAGCAGCTTGGGAATGAAAAACGGGGACACCTTCTCAACTCCCCGGGTCAGCATCCGCTCGAACTGTGTCTCGAACTCCTGAAGGCCGCCGATGCCCGAGCCGATCGCCACGCCGCAGCGAAAGGGGTCTTCCGTATCGAAGTCGATGCCGGAGTCAGCCACCGCATCGATTGCCGACGCGATCGCGAACTGAGCGTACCTGTCGAGGCGACGTATCTCCTTCGGGTCGGCGATGTTCTCCTGCTCGGGATTCCACGGAACCTGCCCGCCGAATTGGACCCGGTAGCCTGCGACATCGAACAGCGTCACCGGGCTCACACCGCTGTCACCCCGCACGAGCCGGGACCAAAACGTGTCAACGCCCCTGCCTAACGGCGTGACCAAGCCGATTCCCGTGATTGCTACTCGTCTCTTCATCCTTGCTCCACTGTCGAAACTTTCCGACTGATCCGGGGCGGTTTCGAAGGCGAACATATTCGCTTTTCGCAGGATCGGGCAATCGCAACCGGTTCCGGCTTCCAGAGCGCCCGCGTGCTGACCACTATCCGGCTGCGTGGTGCCGCGATTGGCGAGGCGGACAGCTGCTTGGACAGGGATCGCGAGATTCCAAGGCAAGCCATTGGAAGCAATAGACGCGCGCGAGATGCCGCGGGTTGGGCATAACACTGATGGCGGGTGACCGAGCGTCACCCGCCATCATGTCGAGCAGCCGTTCATGGTTGCTGAGGCTTCCCGCGGGCCGCCCGTGACTCGTCGCTCCATTTGTTCGGCGGGCGGATTGGTTTTCTGCCCTCGCGGGCCGCGGCAGCGGCGTCTTCCCGGTTGGCGTAGTCGTAGGCCCGAATAATCGTGGGGCGACTGACCTTCATCTCCCAAGCCAGCCGGTCGAGTCCCTCGCCTGCCTTCCGGCGGCGGTCGACCTCCGGCGCGGTCTGCTGGTACTTGGGCACGAACGGCTTGCCGGGCTGCCGTGGTTTCCGGCGGCGGCCGTCAACACGGCCCGGCGGCCGCCTCCCGGTGCGGTGCAGGTGAAGAGCGTCGCGAACGACCTCCGCCCCGATGCCGAGCGCGCGAGAGATTAGATCGACGCCCGACCCCGCCTCGGCCATCTCCATGATCTGCGGCAGCATGACCTCGTATTTCGGGGGCTTTCGCAGCGCAACGGTGACCTCAAGCCCGCGGAGTCCTCCCTTGCTGGGCATTGTCCAACGGTCACCATGGAGGAACTCCCACTTGGTGACGGTTGGATCATCGCTCTTCGCCGCTTGGCCGCGATTCAGCATGGCCAGCGCCGGGATCGCGTTGATCGAGAACCGGGCCACCATCTCCGGCCTCGCCTTTCCCTCCAGCCGGCGGGCCTCAACCGTGACGTCCCCGACCAGGGACTTGAGCACCTGGGCGGCGATCCCGACCTCGGCCTGAAGGAGATCCCGGAGATTGCCCAGTGCGGCCCGGACGTCCGCTTCTCGGACACTCTTCACGCTGGGCCGTCGGCAGGACCGCTGGAGCTCCTTGAGGCGCTCCCGCTTGGCCGCCACCTGCCGGCCCATGTCCTCGGCCTTGGTGACCAGCACGTCGATGTGCGTGACGTCAACCTTGTCGAGGCGCTCGGTGAGCCGCTTGAGCTGTCGGTCTTCGTTGGCGATCTCCTGCTCGAGATTCTTGGTCGATGGAATCGGCTGCCGGGCGATCCATGCCAACCTGTCGTTCACCTCGGCCGTCAGGTCGGTGATGAACCCGTCCGTAAATAGGTTGGCCATCACCGCCCCGAGCACGGCGTCGTCGACAATCTTCGCCGACTTGTAGCCACGGTTCTTGCAGCCCTTGATCCCATGGTTTGCATTGAAGCAAAAGAAGCTCTGGTATTTACCGGTCGAGCGCCCCAGGATCATCGGGTTGCCGCACCCGCCGCAGATCGGCCGGATGAGCACCTTCGGGTAGAGGTCGACCCGGTCGGCCTTCTTCTTTTGATCCTTCGCCTTCCGACCGAAGGACTCGGCACCCAAGCCGAGCTTCCGCTTCACGGCGTCGGCCAGTTCGTCCGATAGGATCCGCAGGTGCGGCACGTCGCGCCACAGCCAATCCTTCTCCGGGATTGTGACGATCCGCTTCTTGCCCGTCTGCCGGTCGGTCACCTGCTTGGTCTTGTGAAACGCTTCCTTGCCGACGAGCCTCTCGCGGGCGTAGTGCTTGCGGACCCGGCTGTCGGACCAGGTTTGCTGGCCGCCCACCTTGTGCTCGTTGAAGATCCGTGCCACGTCGATCGCGCTCTTGCCCTCATAGGCGATCATTTCGGCACCCCGTTGCGTCCACTCGGCCGCCTCCGGGGCGATCTCGACGACCTTCTCGATCGTGTTCTTGTGGGTGATCACGAGATTGCCTTCCGAGTCGCGCACCTCGACAAGGCGGTAGCCGACGCCCGGAGGCGCGAGGTTGTCGCCGCGGCGGAAGGCGTCGTCCTGGCCTCGCCGCACCTTGGCCCGCAGTTGGGTCACGAACGCCTCGTTCATGGAGCCAAGCACGGGCAGGAGCAGGGATGACTGGGGGTTGCTGCTGTCGAACCCGTCGCTGGCCCCGACGATCCGGACACCCGTCTCGCCGGCCAGTTCGCCAAGTTTGAGCGACTCGATCGTGTTGCGGCTCATACGGGAAAGGTCGTCGATCAGGAACCATGCCACACCGGACTCCTCCGATCGCTCGACAAGCGCCTTGGCGATCGTGTAGCCAGTGCGGAACGTGAGCGTTCCGCTGACGGCGGCATCGGCCAGCACGTAGGTCCACGGCACGAAGACGTCATCTCGCCGTGCTCGGGTGAGGACGTTCAGGAGCTGCTGGTCGAGCGACCGCGGGTTCGAGTTTTCGGCGCTGAACCGCAGGTAGGCCACGCCGAGATCGGTCCAGACGCGGGGCGTGCCTCCCGGCCGAAACGCTTCGACTGTCTGGCTGCGGAACCGGCGCTCGAAGTCGTCTGCCAGGGTCGCGACCGCGGCATCGTCAGCTACGGGCACCGCCGTGGTGCCAGCCAACTCCGGCCAGAGCCGGGCCTGGGTCTCGAGGTAGGTACGGGCCAGGTCGAGGAGCCCAGACCGCTCGGGCAGGCCGAAGTCGGCGCTGCGAACCCGGCCGCGGCCGGGCGGCGGGAGGGCAGGGTGAGGTGGACCCCGGATTTCGGGCGCCCTGATAAGGTGAAGCCTCTGGGCTGGGAGGCCCCCTATCAGGAGGTTGACGATGCCGGGCAAGCGACATGTGTATGGGGCTCCGTTCAAGGCCAAGGTGGCCCTGGCGGCTGCCAAGGGGGACCGGACGACGGCCCAGCTGGCGAGCCAGTTTGGCATCCACACGA
>JBBDNW010000163.1:0-3030 GCA_040877375.1 Pirellulales bacterium | reverse complement strand
AGCGGAGAGTCAGCCCTGAGCCGGAACACACAAATCGGCTCCCGTCCCAGATTATTCCAGATTATTCTGTCGTGACGGATTCGAGGCTCGCGCCATTTGCCTTGTTGAAGGCGATGCCTTCCCGCAGCCGGTCCGCCCGCCGTTTCCACTCCGCCTGGGAGCCGAGCCATGACGCCTCACGGTCGCCAACCGGCCGCAGCCGCTGCTGAAGCAAGCCCGGTCGCCGCCGCGGCGGACATGGTGGGTTTCTGCGCCGAGTTGATGCGGCATCAGGCTCGGCTGCGGGGCCTCGTGCGGTGCCTGTTGTTCGACCCAGCCGCCAGCGAGGACGTGCTCCAGGACACGAACTTGACCCTGCTGCGAAAGGCCGCCGATTTCCGCACCGGCACCGACTTCTGGGCCTGGGCCAGCCAGGTGGCCCGCTATCAGGTGCTCACCCACTGCAAGCGGTTCAAGCGGGACAAGCTCGTGTTTTCGCCGGACTTGCTCGCCACGCTGGCGGACGAGGCGATCGCCCGGGCCGCGGAGTTCGACGTCAGACGGGAGGCGCTCGAAGCCTGTCTGGCCCGGCTTCCGCCCCCGCAGCGGCAGTTGCTCGAACTCCGCTACGGCCCGAAGACCTCGATCGAGGAGATCGCAACAACGCTCGAGCGCACGGCAGGTTCGATCAGGCAGACGCTGTTTCGGATCCGGCAGGCACTGCTCGCGTGCGTCGAGCGCCGGCTGGCCGGGGAGGTGGCGGGATGAGCGATCCGCCCGGTGATCTCGACCCGGGCCTCCGCGACGCCGGTCGCGACGGCGACGACCCGGTGCGGCTGGTCTCGGCCTGGCTCGACGGCGAGATCGACGCCGCGGGCGTCGCCGCCCTCGAAGCCCGCCTGGCGGGCGATCCGGCCGAGCGGCGCGCCGTCATCGACGCGGTCTTTCTCGACGCCCAGCTGGCCGAGGCGCTGTCGGCCGCGGGCATGGTCGGGATGATCGACACGCTGGCGCTCGAGGCTGGCGGCACGGCGGCCGTCGGCCGGAGCCGCGGTGCCCCCTGGATCCACGGGCTGTCGCGGTTTGCCGCGGGCTTGATCGTGGCGGCCGTGCTCGTCTCGTTCGTTGCGGGTGAGGCCACGTGGCAGATGGTTCGGGCTTCCGGCGGCGGCTCCGCACGGGCCGCGCTCGCGGAGATCAGCCGCACCAGGCTCGCCGTTGCGCCGGTCTCGGCCGGCGCCACGGCTGCGCCGCTCAGCCGCGGCCGGGTGCTCTACCGCGGCCGGCTCGCGATCGCCTCAGGCGCCGTCGAGCTGGCGTTCTTGGATGGGCCGCTGGTCATTCTGGAAGGCCCGGCCGAAATCGAGCTGGTCGCGCCTGACCGAGCCTTCCTGCATCGCGGCGTGGCGGTGGTCCGGCCACCCCTGTCGGCGGAGGAGTTCGAGTTGGAGACTGCCACGTCCCGCGTGGTCGGCGGCCGCGGCGGCGAGTTTGCCGTGAAGGTCGATGCCATGCTCACCACCGACGTGCAGGTCTACCGAGGCGAGGCCCTGGTTTCGGCCGGGCTCGGCCCGGGGGGCGGTCAGTATCCGTCCCGCGTCTCGGCCGGCGAGGCGGTGCGGATCTGGCCGCGGCCCCACGCCGGGCCCGAGCCGCTCGAGTTTTCCGAGCGGCGATTCACGCGCCGGGTGCCCGACGACGCGCCGGGAACCAGCCTGAAGACCGCGGCGGTGAGGCCCGAGAACACGGCGGCCCGCCACGCATCGCTGATGGTGCGGCGGGCCCGAGGGCCGATGACGATCGACGGCGTGCTCGACGAGTGGCCGGCGGTGCCCGGGTTTGGGCGGACGCGGCGCGGGACCGCCGCCGCCGAATGGGTCGAGGGCTGGATGATGTATGACGACCAACGGCTCTACGTGGCGGCCCGGGTCGGCGACCCGCTGCCGCTGCGGAACAGCATCGATCCCGATCTCGATGCCGGGCTCGTCTGGCAGGGTGGAGGGCTGCAGATCTTCCTCTCCGGCGACCGTGCCGGCGGCTGGCCGGCCGATGCCAATGGTCCGAGCTATTACGAGAACCGCGAACTGCCGGCGCCGCTCGCGGAGCGGGTCAAGGCCGAGAACCCACGGCTCATGACACTGATTATGACGCACCATGCGCCGAGCAGGTCCGACAGGCTGTTCCTCGGGCGCACCGTGGCGGGGTATCGGCCCGAGACGATCGCCCCCGACGCCTACGAGGGCCGCTTTCGCCCGACTGCGGATGGCCGCGGCTACATGCTCGAATATGCGATCCCGTGGGCGACGCTCGGCCTGGCCGACGACCCGCCCCGATCGGGCGACGACTTGGCGGCGGCCTGGCAACTACACTATAGCGACGAGACTGGACGGCTGTGGCGCGACCAGATCGTCGAGATTCGCAATCCCGCAGAGCCCGGCGGCATCTTTTTGTTCGAACGCGCCGCCACCTGGGGGCGGGCGGAGTATCGCTAGCCGGGGCCGGGCCGTAACGATTGCAACTACTGCGCCATCTTCTTTACGGGCCGCCTCGGGCCCCGCTCACGCTCCTCCCGCACGGATTCGAAGCCATGATGTTCGCCGCTTCCCGCCTTCGGCCTTTCCCCCGGTGGATGGCCGTCCCGTTCGTGAGGGCCCTCGTCGTGACTGCCGCCGCGTGGCTGGCCGGTTTCGCCGACATGCGGGCCGGCGCCGAGGAGACGCCCTCCTCGTACGGGGCCCCTGCCAGGGTCGATACGCCGCTCCTCCGGCTGCCGCTCATGAAGGCACCGCCCACGATCGACGGCGTGATGCAGAAGGGGGAATGGGACGACTCGTCGTCCCTGTCGGCCTTTTTCTACGACTACGGCCAGGGCGACTTCCGGTTCGTGGCCCCGCCGCAGACGCAGTTGGAGGTCTATGGCGGCTTCGACCGTGAGCACCTCTATCTGGCCTTCACCTCGCCGGTGTTTCCGGTGAACTCTTGGTTCAAGGCCCGCGGCCGGTTCCCCGACGTGCTCCAGCATCCGCTGTACGGCATTCTCTGGGACGACAA
>JBBDNW010000162.1:6894-16840 GCA_040877375.1 Pirellulales bacterium | reverse complement strand
CACGGGGCTCCTAGACACGGGGCTCCTAGAGAGGCCCAGATCTTTCGCGAGTGAGCGGGACGGGAAGTCGAGCCCCAACGACATGTTGAAGGAGGTCATACCCGGATCGTGCCGCTCAGTTCCTCGCACACGCCACGGGTTCTCATCCGTCGAGAAGCGGGTACCGGGTCTTGAACTCGGAAAACAGCGAGAAATCAAGGTCGGCGGTCCACAGTTCGGTGACGGCGGGTTAGGCAGATGGCCGCAATTCGGGCGTCGTGAATTTTTTCACCGGCCACCTTCGCCCGGCCGCACAGGCGCTCGAGTTTGTCGAGATACCCCGTGCCCTCATGAAGCAGATGCAGCCCCGAGGATCCGAGCCAGGCCTTCGCTCGGGCGTGCCACTCGCTGTCTTCACGATGGGCGTAGACGAGCAGATTCGTATCGACCGCGATCATGAGCGTTTGTTTCCGGCATCAGTGCCGTAAACGGCATCGCGAATCGCGTCCCAGCCTTTGCCCCTGAACTCCTGCTGCAGCCCCTTTCCCCGGAACGTGAAGGGCTTGATCGGTGGCCGCTCTGCCGCCGCTTTGCGGCTGGGCACCTCCCGCAGGCCTGCTTTGATGAGGCTGCGCAACGTGGTGTGGGACGTTGCGGCTTCCCGCTTCGCCCGCAACAACAGATCGTCAGCAATACCGACGGTTGTCTTCATATGGGTATCCCTATTGCGAGCTGATGGGCCCGTCAAAGTTTGGCCGTCCGATGGCTCAATCGGAGTGTCCTGCCGCGTCGCGAGCAGGTCACCCCACGCGGCGCTTCGCGAGCACGGCGTCGGTGAGCTTGCCGCCCACGCCCGGGGCTTCGGGGAGCGTGTAGTGGCCGTTCACGACAGGAATCGGGTTTTCCCAAATGTCGAAGAGCGACTCGTAGCAGCATTCGATCATCGGCGTGTTGGGCGTGGCTGCGGCGAGTTGGGCATGCACGTTGTGCTGCACGTTGGTGTGCGGAATCACGGTGAGCCCGTGGGCCCGGCCGAGCGCCGCCGCCAGCCGGGCATGGGCCTGCACGTCAAAGGGATGCAGCGGCTCCTCGAGCCAGGTGATTGACTTGCGTAACGTGACGCATTACATTTTTAGGAATGATCAAGTCGTTCGCCGTTAGCCGGACGCGAGATCTCTTCGAAAAAGGAAAAACAAAACGACTGCCGCACGACGTCGTCGTGAGGGCGATTCGGAAACTCGAGTACATCGACCTGGCGACAAACCTCGACGACCTGAAAGTACCGCGGGGAAATCGCCTGCATGCCCTGTCAGGGGATCGCGAGGGCTTTCTCGCGATTGCCGTCAATAACCAAGGGCGGATCTGCTTTCAGTTCGAGGACGGCGATGCATTCGATGTCGAGGTGTGCGACTACCACTGACCCCAACCCAGCCCCCAGCCCAAACACGAAACGAAGGATCTGATCATGAGTATTCCACGTTCAGGACGCATGCCGCGGCGACCGACGCATCCGGGGGAGATGCTGCGGGAAGATTTCATGTCGGACTACGGGCTCACCGTGGCCGGCCTGGCCGACGCCATCGGCGTATCACGGCAGTCGGTAAACGAACTTCTGCGGGCCCGCCGGGCGATCAGTCCTGAGATGGCGGTGCGGCTATCGCGGCTGTTCGGAAATTCACCCGAGTTTTGGCTGAACGCCCAGCGGGCCCTCGATCTGTGGGATGCGTCGCGTGCGCTTGAAAAAGAAGTGCGGCGTATCAAGCCACTCGGAGTCGCGTAGCGTTCTCTGCATTGCCGGCCGTGGCCGCAGGGCGGCCTACCGCTGGGACGGCTGATCCGCCCCGGGCACTCGCTCCGGCGGATACAAATGATTTATGGCCACCGATCCCCTGGAAGACGTCGTGCGAATGCCCGGCCCGAGCGTCGTGCGGTTCGGTTTCGACGTGCTCGACCGCGTGGAGCAGGCCGTGGGCTTCGTGCACTCCTTCACGTTCGGCATCCACATCTTCGTGGATGGCCCGCAGGGAAAGGCCCGTGAGGCGGTACACATCCTGTTTGCCGGGGAGCCCGTAAAGCCGGCCGATCCGGTGGCCGCCCCTGACCTTTCGGCCACCGACCTGCACGAGGGCTACCGAATCGTCGATTTCGATCGGCTGATCACGATGAAGCTGACGGCCTTTCGCCTCGAGGACCGCGTCCACCTACTCGACATGATCGACGTGGGGCTGATCGACGGCCAGACGGTCGCGCGGCAGCCGCAGGTTTTGCGACCGCGGCTGGAGGAACTGCTCGCCAACCCCGACGGTTGACAGGACGAACCTGTGGATTCAACCACAGGCTTGCCGCAGAAGACGACGACGTCGGGATACGTGGAGAGGCCCGTGGCCTGAACTCGCTCGATAACGTGAAAAAAGAGTATCTTCGCGTCGAACATTCCTCCTGTTTCAACCACGGCGAAGAGAGGCAGGTCACTGAGACTGGCCGCGTGGCCACGTTCGACGGCACGGCTTGGCGGGTCGCAAACGACCCGCAGCCCGGCGCGAGCGGATCGATGGGCAGCCTCATGCCGCCGCTCGGTGACGAGCTTGTGAAGCGACTCGACGTGCCGGTGGGGTTCCGCGCGGTGCTCTGGCACCAGGGGGAGAGCGACTCTCACCAGAAGAATGCGTCGCGCACACTGCGGGGCACGCTCTACACCGAGTAGCTGGAAAAGCTGATCCGCGACTCGCGCCGGGATATCGGCTGGGAGGCGCCCTGGTTTGTCGCGCAGGCGAGCTACCACGTGCCCGGCGACGAGGGGAGCGATGAGATCCGGGCTGCTCAGGCCGCACTCTGGAAGAACGGCATGGCCCTCGAAGGCCCCGACAGCGACGCGCTCGCAGGCGTTCTCCGCGCGCGCGGCGGCCAGGGCGTCCACTTCAGTAGCAAGGGCCACCGCTCCCACGCCGCGACGTGGGCCAAGAAGATTCTCCCCTGGCTCGACGCCCAATAGACTGCGCCGCGGCATGTGGAAGGCGGCACGGAGTAGTCCGGTTTCGCGCAGTGGCACGAGGCCGTGTGGACCAAGGAAGAAGGGCCGCGTGACGCAGCCATTGGGCGTCACACCGCCCCGCCGACTGTGAGCAAAACGATGAGCAAATGGCGTTTCTCAGAAAAGCGGTACCTCAGCATTGCCGATGCCATCACGATGCCCCATTGGTCGTAGGCAGGGAGATCGGCTCTTCGCTGGCAGGCATCGATCGCGCGCATGCCACGCGAGCGGCATCCTCTTCGATGGGGTGCCGGAGTATCGCATGCTTTTCAGCAGCGAATGCCTCGAGCGTGAGCGAGCAGCAGCCGACCTTCTGTAACTCGATCAAAAACTCACAGCCGTGTGCTGCGCTGACGGCCATCACGGCTACATCCAACAAGCCAAGAAAGTGAAGCTCCGTGATGATCAGCCGGAGCGACGCCGGCGTGAAATAGCCGGCATGGGCATCGACGTAGTTGGGCGACGCAGCAAATGCCAACGATCGCTCGAGGATCACCCTCGGATCCTCGTCGATCAGCTGGAAGCGATCGACGGCTTCTTGCCCCCAACCGAGCCGCTCTTCCACCCGAACCGCCGCACTCGCCCTCTACAGGCTCTCAAAGCTGTGCCGGTCTGCGGCGGTGCGATGGTTCTTGATGACTGTGGCGACGTCGCTAAGCGGCTGGAAATAGTCGAAGCAGAGACGTTTATCGGGAACGATCGCGAGCACGCGGCCGTTGGGCCAAAGCAGCTGCGAGCAGTCCTGGAGGAATCCCAAGACATCTGGTTGATGCTCGATGAGGCGCGCGGAGACGATGAAATCAAAGGCTTACGCGGTGAAGATCCGGCGGAGAGGCCCCTGCTGCCAGACGTAGTCGACCGGCTCGATTGCCTCGACGACGGTGCCCAGATGGGCGTACTTCGCCTTCAACTCCTCCGCTGGGAGGTGATCGACCGTAGTGACCCGGAAGCCATCTCGTTTTGGCAGAAGTGGGCAGTAGCTCGCCCCGATCTCCAGCGCCTCGGCCGTGCCGACGAGTTGGCGTACGCGAGCGCGAAAGTTGCCGTGTTGTTGACTCATACACCTCGTCGACGACTCACTACGCAGCTCTGAGCATGCTCTTGACGCGATGTTTGGCCAGCCTGAGCCGTGCTGTTGGGCCGTAACCATTCACGGCTTTGGCGATTTGCACGAAATCATCAGCCAGGGCGTCGCAGGCGGTGCGGTTGTTCGTCCGTCTGGCCCGCTTCATTTCGAGCAGCAGCGTCCGCGCGAATCTCGGCCAGATGACATTTCGCGGGTAATCGAGCCCTGCGGTCTCATCCCTCGGAAACATGCCGATCAGCTTCATGGCGTAGTGGAGCCGCGACTTCCGCATTCGCGGCGACTGGCTAC
Organism: Pirellulales bacterium; assembly: GCA_040877375.1. GTDB lineage: Bacteria > Planctomycetota > Planctomycetia > Pirellulales > UBA1268 > QWPN01. The sequence continues at coordinate 12,455 of JBBDNW010000162.1, read as the reverse complement.
AACTCTCACCAAAGATTCGCCACTGCGACAGCGGCGTGGCGACGTAGGCGTGATTGAAGCCCGCGATGAACAGGCGGACAAACAGGTCGTCGTCTTCGTAGCCTGACAGCCGCTCGTCGAATCCCTCGACGGACAGGAAAGCGCTGCGATCGACGAGCGAAGCCGACGGCAGCACGAACAAGTCAAAGCCGATCAGTTCGTGGAGTTTTGTCTTCTGGCGTGGTCCGCTGATCAGGTCCAGGATCGACTGGTGGATCCGTCGGCCCGCGAGATCAATCTGGTCGAGGTTGCTGTAGACGTAAGCGAGTCGTCGCGCACCAGGCGTGAGGAAAACCCCCTCGAGGACTTCCAGGTGCTCCGGATACCACACGTCATCCTGGTCGAGAAAAGCGACGAGGTCGCAAGTCGACGCCGCACGAACACCGATATTGCGGGCACGAGACTGCCCGCCATTGTCGGTACGAATCAACTCCACGCCGTGTTGCTCGAAGGCCCTGACGACCAGCTCCGCTCCATCGTCGGACGAGCCGTCATCGACAACCACGACGCGGTCGGATTGGCGGGTCTGGCCGAGCACACTCTCGATCGCCTGCTCGATGTAGTTCCGCCCGTTATACAGCGGAATCACGGTTGCAATGCGGAGGTGCTTCATCTTCGTGTTCCGAGAGCGACGAAAAGGGTCGGCCCGATTCCACATGGCACCGGAGCGATCGATCTGTTCAGGCTGGGCGACGGAGGCTGAACCTGCGATCCTCGGCTCCTGCCGAAAACACACCGCTCAATGGATCTATATCGAGGTGGCCTCTTCACGGGAAGTGCAGTTTTTCGGCACGGCCCGTGTCATTCGCCGCTGGAGCGACAGGCCGATGGTGGATCTTGGAATCTTCCTGCCACTCGTCGCCGCCGCGCTGCCCGTCGTGGTGTGCTGGACTCCGAAGGCCGGCTGCACGACAGCCATCAAATGGTTTTTTTCTAGATCGGCCAGCTCGAGGAAGCGCTTGCCTATCAGGGGGGTGACTTTGTGAGTCATGACGAGACCATCTTCGGCGCGGTGACCCTTGCCGTCCACGGCTATCGTTTCGAGCAGGTCTACCAGGCCACGAATAACGCGCCCTCCCCGGCCTATGTCGCGAAGTGTGAGCAGGCGCTGTGCCGTCAAGACGCCTGTGTCATCAAGGTGATTCGCGACCCGGCGAAACGCACCGTCAGCAACTTCGCGCAGTTCCTGCTCGCGGCGGGCGTAGCGCCGCGGTATTCGGCGTGGCAGACGTTTCTGGCCTGGAAGCGTTGCACGGGCCTTGGCTTCGATGAGTTGGCGTCTCGAACAGTTTGCGGCTGACGTCGCGATACTCGAGGCGGAGTTGCAGATCCGCCGATCGAACGTGGCCGTCCTGTCGGAGTCACCTCACCACAGGAGGAAAGCCCACACCAGCCTGCAACCGTGTTCGGAAGCAGCCTACAGACCGATCGGTCCCACAGTGACGCGGGATGACCTACCTGGCGCGGACGAGCTACTGACCGCCCGGATGAGACACTTGATACGCATGGCGTACTTCGATGACTACGCGGCGTGCGGCGGGATTTATGCGGGGCTGTCTTGCGAAAGCTGCTCGAGCGCTGCGATCGCGGCGTCGTAGTTCGGCTCCTCGGCCACTTCCTTCACGACCTGCGCGTAGCGCACGACGCCCTTGGCATCGAGCACGAAGACGGCGCGGGCGAGGATCTTGAGCTCGTCGATGAGTACGCCCCAGTTCGTGCCGAAGGCGCGGTCCATGTAGTCGCTGCCGTTTTTCATGCCCTTGATGTCCTCGGCGCCGCAGAAGCGGTTCATCGCGAAGGGCAGGTCGAGGCTCACGGTGAGCGCGGTCACCTTGTCGCCGAGGGCAGCCAGCCGCTTGTTGAATGTCTTGGTCTGCACCTGGCAGACGGGCGTGTCGAGCGACGGCACGACGCTGATGATTGCGGGCTTGCCGAGAAGGTCGGCCTTCTTGATGTGCTCCATGCCGCCGGCGCCGTAAGAGGTCAGGTCGAAATCTGGAGCAGCCGAGCCAACCTTCACTTCGTCGCCCACGAGGGTGAGCGGGTTGCCCTTGAACGTCACTGCGCCGTGTCGACCCATGGTCATCTCTCCTTGCGGGGGTTGCGAAACTATCGGGGCAGTATTGCTGTCGTGTCGTTGGCGGCAAGCCCCGGCCCCAATCCCCCTGCACAGGGAAGGCGAATCGCCAGAGCGGGACGGGGGCGATGTCCCAAGTGTCTTGCTGGGCTGTGAGGCCTATTTCCTCGGGTCGCGCCGGACTGAGGGGGGAGCCGCTTGCCAGCCCGTTTAGAGTTGCGAAGGTTCGGGGGGCGGGGCGGATGTCGTCGTCCTCCCCGGGCAGGCACGTTGAAACGGATGTCACGAAAGCCAGCACACGAGGGAGGATCTTCTTATGCACGCGTCCAATGTCCAGATTCGCACCGCAGGCGACACCAGCGGCCTTGGCTGGGAACAGCACAACTGGGGCGTCGCGGTGGAGCGGGGGCCCGACTGGCTCTTTCTTCGGCTTGAATCGCCTCCCGGGATACCTGCCAACGCGAGCTGCGAGCGGCTCGCCGATCGCATCGTGGCTATGATCATAGAAAACCACGCGCACCGCGTCGTATTGGAGTTGGACCGCGTGAACGTGATCAATGATGATTTGATCGGCATGATCGCGGACGTCGGAGCGAGAGTGCGCGACCACGGCGGTCTGATCCGCGTCTGCGGCCTGTCGCAGCCGAACCTGTCGAAGCTGCGATCATCCTCTGACGCCGGCGGCCTGGCCCATTTCGACTCACGATTGGCGGCCGTCGGCGGCCGAGATAGACCGTTCAAATAAGGAAGCCCGGATGAGGAAGCCCGGATGAGAGCGATTGGACGATTCGGTCAGTTCGCCGGGCTCACGGTTCCGGCAGTCGCGGTGATACTGGAACTGAGCGGGAGGATCTCCTCCGGGCCGATGCTCGGCATGCTTGTGTTTTCGGTATGCTGCTTCGGCATCGGGCGGATTCTCGAAGGCTATGCTGGCTCCTGATCGCCGGCCGCGACCGTCCTGGACACTCCGGACCAAAGGCGCTGTGCTGCCACCACTGGTCTTTAAACCCGTCTACCGCCGCTATATCTGGGGCGGCCGTCGCTTCGAGTCGGCTCTCGGCCGCTCTTTGCCCCCGGGTGACGACTACGCCGAATCGTGGGAGCTCGTCGACCGGGGGACCGACCAGAGCGTGGTCGCGGCGGGCCCGCTCGCCGGCACCACCCTCGGCCAACTCGTCGTCTCCCGTGGCGACGAACTTCTCGGTCGGCACGCGCCGCAGCCGACATTCCCACTGCTCTTCAAGTTTCTCGATGCCTGCCGCGATCTTTCCGTGCAGGTCCATCCGGATGACGTGCGGGGGGCGAAGCTCGGCACGCCGGACTTGGGGAAGACCGAGGCCTGGTATGTGATCGCCGCCGAGCCCGGCAGCCGGATCTACGCGGGCCTGCGGGCGGGTGTCTCGCGGGACGACTTCGCGGCGACGCTGCGGGCGGGTCGGTGCGACGAAGCCCTCCACTCGTTCGCTGCTACGCCGGGCGACTGCATCTTCATTCCGGCAGGCACCGTGCACGCCATCGGCGCGGGGCTCGTGGTCGCCGAGATCCAGCAGTCGAGCGACGTCACCTATCGGCTCTTCGATTGGAATCGCGTCGGACTCGACGGGAAGCCGCGGCCGCTGCACATCGAAGCCGGGCTCGAGGCGACCACACGAGTGGAGCCCGTCGATCCGGTCAGGCCCATGCCGACGGATGATCCCGCCGTGCGGCGGCTCGTGAAGTGCGAGTATTTTGTGTTTGACGAGGTGCGTCCGCAGGGGCACTGGGACGTCGGCGGCGACGACGGCTGCCATTTCATCGCCGTGCTTTCTGGTGCCGTCGCGCTCGACGAGCGTTGGGAACTCCCGCCGCTTCACGCCGGCAATTGCCTGCTTCTGCCCGCGTCGGCCGGTCGGCAGTTGCTCGCCGCGTCGCCGGTCGCTGGCCGGCCCGCGACACTGCTCCATGTCGCGCTGCCCTGACGCGCTTCCCTGAAGTGACGGCGAAACCGCGGCGGAAACGGGGTTGGGCGACTGTCTCCCGCCTTCTACACTCCACCTTCCTCGTGCCGCCCCGGGCAACTCGTCGTCATGCTCGCTCAACGCTTTCTTCTCATCGGACCGGTCGTGGTTGTGTTCGCGACCGCGGCGGGCTGCGCCTCGCTCAGCAAGCCCGACTGGCTCGATCCCGGCCCAGCTCGAAACCAGCAGCGGCGGGCCGTTCGTTTCGACCCGTACATGGAAAATGACATCGGTCCATCGCTCTTCCGGCAATACTCGTCGCTCGACGGCACGCGGCCACGCGATTATGCCGAGCCCATCGCGGAAGTGAAGCGATCCCGCTGGTGGTCGCAACCGCCGCGGTGACCTGCCGCAGTGCTGGGGGGCGTGTATGATCGGGCAACTCGTCCGAGGCCCGGTGCCCGCCGCGGATGGTTCTTTTTTGCGGCACACCCCCGGAACCCCGCCCCATGCCCGCCCCTGATTCGAGGCCACCCCGCGGCCGTCCCTCCCGCCCCGCGTCGCAGGACCAGGGCCGAGCGCCGCCCCGCAGCGCCGGCGGTCGGCGGCCGTTTTCACGCAGCCGCGACGACCGGGAAGACCGTCCGCGGATTACCGCTCCCGACGACGGACTCGAGCGGCTGCAAAAGGTGCTCGCCGCGGCGGGCCTCGGCAGCCGGCGATCCTGCGAGGAACTGATCACGACAGGACGCGTCGAAGTGGATCGCAAGGTGGTGACCACGCTCGGTAGCCGTGTCGATCCGCTCGCCCAGGAGATCCGGGTCGACGGCGAGAGACTGCCGAATCCGAAGCGGGTCGTTTTCATGCTCAACAAACCGGTCGGGGTCGTGACCACCAACGTCGACCCCGCGGGCCGGCCCCGCGTGGTTGATCTGGTGCCGGGCGACCAGCGGCTCTTCTCGATCGGTCGGCTGGACCGCATGAGCGAGGGCTTGATTCTGCTCACCAACGACGGCGGCCTCGCCAACCTCCTCGCGCATCCGCGGTACGGCGTGGAGAAGAAATACCTCGTGCAGGTCGCCGGCGTGCCGACTGAGGAACTGCTCGACCGGCTCCGCCGCGGCATCCGTCTGGCCGAGGGCGAGGTGCACGCGAAGCGGGTCTCGATCCGGTCGCAGCACAAGCAGAGCGCCGTGCTCGAGATGGTGCTCGACGAGGGCAAGAACCGCGAGATCCGCCGGATGCTCGCCAGCCTCGGCCACAAGGTGCACCAGTTGAAACGGGTTGCCGTCGGCAAGCTCTCGCTGGGAAATATCCTGCCCGGGCAGTGGCGGCAGCTGATGTGGAGCGAGATTGAGTCGCTGCGGCGTGACGCAATCGCAGAAGTTGGTGCCGACGCCGAGCGCGAGGATGTGCGTCCGCGAAGGCCGGAGCGAGGGCGGCGGCCAGGTGGCCCACCGCCGCGGCGTTCGGGAGGCCCAGGACGGCCTGTTGGAGCAGGGCGGCCT
>JBBDNW010000162.1:0-6794 GCA_040877375.1 Pirellulales bacterium | reverse complement strand
CGGCCTACTGGAGCAGGACGGCCTACTGGAGCAGGACGTCCGGCAGGGCCCGCAGGAAAGCCCCCTTACGGTCGCCCCGCGGGCGACGAATCCCGCGGCACGGGTCGTGGCGGCAAACCGGCACGTCCGATGCCCGGCAAACGCAAGCGTGCCGGCAAGGCGTCGTCGTGGCGAGCGAAGCCAGGTGAGCGCGGGAAAGCTTGAGGATGGCCAGCGACATTCCCGAAACGATCTGTCATGCCGACTCCGCTCACCATGTGCGGGCCCGGATCGTGTCTCATGACCAGGTCGCGGAAGCGACGTGGCGGATCCGGATCGACTGCCCTGAGATCGCGGCGCAGGCGGTGCCGGGCCAATTTGCGATGGTGCGGATTCCCGACCGCACTGATCCGCTGCTCGCCCGTCCGTTGGCGGTCTACGACACGTTCAGCGACGGCGTCGCAATGCGCTATGCCGATTTTATCTACCTTGTGCACGGCCGGTTCACCACGGCCCTGTCGGCGGCCCGTCCCGGAGACGAACTCACGGCTTGGGGACCGCTGGGCAACGGCTTTTGGCTGCCGCCCGCTGAGCACCTGGTGCTCGTGGCCGGCGGCATCGGTCAGACGGCCCTCTTCGCTCTGGCACGCGAGCGACTTGGGAAGGCCCGCTACGGTCTGCCCCACCGCGAACCGCCGGCCACCCGGCAGGTGACGTTTTGCTGGGGAGCCCGACATGCGGGCATGTTCGCCGACGTGAAGGACTTTCGCGGCGCTGGTTGCGACGTACACCTAGCGACACTCGACGGCTCAGCGGGCACGAAGGGCACGGTCATCGATCTGCTCGACACGCGGTTTGCCGGCGGGATCGATGCAGCGACAACCCGTATTGCCTGCTGCGGCCCGGAGCCGATGATGGCCGCGGTGTCGCGGTGGGCCCATGCCAAGGGCGTGCCGTGCGCCGTGTCGCTCGAGACGCCGATGGCGTGCGGCATCGGCATTTGCTTCACGTGCGTGGCCCGGATCCGCGATGCCGATGGCGGCTGGGACTACCGCCGCACCTGCGTCGAGGGGCCGATCTTCGACGCGGAATGCGTCGAATGGTAAAACTCTGAGGCACGAGACCGGATTCGACGTTTGCGGAGCGCCGGCTTAGGGGCGGCAAAAGTCTCGTCGCTGCGGGCCGCGGCGGCTCAGCCGCTCCTAAGAGCGTTCGCCGATCCCCTTGCTCCCGTCAGGAAGCCCCAAGCGCAAGCGCGGGGAATGCGGGTGGCATTGAGACGGTTCCGGATTGGTTCGCCGGGGGTGACATGCTCGGCGCCGGGGATTTTGCTACAGGATGCCCGCTTGGCCGACGGGGCGTGGCTCGTGAGTCGCAAACATTCCCGGCTTCTGCGCGTGCCACCCCCGGCTCCTCACGATCGGGGAGATCGTGCCTCCCGTCAGGCCTTCGTCGCTGCCTTGCGTCCCTTGACGGCCGGCTTGCTGACGACAGTGCCCTTCTCGGCGTTTTTGATTCGTGCCGAGATCCGCGACTTGATGCGGGCTGCGCGGTTGCGGTGGATCGTGCCCAATGAGGCGGCACGGTCGGTGGACTTCGTCATGCCCCTGAACTGTTCCTTCGCCGTAGCGACGTCGCCGCCGGTGATCGCTTCGAGAACCTTGCGGATCTTCGACCTGATCTCCGACTTGACGACGCGGTTTTGCTCACGATCGCGGAGATTCTGACGATGACGCTTTTTGGCACTGGCCGAATGGGGCATTCCGAAATCCTCGAAAAGGGGCTCGATAAGGTAGGGTCGGGAACGGCCCCGACCGGCGGACGGCCCGTGCCCCAGGGGCGGGTCAGCCGTCGACACCTTTATCCTTCGCCGACCCCAACTTGTCCAGACGTTGGGCCACATCCCGGTATCCGAAGTCGAGTCCGGCCAGCAAGGAGAGGTATTTCCGGGCGGCATCGACGTCATCGAGCCCCGAGGCGAGCACGCCCGCCCGATAGAGGGCCCGCTTGCGGAGTTCCATTTCGCGGTCGCCCAGCGCCTCGACGGCGGCCTGGTAGTTTTGCATGGCGAGCTGATACTGCTTGATTTTCTGGAAGCATTCACCCAGTTCCAGCGCCACCGCCCCGCGTCGCCGGGTGTCCTGCATCGATTCCTGGAAGCAACGGATCGCCTCCGCGAAGTTGCCGGCGGCCTTGAGACGCGTCGCGAGTTCGTACTTCCAGGTGAGGTTTTCGGGATAGCGGCTGACCCGCGCCGCGAAGACCTCAATCTCCTGCTTGAGCTGGGTTGACCGCAGCCGTTCGACAGCCGCGCGACTGTCGGGGGTGTCGTCGGTCTCGAGGCGTTTTTCGGCGAGCATTACCTTCTGCTTGCCCCAGCGGAGGTGGCGATCCTCGACGTGCTCCCGCACCTTGAGTTCGTTACCGGAGGCGGCGAGCGCGTTGGCGAGCACCCGCTCGGCCTCGCCGATCGCACCGTCGCGTTCCAGAAGATCAGCGAGTTCGAAGTGGGATTCGATGTCGGCCGGATTCTGCGCGAGCGTCTGCTTGAGTTCGGCGATCCGGCCGCCGGCCACGGCGGCATCGTTGGGCTTGGCCGTACCGCCGGGCTTGCCGCCGCCGGACGTGCGGCCCACCATGCCATGCCCGGCAACGATCGTCTTCTCTACCGACAGCCGTGCGATTTCCCGTTCCGACTCCTCTGCCAGCCCCTTCGTCCGTGAGATTCTCCGCCAGCACTCGATCGCCTGGTCGAAGTGACCCTGGTTGGCGGCGAACCGAGCGCATTGCCGGTTGACCTCAGGGTCGGCGGGCGATGCGTCGAGGGCAGCCCGCAGATGAACAGCCTGAGCGTCGTAAAACATCAGGTTGCCGCAGGCCTCGGCCATCGCCAGAAAACAGGCGTGGTCGGCGGGATTCGCCTTGACGATCTCGACGCCCTGCTTGACGACGTCGCGCCATTGGGCCGACGCGGCGAGTTTCTTGAGCATCGCCCGGGAACCAGCGGAGAAAAACGACGTCAGGCTGCCGGCCTTCTTCGCCCCGAACTTTCGCTTGAGCGCGGCGACGAGCGACTGCAGAAAGATGGCGTTGCCCGGATCACCGGCCGCGCAGATGGAAAACATGTCGACCGCGTAATTGGCGTTGGTCTGCAGGGCTTGAGCTCCCCGCTGGTAGCACTGCATCAACCTCGACCGCTCGCCGGGCGAAAGCGCTATCATGGACGGGGTCGATGCAGGATCGACCGGGCCCGGGGTTGCCGCAGTGGACTCATTCGCCATGGTGGTGGACAATTGGAAGAATGGAACGCGGCGTGCTCCTCCTCCGCGGCCGCCTGACCGCCGATGGTAAAGAGCAAGCGTGGAGTGTAGTGCCCTCAGCAGGGCCAACAAACACCGGTCCCTTCCGGACCCTGGATCCTTAACTTTCGACATGCAACCCGATGCCACGCGAAATCCCGGCCCTGTTTCCTTCGTGGGAGCCGGTCCTGGCGCCCCAGACCTGCTGACGCTGCGGGCCGCCGAGCGGCTGCGGGCCGCCGACGTGATCGTGCATGACGCGCTGGTGCCGCAGCGGCTGCTCGACCAGATCAATCCGACGGCGGAGCGCATCGCCGTCGCGCGCGAGGAGGCGGCGCGGCCGAACCCGGGCGTCGCGACGGGCCGGCTCTTGGCACGGCTCGCTCTCGAGGGCCGCACTGTGGTGCGGCTCAAGGGGGGTGATCCCACCGTCTTTGCGCGGCTCGCTGAGGAGCTCGAGCCCCTTCGCCAGGCTGGCATCCGCATCGAGTTTGTTCCAGGTGTGACCGCGTTGCTCGCCGCGGCGTCCGCCGCCGGTATACCCCTCACGACCCGGGATGCCGCGTCGAGCTTGACGATCGTCACGGGACGGGAAGCTGACGACAAGGCTGAGGGAGTCGACTTCCGTGCACTCGCCGCGCTGCCCGGCACGCTGGCGATCTACATGGGTGTCGAACAGGTAGCCCGCTGGTCGCAGGAACTGCTCTGCGCGGGCATGCCCGGCGACACGCCCGTCACGATCGTGAGCCGCTGTTCCTGGCCCGATCAGAGGATCATGACGACCACGCTGGCGTCGTGTGTTGAAGATTGCGCGAGGCAGGGCTGGCAGTCGCCGGCGGTGGCGGTGATCGGCCAGGCGGCATCCGCCGCCGTGGCCGCTCGAGGTCCGCTGAGCGAACGGCTCGTGCTCATGACCAGGCCCGTCGGGCAGGAGACAGAACTCGCCGCCGCCGTCCGCGCCGCCGGTGGCGAATGCATCCATGTGCCGGTGATCCGCATCGCTGATCCACCCACATGGCAGCCGGTCGACGACGCGATCGCCCGCGCCGACACCTACGACTGGATCGTATTCGCGAGTGGCAACGGTGTCCGCGGCTTCCTCCGCCGGCTGCGGGCCGCCGGCCTCGACGGCCGGGCGCTGGGTACCGCGCGGCTTGCCGCCATCGGCCCGGCCACGCGGCGGCAGCTCGAGGAGGCTGGATTCCACTGCGATCTTACCCCCCAGACCTTCCGCTCCGAAGGGCTGGCGGCCGCGCTGGCTGGCGCCGCACCATGCGGCCGCTTCCTGCTTCTCCGCGCTGACAAAGGCCGCGACGTGCTGCGGTGTGAACTCGAGTCGCTGGGGCACCACGTCGACGAGGTCGTGGCGTACGAGAGCCAGCCGGTCGAGGCGCTCACCGCAGACATAGTCGGCACGATCGACCGCCTGCGCATCGACTGGATCACGCTCACGAGTTCGTCGATCGCCGAGGCCGCCATCCGGCTGTTTGGCGACCGGATGCGGCACTGGAAGATTGCGAGCATCAGTCCGGTCACCTCGGCCACGCTCATCCGGGCAGGGTGGCAGCCGACGGTGGAGGCAGCCGAGGCGACCGTCGGCGGCGTCGTGGAGGCGATCCGCGGCTGGGAGGCTGCCACGGCAGGGGTTCGCCCGCCCGCAGAGTCGCCCGAGACGGCGAATCTTCCCCCGTCGCGCCGCGACTGATTCCGGCAGCGTTGGTGCAGAGCCCGGCGGCCGCGGGTCGATAGACCCGACGATAGGGGTTGGTGATGTCCTTGGAAGGAATATCGCCGCCGAGCCGAGGGGGATGACGCATGATCCGGTCGAAGGTGCCCGCGACACTGGTGATCTGCGGCACGACGCCGCGGCAATCGGCCACTGCGGGAGGGGCAACGTGGCTTCAGGCCACGCGGTCGCTCCCCGTGACGTGGCTCGTGGGGATCGAGGTTATGGGTGATGTGGCGGCGGCCATCGGTCGTCACGGTGGCGGCAACGATATCGCCCTCGACATTGCGCCGGCGGCATGCGGTTCACGCGCAAAGCTTCGCGATCTGCTGGTCCGTGCCCGCGACGAGGCACCGGGCGTGTCGGCGGTCGTGCTCCGTGGGCCGACACCCTTGGCCAACCGCACCATGCTGGTGGAGCAGGGGATCTCCGTGGCGCTCGTCAACTCGTTTGAGGACGACAGCCGCGGGAGCCGTCGCCCCGCGCCGCGCGATTGGCCCTGCCGCAACACCGTCTGGGGACTCTGGGAAGTGCTCGTTCGACCGCACCGTCCACGGGGCATCGCCGGCTGGCTCGGCCTCGGTGGGATGCCGACGCCGAAGGCGGGTGGCCTGCACGTGCTGCGAACCGAAGGAGTGACGGCCGGCAGCAGACACGAAGCCTTCGTGACGCCCCGCCTCGACCGCTGGATGGCCTGGGCAGCACACCGCGTGGCGGTGGGCACCGTCGTCGTCACGGGCCTTTCCAATCTGCCAGCCGCGATCGCCGGCACAGGCCGGCAGCCGCTGCCGGGGTCGGTGCTCCGCGCGGCGTGAGGCTCGACGTGGGTCAGGCCTTGGCCCGCGGGTTGATCGACCAACTCAGGTAGGCGACCACCAGACCGGCCAGGATGAAGCCGATGTCGGCGGCTACGCTCGTTCGCTGGAACGGGAACGCGGCGGCGAGATCAGCCACAAACAGGATGACGACCACGCCCGAGATGATCAGGCCAGCGAGAGAGAGCACGTTCGACACGCGGGGAGACTCCCGGACACGCCAAGGTTTCAATCGTGAAGCCCATTCCATACCATACTTGCTGCGGCGCGGGGAGGCAGGGGCCTCGGAGTGCCGCTGCGGCGTCGGTGCCATGCCCGTGAGTTTCCCCCCGTTCCTCCCCGGCCATTCCCCGTGAACCCGTCACGCCCCAGTATCGCCGTCTACATCGGATCGTTCGATCCGATCACACTGGGCCACCTCGACGTGATCGGGCGGGCCAGCCAGGTCTTCGAGACGATCGTTGTCGGGGTGGGTATCAATCCCGACAAGCAGCCGCTGTTTTCGCTCGAGGAGCGAGTGCAGCTCGTGAAGTCGGCGGTGAAGTGTTTTGGCAACGTGAGGGTGGAGCTCTTCAGCGGGCTTTCGGTCGCCTTCGTGCGGGCGCAGGGGGCCCATGTCTTGCTCCGCGGAGTGCGTTCGCTCACCGACATCGAGGCCGAGTTCACGATGACGCTTGCCAACCGCAAGCTCGACCCGGCGGTGGAGACGATCTTCCTGATGGCCGACTCCGCCTTCTCGCACATCTCGTCGTCGCTGCTCAAGCAGATCACTCCGCTGGCCGACGACGACGCGCTGCTGCGATTCGTGCCGCCGATTGTCGTCGCGGCCCTGCGGGCGAAGCTCACCGGCGGCGAGTGAGGCAGCGACTCGCCCGCCGCCAGGGTCGGCGGGGTGTCTCAATCGCGCACGACTGGTGGTAGATCGCCGGCTCGGGGGCGGCAAAAGTCTCGTCGCCGGGGCGAGGATACGCCCAA
>JBBDNW010000161.1:0-17055 GCA_040877375.1 Pirellulales bacterium | reverse complement strand
CGCATCCGACTTTGGTGTCTCGCCGGCTCGGGGGCGGCAAAAGTCTCGTCGCTCTCTCGCCGCGGCGGCTCAGGCGCTCCTCAGAGCGTTCGCCGACCCCCTTGCCTACCTCCTCCAAGGTGCCATCTCGCCGCTCGCCTGCAAGCAGATGCGCTCGGTCCTGCGTGGCTTCGCCCCGGCCGTGCTTGTGGCGGGGGAGGACTGCTTCTATGGTCCCGGCCCTCGAACCCGGGCTGAAGACGCGCTATGGACCTCAAACTTCACAGACCGCAGGCGGCGTGCGTGCGCACGGGCCGGACGTTCGCAGCCGGTGAGGAGTTTTACTCCGCACTCGTCCGCAGCAGCGGTGTTCTCGAACGGCTCGACGTCGCGGTCGAGGCCTGGGACAGCCCGCCTCCCGACGCGATCGCCTGGTGGCGGTCGCGGCATTCGAACGTGGGTGAGGCCGGGCCAACGCTGGCGCCTGTCGACGTGCTGCTCGACGCGTTTGAGAGTCTCGAAGAAGGCGGAGATGATCCCCTCCGCTACCTGCTCGCGCTGGAACTGATGCGTCGGCGAATGCTGCGGATCGTGGACGATCACCGTGAATCGCCTGAGGCCGACGTACTCGTGCTCTCGTGCCGTAAGCGGGGTCGCGAGTATCGCGTGCGGACCGTGGGGCGGGCAGAAGTCGCCGCCGATGGGGTCGAAGGACGGCTCGTCTCGCTGCTCTGGTCGGGAGGTGCGGCATGATGCCGGGCCAGCGCATCGCCACCGGCTCGCGGCCGGCCGCCATCACGCGCGGCGTCGCGTTTTTGCTTCTGGTCGCCTCGGTCGCGTCGAGCGGTGCCTCGTGTCCGCAGGTGCTGCGCGGCTATCAGGTGGGCACGATGCCGCTGCCGCGAACACTCCCGGCGCAGCCGTCGCTCGATCAGATCATCGCTGTCGTTCATGACAACACGCAGCGGGTCAGGAGCTACGCGGCCACGCAAGCAGTGCTCGTGGTGCCGGGCGTACCCCGGCTCTCGGCCCGCGTGGCCTGCGAGCCGCCGCGCCGGTTCCGTCTCCAGGCGCAGACGGCGATCACGGGGCCCGAGCTCGACATCGGCAGCAATGACGACCTCTTCTGGCTCTGGTTACGGCAGCATAAGCCGCCGATCGTCGCCTTCTGCCGTCACGAGAACTATGGCCAGTCGGCCGCCCGCCGGCTGCTGCCGATCCGTGCCGACTGGATGCCTGAGATACTCGGACTCGTGAACTTCAGGCCGGAAGACCGGCATCAGGGACCGTTTCCGCTCCCCGACGGCAGGATCGAGGTTCGCAGCACGATCGATTCGCCCGAGGGCGAGATTCTCAAGTCGACGATCCTCGACGGCACCACCGGGCTGGTGAGCGAGCAGCATCTGTTCATGGCATCGGGTGAGCGGCTGGCGAGCGTGCGGACCAGCCGGCATCGCGCCGATCCACGGTCGGGTGCTGCCCTACCGCATCTCGTGGAGGTGTCGTGGCCCGCGTCAGGTGTCGACTTCAAGATCGAACTGTCATCGATCACCACCAACACCGCGAGCGGCGATCCCGGGCAACTCTGGCAGATGCCCGCCTATCCGGGCTACGAGCCGATCGACCTCGCCGACCCGTCGGTTGTGATCGGCCCACCAGCAGCTCCGCCGCAGTGACTGCCCCGCATCAGCCGGCCTGCGAAGGCTGATCGAACTGCCGCATCTTTTCGCGGGCCCGTGACAGTGCCGGACCGATTGAGCCGAGTGGCATGCCGGTGAGATGACTGATCTCGCCATAGCTCCGCTGCTCGAGGTGATGGAGCCGGATGAGCCTCGCTTCGTCGCCCTCGAGACTGGAAAGGAGCGACTCCACGTGTTCGCGGTCGGCGATCCGCGCGTCCTCATCGGGGCCGTGGGCAGGATCGACCGCCGCGGCGGTCTGCGAGGCGGTGCGAGTCGCTTGTCGCAGCAATGCCCTGACCGTCACCCGGCGAGCGATCACGGTGAGATACGTCGCGAGACTTGCCCGGCCTGCAAACGAGCGCATCAGGGCTGCGTCGCCGCGGAGGCATTCCAAGAGGATCTCCCCCACGATGTCGTCGCGGTCGGCGGGCGCGAGAGCCAGGCCACGTTGGCGGGCTGTCCGGGAAGCGATAAATGCGAACAGCCCGACGAAGCGGCTTATGAACGCCTCCCAGGCGCCGTCGCCCCCTGCAATACAGGCGTCGAGCAACCGGCGATCTTCGGCCGAAAGAGCCGTCGCGTCGTCGGTTGACTGAGGCGGGATCGACACCGGGGCAGGCCTCCTCGCGAATCGAAACGCCGCCCGATCCGGTGAAAGCCGCGGAAGCGTCACCGGCTCATTTTTTTCGGGCGGCTGACCGATGCTACCTCCATCATAAGGCGGTTCCGCACCGGCCACCAACGGCAGTGGACGGGATGTGGAAGCCCGCGAAATCGGGCTCGGCCGCTCGTTGACACGATTTCCCGCTCCGCCTACCATTCCGCGCAGTTGCAGCCAGCCCGAAATGTTGGCGAGGCGACTCGCTTCCGGGCTCCGCGTGGATCGCCCGGGTTTGAATCATCGTATAAGGAGTCGATCATGACCCACGTCGTTGCCGAGCCCTGTTTCGCCTGCAAGTACACCGACTGCGTGGTCGTCTGCCCCGTGGAGTGTTTCTACGAGGGCGACAAGATGCTCTACATCCATCCCGATGAGTGCATCGACTGCGAGGCCTGCGTGCCCGAATGCCCGGTTGAGGCGATCTTCCACGAAGACAACCTCCCCGCAGAGTGGAAGGACTTCACGGCACTCAACGCTGAAATGTCGCCGCAACTTCCAGTGATCACCGAAAAGAAAGAACCGCTCTGCTGAGACGGTCGACTGAGAACGCATCCGCTTGCGCTTGGGGCTTCCTGGCGGGAGGCGGTGTCGTCGGTTCCAAGAAGCCCGGAGCGCGAGCGATGGGTATACGGGTGGCGACTGCGAGGTGGTGTAGAGCGGGGTGGGGTGCTACCCGTATTCCCCGCGCTTGCGCTTGGGGCTTCCTGACGGGAGGCAAAGGGGTCGGCGAACGCTTTTAGGAGCCTTGGGCGTATCCTCGCCCCGGCGACGAGACTTTTGCCGCCCCCGAGCCGGCGATCCACGTAAGTCGAATCTGCTCTAGCGGAGGTCGGCGAGCCAATAGGCGTTGTCGACAAAACTCTTCCAGCTCGCGTACTTCGGGTTGCCCATCTTGATCGAGAGCAACGGGCTCCGCTTCGGCTTCACGGGCTGACAGATGAGGTTCATCCGGGCCTCGTGGGGCGTGCGGCCTCCCTTGCGGACGTTGCAGGCCACGCAGGCGCAGACGATGTTCTCCCAACTCGTGATGCCGCCCCGGCTGCGGGGCACCACATGATCGAGCGAGAGTTCACTCGTCGGGAAGTTCTTTCCGCAGTATTGGCAGAGGTTGCCGTCGCGGGCGAAGACGTTGCGGCGGTTGAACCGCAAGCCCTGGCGCGGGCCGCGGTCGCAAGAAATCAGCCGGATGACCCGTGGCGCCTGGAGTTCGTACCCGACAGCGCGGATCCAATCCTGATCGGGGCTGCGGAAGTCGGCCTGTAGGGCGGAGAGCTGACGCCACGACTGGAGGTTGTGGGCGGCAAACTGACCCTCCTCGATGTGGACTACCTCGGCCAGCTGACGGAAGAGCAGCGTGATAGCCCGGCGGACGTTCGTGATGTGAACGGCTACGAACGAGCGGTTGAGGACGAGAACGCTCAAGCCCAGCGACGTGGGCTGGCGCTGGGAAGGCAGTGTGAGGGCAATCGATGTCATGAGAGAGGAGTCACTCCACCCGGATACCGAAGTCTACCAACGCCACCAAAACCGCGCCAAATAACTCCTCCGTGCGGCGTGTCGGCGGCTTGCCTTGGTCGCAGATTGCGGTCACACTCAAGTCCGTTGGAGGTGCCTCGCCCCCAAGGTGACGGTCTTTCTGGCCGCCGACACTCCAACGCCCTCACACACCATCCGGAGAAATCGATGCTCCATTACTCGTGCGACGTCTGCAAGCGGCCGATCGACCTCGGCACCGACGTGCGTCATGTCGTCAAGATTGAGGTATTTCCCGCCGTCGAAGATCAGGAGTGTGGATGCCAGGATGCCGATGAGCTCGCGGCCGATGCGGATCATTTAGAAGACATGCAGGATCTGCTTGAGCGGCTCGACGGCGGCGAAGCGTCGGATCTCGTCGACGAGGCGACGCGTTCGCTGCGGTTTGATCTCTGCGACGCGTGTCGCCAGCGGTTCGTCAAGAATCCGCTCGGCATGAAGAGCAGCAAGCAGCACGATTTCAGTAATAACTAAACCGGCGCGCTGGCGGCGTCCTGCCGCTACCCTTTCCACCCGCCTCCATGGAGCATGCAGCCACGATGGCCTCGTCGACCCTGAAGATCGCAGCGATTCCCGGTGACGGCACCGGCCCCGAAGTCACCGTCGAGGCAATCAAGGTCCTCGACGCCGTCGCCGCTCTCGATGGGTTTGCGTATGACGTGGACATGCTCGACTGGGGCGGCGACCGCTACCTCAAGACCGGCGAGATCATCCCCGAGGGTGGGCTCGAACTGCTCCGTGGAAAGGACGCGATCTTCCTGGGGGCAATCGGCCATCCGGGCGTTCAGCCGGGCATCCTCGAGAAGGGACTCCTGCTCGACCTGCGGTTCAAACTTGACCAATACATCAATCTCCGTCCCGTGAAACTCCTGCCCGGGGTCGAGACCCCGCTGGCCGGCCGCGGCCCCAAGGATATTGACTTCGTCGTCGTCCGCGAAAACACCGAAGACATGTACTGTGGCATCGGTGGCTTCCTCAAGAAGGGAACGCCCGATGAGGTGGCCGTGCAGCAGGCCGTCTACACGCGAAAGGGTTGCGAACGGTGCATCCGTTGGGCCTTCGACTACACGCGAAAGCGGAATAGTCCTAAGAAGACGCTCACGCTCGTCGCCAAGACCAACGTGCTCACTTACGGCCACGATCTCTGGTGGCGGACGTTCCAGGAGGTGGCAAAGGACTATCCCGATGTGAAGACCGACTACAACCACGTCGACGCATGCTGCATGTGGATGGTGAAGAATCCCGATGCCTACGACGTGATCGTGACGACAAACATGTTCGGAGACATCATCACCGACCTGGGCGGCATCCTTCAGGGAGGCATGGGTGTGGCGGCCGGCGCCAACCTCAATCCGGACAAGGGTGGCGTGAGCATGTTCGAGCCGATGGGGGGCAGCGCGCCGAAGTACACCGGTCAAAACGTGATCAATCCGATCGCCGCCATCAACGCGATGGCGATGCTTTTGGAGCACAGCGGCCACCCCCGGTCCGGCGGCCGCATCGACAAGGCCGTGGCCCACGTCACGGGCACGAAGATGAAGAGCCAGGCCGCCGGCAAGATGGGTTATGGCACACGCGAGGTGGGCGACCTCGTCGTAGCAGCACTCAAGACAGCCTGACGCGGAGCCCTTCGGTCTGGCTGCGTTCGGCGGCCTGCACGATTTGCATGGCGCGGAGGGCGTCGTCGAGGCCGCTCATGTGCCTGAGCAGGCTCGTCACCATGCGGTGAAACTGGGCGAGCATCTGCTCGCCCACGGGCCGATCGCTGTCGAGTGATTCCTGGTGACGTCCCGCGGCGTCAAACCAGACGAGCGTGCTCGGGAGGTCGACAAACGCGATCCCCGAATCGCAGACGATCTGCAGGCCCGGCGGCGGGCGGAAGGTGACCGCTTCCTCCCAGACCCGCGGCATGTAATAGCCGCAACTGATCTGGGCGAGCGGTCCGTCGCCGGGACGGCCGGTGTGCGAGAAATCGAGGCTCATCATTTGGTAGTCGTCCACCTCGCCACCGGGTGTTTCGGCATGCCGCACGGCGACCACGCTCGTGGGTTCGACGCCCGCTACGTAGCGGCACCAGTCGACGAGTTCGATGAGGTCGCGGGCCTCGCTGCGGCGGTCGCGAGCCGGAGCCGATGCAGGCATCACCGAAAGCGGAACTCGCCGGTGGCAGAAGAGCATCCGTGGCGTGCCGAGCCGCGTGGCGATCAGTTCCTTGAGGCGGACGGTCGCCGCCGCATGCCGCCGTGGCAGTTCGGCCATGAAGGCGATGCCCGATTCCTCCACCCGGCGACGCAGCACCAGCGCTTCATCCGATGCGAAGGGGAGGGAGATCGCTGAGTAGACGGCCTTGCCGTGGTCGCAGGCCGCGAGGATCGGTGTGGCCCCGAACCACTGATCGGCGAGGTAAAGAATCGCGTCGATGTCATCGCGGGCGGCGAGTGCCCGGAAGCCATCGACCGGGGTTGTTCCGAGTTCGGAGGCTGCTCGCTCGGCCCGGTGCGCCACCTGCTCGCAGATCCCGCGGACCTCGAACCGGTCGGACAGCGTGCGAATGGCGGGAAGGTGCCGCGACTCCCACTGGTCGCCCAGGCCGACGATGCCGACGCGGAGTTTCACGAGATCGCCTCCGCGGTGGTGGCTTCGGCGGCGAGCAGTTCCCGCTCACGGTCGATCCCCTTGTCGGCGATGTCCTTGCGGCACCAGGCGCCAGCCCAGCGGATCTCTTTCACGGCCGTATAGGCCTGAAGCTTCGCACGGGCCAGCGAGGTTCCACGGGCAGTGACAGCGAGCACCCGGCCACCGTCGGCCACGCTTCCGCTGTCAGTGAGCCGAGTCGCCGCGTGGAAGACCTGCACGTCGGGAAGAGCCGCCGCAGCGTCGAGACCGCGGATTGGCTGGCTTTTCGTGACAGGACCGGGGTAGCCCTCGCTCGCCATCACAACGCTCACCGCCGCTCCGTCGTGCCAAGTTGGCGGCGGGCATGATTCCAGCCGGCGATCGACGGCGGCATCGAGCAGTTCGAGCAGACTCGACTCCATGCGGAGGAGAAGTGGCTCGCACTCTGGATCACCAAAGCGTGCATTGAACTCGAGCACCTTCGGTCCCTGCGACGTGAGCATCAGGCCCGCGTAGAGCACGCCTTGAAACGGCACCTTGGCCCGCCGCATCGCGTGAACCGTCGGGACGAGGATCTTCGCCTCGATTTCCGCAAGCAGTTCAGCATCGATGAACGGGGTCGGGCAGTAGGCACCCATGCCGCCCGTGTTGGGCCCCTCGTCTCCGTCGTACGCCGCCTTGTGATCCTGGAGGGGAGGGAGCGTGACAATCGTGCGGCCATCCGTAATCGCCAACACGCTCACCTCGACGCCATCGAGCCGTTCCTCCACGAGGATGCTGCTCGCGGCAGAAGCGAGCGCCGGATCCTCGGCAAGCGACTGCACGGCCGCCAGCGCCGTGGCACGGTCGCCGCACACGAACACACCCTTGCCGGCGGCGAGGCCGTCAGCCTTGACGACGACAGGCATGTCTTCGCGTGCTTCGAGATATTCACGGGCACGGGCCGCTGAGCGAAACTCGCGGAACATCGCCGTCGGCACGTCTCCGCGGTGGAGAATCTGCTTGCAAAACGATTTGCTCCCTTCAATCTGCGCGGCCCGTTGGGTCGGCCCGAAGATCCGCAGACCTGCGGCAGCGAAAGCGTCGACGATCCCGGCGACGAGCGGCGCTTCCGGTCCGACGACCGTGAGATCGACCTCACGCGTACGCGCCAGTTCGAGTAAAGCAGGGATGTCGGTGGTCGCAACGGGCACATTTTCCGCGATGCCTGCCGTACCGGCGTTGCCAGGGGCGACGAGCACCTCGGCACCATCCTGAGTGAGTTTCCAGGCGAGCGCATGTTCCCGACCGCCGTTGCCTACGACGAGAACCCGGCGCGATCGAATCACGGTGCTTGCTCCTGCGGTGGATGGTGCCCGGCAGACATACACAAAAATGCAGCCGCTTCGGGACCGTGGTTGTACTCCAAGGTTGTCGCCCCCTGTCTCTCGCCAGCTTTTGTTCAGGCACAGTGGATCGGCCAGATGGGGGATGTGGGGATGTGCGCATGGCCAAAATGCCGAACAATATGTGAAACGCGGGCGATCCGCGCAGAAGACGACGTTGACAGTCCGGTGGTGCCCGATACAGTTAGGAAGAGTTCGTGAAAAACTTCACGAACTCGCGCAATCGCGGTCGAAACATGCTTTTTACGCGGTGCCAAGGTCCGTGACTGGGAATGCGTACCCCCGGTGGCAGGTCCGCCCGCGCTGAGGCTTCCGTATGGCAGAAAAGAAGAAGATGACGGTCGCCGAGATTCTGGCAGCGGCCAGAGCGACTGGCGGGCAGGATTCGGCTGCGAAGCCTGCCGCGCCGAAAGAACCCGAGGCTGTTGCGGAGCAGTCTGCGGTCGAAGTCTCGGCCAAGCCTGTCCCGAAACCGAAGCCGGTCGCAGCCAGTCCCGTAGCGGGCGGCGCTCGTCCTGGAGTGGCCGACATTCTCGCGATGGCCCGGGCTAAGAAAGCCGAGGCTGCTGCAACCACCACAGATGCCGTGGCCGAAAAACCTGCATCTGCTGCCGCGAAGCCGGTGGCATCGAAGCCGGCGGCCAAGCCTGCTGCCGCCGTCGGTGCTGCGAAGACAGGCGTGCAGCGTGACACGGCAAGCATTCTCGCCGCGGCCCGAGCGGCCGCGAAGCCGGGCCCGGTTGCCAAGGCCGATGCGCCCTCCCGGCCTGCCCTGAAGCCCCGGGAAACCGCCAAGCCGATCGAGGAAAAGGCGGCGCCCCCGCGAACGGTCGCCACGTTGCCAGCCAAGCCAGTAAAGCCGACCAAAAAGGGGGCCGCTGACGGCGAGGATCGCCGCGGTTTTCTTCAGATCGCCGTGGGATCGGCGATGGCGATGGGGTTCACGGCCCTCTCGGTCACTGGTGGCCTGTTCACGCTTGGGTTAACCCGATTCCTCTTTCCAAACGTCCTGGCGGAGCCGCCCAGCAAGTTTAAGGTGGGCTCCAAGGATGGTTTTCCCGCCGGTAAGGTCGAAACGAAGTTCGTCGCCCAGTACGGCGTGTGGGTCGTCAACGGGGATTTTCAAGGGCTGCAGCAGGTCTATGCGTTGAAGACCGTCTGCACCCATCTGGGCTGCACGCCTAGCTGGCTCGAGGCCGAGCAAAAGTTCAAGTGTCCCTGTCACGGCAGCGGGTTCTACAAGGACGGTGTCAACTTCGAGGGGCCGGCTCCGCGGCCGCTCGAGCGATATGCGATTCGGGTGGCTGACGACGGCCAACTCGAAATCGATAAGAGCAAGTCATTCCAGGAAGAGCTCGGCCAGTGGGCCGACCCCGATTCGTTCGTCACCGTCTGAGCAAGGGAAGTTTTTCAGGCCATGGCCATCGGCGAGACCATCCGCAGCTCCCAGATTTGGAAGAGCATCTTCCGCCATCCGATGCCGCTCGACCGGCGGAATCGGATCGTGGTCATGCTGACCAACTTCTTCCTCCATCTGCATCCCGTGTCGATCAAGAAGCAGGGCATTGCCCTGTCGTTCACCTGGTGCATGGGCGGTGTGACGTTTTTTCTGTTTCTGGTGGAGACCGTCACCGGCGTGCTCCTGATGTTTTATTACCGTCCCACGCTGGAGTGGGCCTACAACGACATTCTCGCGCTTCGCGACGTGACGAGCCTGGGCATCCTGCGAGAGCTCCATCGCTGGGGTGCCCATGCGATGGTGATCACCACCTGGCTCCACATGTATCGCGTGTTTCTCACCGGCAGCTACAAGCCACCCCGGGAGTTCAACTGGGTGATCGGGGTGATCCTGCTGCTGCTCACACTCCTGCTGTCGTTCACCGGATATCTGCTGCCGTGGGACCAACTTGCCATCTGGGCGATCACGGTGGGGTCGAACATGGCTCGGGCCACGCCCTTTCTCGGCTACGAGGGGCCTGGCCAGCAACTGCTCACGATCGGTGGCATCGACATGATCACCGACGCCTCCGACGCCCGGTTCGGCCTCCTTGGCGCCAGATTCGTCGGGGAGGAAACCCTCAACCGCTTCTACGTTCTCCATTGCATCGCGATCCCGCTGGCGACGGCGCTGCTGCTTGCGATCCACTTCTGGCGCGTGCGAAAGGACGGCGGCATTAGCGGCCCGCTGTAATACCACCCCATGCATTCATCCGGCTTTTTTCTGAAGGACGTCGCGGGTTTTCTCGGCGGCTATTACGTGTTCATGGCGATCATGAACGGCGTTGCGGCGCTGCTTCTCTGGCGGAAGAAGGGGCAGCTTGGCTGGGCGCTGGTGTGGACGGTGTTTGCCGGGTTTATGCTGGTGCTGGCGAGTCTCGCGATGTCGGGGGCGTCCGATCTCGTGCCGGCGCTGCCGGCGTCAGTGCGTTCGCTCGTCAACCGGTTGTCGGGCCCGGTGTTCTTTACGCTCGGGACGCTCGCTCTGCTCACGGTGTTGTTCATCTTTCGGCGGTTCTTTGTGCAACCGATGGTGGCGTGGGCCATCCTCAACGCCATGCTGCTGCTGATGGGGTTTTCCATGGCCGACGAGAACTTCGCGTCGATCGTCATGAAGCCCGACAATGTGCCGATCGTCGGGTTGGTGTTCATGTTGGCGTTTTTCACGTGGCTTGCCACCAGTCAGGCTGTTGTCAACGACGACCGCATCGCCCGTGGCCTGCCGACGGTCGAAAAGGAGAACGACGAAAAGGTGCTAGTGTGGCCCGATCTCGTCTACACAGAACTGATCTGCATGGTTGCCGTCTCAGCGTTCCTCCTGCTGTGGGCGATCTGTCTGCCGGCTCCACTTGAGGAACCCGCCTCGAGCGTCAAGACGCCCAATCCGTCCAAGGCGCCGTGGTACTTCCTCGGGCTCCAGGAAATGCTGGTTTACTTCGACCCCTGGTACGCGGGCGTCGTGCTGCCCAGCCTCGTGATCTTCGGGCTGATGGCTATGCCGTATCTCGATTTCAACAAGAAGGGCAACGGCTACTACTCGATCGAGGAGCGGAAGTTCAGCTACCTCACGTATCAGTTTGGTTTCTTCTTGCTGTGGATCACGCTGATCATCCTTGGCACCTTCCTCCGCGGACCAAACTGGAACTTCTTCGGGCCTTTCGAGTACTGGACACCCTACAAGGTTGAGGTCCTCAATAACGTCGACCTGCCGCAGATGTTCTGGGTGAATCTCCTCGACCAACCGCTACCCAAGGCGCCGTCGGGCGCGAGTGGGCTTGTTCAGGCGGGCTACATCCTGATGCGGGAGGCCCCCGGGCTGCTTGTCATGGGGGCGTATCTAGTGCTGCTGCCACCGCTGCTCGCGGTCACGGTGTTTCGTGGGTTCTACGCGAAGATGGGCTTCATTCGATACATGATCATGGCCAACCTCATGCTGCTGATGCTCACGCTCCCTTTGAAGATGGCTTTGCGGTGGACGCTCAACCTAAAATACATCGTCAGCATCCCGGAACTTTCGCTGAACTTCTAAGGACGACCAACTGCACCGGCGAACTGACCCTCGCGCTCGCCCAGCCCCCGACAAACACCCATGCCTGCAACAGAACAAACCTGGTGGAATCTCAAACTCCTGCACGTCGTGTTTGCCGTCACGGCCGTTCTGTTGCTTCTGGCAACGGTGCTGATGCTGACGGCGGATCACAACCGCCCGTGGAAGAAGTATGCCCGGGAGTTCCGGAACCTCGAGACGTGGTCCGCGGCGGCAAAGATAGACCAGCAAGACTCCAAGGAGTTTGAGTCGCGGCGCGACGAACTCGAGGCGGCGCTTGCGGAAGCCCGGAAGGCCGATCTCGATGGTGATGCGGCCCGAGCCTTCGTGGCTGCGGTGCGAACCGTTCCCGAGGACGCTCAGGCTGCGGACCTGGCGGAGCTTGACATCGACCGGTTGCAATCGCAGAAAGACCCGGACGAGCGGCTCGTGCTCCGAGGCGACTTGCTCGCGCGACTGCAGGACATCGTGAAGCGTGCAAAGTTCCGCGAGGACAACCTCGCCGGCAGCCTGAAGTTGCGGCGGGCCACGCTCGACAAAAACCGTGCCGACTATGAGTTGTCGGTTGCTGAGGAGGCGCCGGCCGAGAGGCAGGCGGAGCTTCTCACGCTCGCCGACACAAAGCGGGCGGAAGTGTCGGCGGCGACGCTCGCCTTTCAAGCGGCTAACACGCACCGCAAGTCACTCGACGCGCTCTTGCAGCGCATGACGAAGCCCGAGGATGAGGCGGCCAAGGCAGTGGCTGACCACCGCAAGACGTTGGTGCAGTTGCAGAAAACCTTTGAGCAGCGGCGGCCCAACGCCGGCAAGAGTCTGCTCGAACTACCGGTGCTTGACGCCTTCAATAGCCCGTTGCGGGTCGACCAGATCTGGCTCCCGCAACTCACGCTCAACAACAACTTCCGCGACGTCGCTCGGTTTGACCGGTGCACTACCTGTCACCGCGGCATGGATAAGTCGCAGGCTGGAGCTCCTTTGGATCCGGCGTATCCGCAGGCGCAGGCGATCGAAGTCGTGCTGCAGGCGCCCGCCTCCCAGCCCGCGGCGGCCGGCGACGACAACGATCAACTGGAATCACACTACGGTCTTCGGCTGGCGGCCAGCGGCCTGGTTCAGGCCGACGACCCGACCATCAGCGTCGTGGTGCCCGAGTCGCCAGCTGCCTCGGCCGGCCTGCAGGCGGGTGACGTGATCACGGCGGTTGACGGCGGCAAAGTCCTGACGCGAAAAGCTGCCCTGACCGCGCTTACGATTCCCTCCTCGGGCAAGTCGCTGATGCTCGCCGTCCGCCGCGGGGTGCCGGAGCCCTACTCGACCCATCCACGGCTCGACTTGTTTGTCGGCGATTCGAGCCCCCACCCGATGAAGAACTTCGGCTGTACCATCTGCCACGGGGGGCAGGGGAGCTCTACAAGTTTCAAGTGGGCTTCGCACTCGCCCAACACCCCCAAGCAGTCTCACGAGTGGCATGACGAGTTCGGGTGGTTCAACAATCACCACTGGATTTTTCCGATGCTTCCGCAGCGGTTCGAGGAATCGAGCTGCCTCAAGTGCCATCATCAGGTCGTCGATCTGGAGCCGAGCGTGAAGTTTCCCGAGCCGCCGGCTCCGAAGCTTGTCGAGGGCTACCACCTGATTCGTTCGTATGGCTGCTATGGCTGCCACGAGATCAATGGATGGGCGGGGCCCGACAAGCGAATCGGCCCCGACATGCGGGTCGAGCCCAACTTCCATGAGGTTGCCGAAGCGCTCGCAGATGACTCCGGGCTCAAGGCCCTCGGCGACACCGTGGTGCGCTGGGTGTCCGATGTCCGGTCGAGCCCGGACGGACGCGAGTCGAGGAATCGCCTTCGTGAAGCGATCGAGCGGGATGCGGCGGCCGGCGCCGATGCGAAGCTCTCGCCGCGTTCCCACCAGATGGCAACGCTGCTCAAGGATCCTGAAACTCCTGGCACGTTCCCGAAGGTTGGCCCCAGCCTGCGGTATGTGAGCTCCAAAGTTGGATTCGATTGGTTGTATTCGTGGCTCCGCAACCCGCAGGAGTTCCGTCCCTCGACCAAGATGCCACGGTTCTTCGGCCTTTGGAGCCATCTGGAAGGCAAGCAACTCGAGGAATCGAAGCGTTACGAGCCGCTTGAGATTCGGTCGATGGTGCACTACCTCACCGCTGCCAGCGCCGCGTTCGACTACGTCGAGCCGTATGAGGGGATCACCGCGACAGCCGACGTGGCCCGGGGGCGAAAGGTTGTGCAACTCCGTGGCTGTCTCGCCTGTCACCAGCACGATGACTTCCCCGAGGCGGCGAGCACGTACGGGCCCAATCTCTCGCGGATCGGGGCCAAGGCGGGGTCGCTTCCGAAGGGCAAGCAATGGCTGTACAGCTGGCTTCGCGATCCCTCGCGATACCATCCCAAGACGATCATGCCCAACGTGCTGCTCGAGCCGGTGCCACTCGCCGACGGCAGCGTCAGCGACCCTGCTGCCGACGCCACGGAATATCTCATGACTTCAGGCCGCGACTGGAAGCCGGCCCAAGAGTGGAAGGTTGAGACTCTCGACGGCGAAACCGGTTTTCCGATGGCATCGGCCGGGCCGCTCGCCGCGGAGGAACGGCAGGCGCTCGATGAACTGGCCCTGATGTATCTCAAGGAGCGGTTCACGACGACCCGCGCGGAGCAGGTTCTCCAGGCCGGGCTCTCGGCCGATCAGGCCGGCATTCAGGGCGACGAGCGGATGTTCGTGGGGCTCGCAGGCCCCACGCGCGACCAAACGTTGCTCTCATACGTCGGCAAGAAAACCATTAACAAGCTCGCCTGCTATTCCTGCCACGACATTCCGGGGTTCGAGGATGGCAAGCCGGCTGGCGCAGCGCTGGCTGACTGGGGCCGAAAAGATCCGTCGCGGATTGCTTTCGAGCAGGCATCGCACTTCGTCACCCGCCAACTCGGCGGCGGTCACGGTCATGGTGGTCATGGTGGCCATGGCGGCCACGAGGGCGATGCCCATGGCAACCCGGCGGCCGAGTCGGCGAATACGTTGGCCGACGATCAGCTCTCGCCGGATCTGGCGTACGCCTCAAAAGAGGAGGGTGGGCACTTCGATCTGGAGTCGGTCGATCCTGATACAGGCTATTTTCTGCAAAAACTCCTTGGCCATGAGCGGGAGGGCTTCCTCTGGCAGAAGCTCCGGGCTCCGCGGAGTTACGACTACAAAAAGGCTGAAAACAAGACCTACAACGAGCGGTATCGGATGCCGCAGTTTCCCTTCAACGATCAGCAGCGTGAAGCCGTCATGACGTTCGTGCTCGGCTTGGTTGCCGAGCCTCCAGCTCCGCAGTACGTGCACCAACCGGCTCCACGGGAGCAGGCCCGCCTCGACGGTCTTGTCGTCGCCGAACAGTACAACTGCGGCGGTTGCCACGCGCTCAACATGGATCGC
Organism: Pirellulales bacterium; assembly: GCA_040877375.1. Lineage (GTDB taxonomy): Bacteria > Planctomycetota > Planctomycetia > Pirellulales > UBA1268 > QWPN01. The sequence continues at coordinate 2,217 of JBBDNW010000161.1, read as the reverse complement.
TGGGACATTCGTTACAAGCCGGGATCGCTCGGTGAATCGCCGATCGCGGCCGACTATCCGTTCCTTTCGCCGCACTTCACCCCGGACCAGGTGGCGGCGTCGGTCGCGACCGATCGTCAGGGTCGCCGCAAGGCGACGCTCGTGGGTATGCCAGTGCTCGATCCCCAGACGGGCAGGCCGCAACTTGTCGATGAAGACGGGGTGCCGATCGAGGAGGGAGACACCGAGTCGGTGGCGCACAGGCCGTTTACGCTCTGGCACGATGCGCTCGTCGACGGTGAGCCGCGGGTTGTCGGCGGTCAAAACGTCATTGTTCCGGAAGACGCGCTCGTCGCCGGACGTCACTATCCGGCCAAGGGGGGCGACCTTGCGAAACTGCTTTTCCCGGTCGTGATCGCCGACGAGAAGGCTGTAAACCCCAACGTCAAGCCGGACGACGCCTGGGGATGGCTGCCGCCGCCGCTCATTGGTGAAGGCAGAAAGGTCCAGTCGGCCTGGCTCCACAAGTTCCTTCTCAATCCCCATCCGATCCGTCCGCCGGCCGTCCTACGGATGCCGAAGTTCAACTTCGATTCGAAGCAGGCTGCAGCGCTCGTTAACTACTTCGCCGCGGTTGACGGGGCGGACTACCCGTATGTCTACGACCCGCGCCTCGACGAAAGCTCGCTGGCCGACGCGGAGAAGTCGTACCCCGGGCATCTCGATGGAGCTCTGAAAATCGTCACCAACAACAACTACTGCGTGAAGTGTCATCTTTTGGGCGACTACACGCCGCCCGGCAGTGTGAAGGCCCTCGCGCCGCAGTTGCAGAAGTCGCACGAGCGGTTGCGGCCCGACTACGTTCACGGCTGGATCGCCAATCCGAAGCGATTTCTGCCGTACACCGGCATGCCGGTCAATATTCCATTCGACAAGCCGGTCAGTCAGGACCTCTATCGGGGCACGAGCGAGCAGCAGCTCGACGCCCTCACCGACCTGCTCATGCATTTCGATGCGTTTGCAAAGAAGAACATGTCGCTGGAGGCCTTCCTCAGGCAGCCGGCACCGGCCGCCCAGCCGGGCCAGCAGCCGGCGGCTGAAACGCCGCGGGCCGCCGCAGAACCGCCTGTGTCTGGCCAAAACCGCACCTCAATGCTGCCTGTCTCGCCGGGGAGTTCGCCGCTCTCCGCCCTTGGCTCCCCCGAGTCGGCGGCCACACTAAACTAAGAGAGCCGGTTTGCTGTCCGATTCATGCCCTTTTTGCCCACCTCTCGGAGAGCCACGATGAAATGTTCCCGCTCGATCTGGTCGCTCGGCTTCGCGGTCGTTGCTGTGGCAGTCATCGGCACTGCTTCAGCCGACGAGTGGGGTGTTGTGAAAGGGAAGTTCTTGTTTGGTGGCGCTGTTCCCTCCGCTGCGGAGCTCAAGACTGACAAAGACGTCGAAGTGTGCGGCAAGCATAAGTTGCTCGCCGAGGAACTCGTGGTCGGTGCTGACAAGGGCGTGGCCAACGTCGTCGTCTTCGTTCGGGATAAAGGTATTAAAGTGAATCCGGAAGTCGCCAAGGCGGCCGCGTCGGAGAAGGTCGTGCTCGACAACAAGGATTGCCGCTTCGAGCCGCATGTGGCGTTCGTCCAGGTCGGCCAAGAACTGATCATCAAGAACTCCGACACGGTCGGCCACAACAGCAACGTCGCAACGGTCAAGAATCCACCCTCCAACAATCTCATCCCAGCCAGCGGCGAGGTGTCGGCAAAGTTCACGAGCGACGAGGCGATTCCGTCGCAGGTCACCTGCAACATTCATCCGTGGATGAAGGCATGGCTGGTCGTCCGGCCCAATCCGTATGCGTCGGTGTCGAAGGCCGACGGCACGTTTGAGATCAAGGATGTTCCCGTTGGCGAGGTCGAACTGCAGTTCTGGCACGAAAAGGCTGGCTACATCGGCGAGATGACCATCAGCGGCAAGGCGGAAAAGGCGGCGAAGGGTCGCAAGAAGGTCGCCGTCGCCGCGGCTGGCACCGACCTCGGTGAGATCGTGCTCGATCCCGCCATCTTCCAAAAGTGATGGGGGAGATCCGCGACGATGCACATTCAGACGATGCACATTCGGTTGTCCCTGGCCCTCGGTCTTTGTCTCGTTGTTTTCGCCTGCCACGGGTGTGGGCCACAGCGGGTCGCAGCCCCCGTCGCTGATCGGCAGGCTGCCGAGGCGATCCGCGGCGGGCTCGTGGTGGCC
>JBBDNW010000160.1:0-17165 GCA_040877375.1 Pirellulales bacterium | reverse complement strand
CGATGCCACCCGTATTCCCCGCGCTCGCGCTTGGGGCTTCCTGTCGGGAGGCAAGGGGGTCGGATGATCGAACCGATTCTTGATCGTGAGGAGCCGGGGGAGGCACGCGCAGACGCCGGGGAATGTTTGCGTCTCACGAGCGACGCCCAGTCGGCCACGCGGGCATCCTGTAGCAAAATCCCCCGGCGGCGAGCATGTCACCCCCGGTGAACCAATCCGGTGCCGTCTCGATGCCACCCGTATTCCCCGCGCTTGCGCTTGGGGCTTCCTGTCGGGAGGCAAGCCGCACGGATGATCGAACCATTCGGTACCGTCTCGATGCCACCCGTATTCCCCGCGCTCGCGCTTGGGGCTTCCTAGGGAGGAAGCAGTCATGGAGTACCAATCCGGTACCGTTTCGATGCTACCCGCATTCCCCGCGCTTGCGCTTGGGGCTTCCTGTCGGGAGCGAGGGGTCGGCGATCCCCTTATGTTGGATGCCCCCCTATTCGACGGCGGCCGCCACCTGTGACCGCAGCGAGGCCCCGCCGCCGCATGAGTTTTGCAACAGAGCGTCCCGGGCCCGAGTGATCCGCCGGATATGACCAACCGTGCCGATGGACGGGTCGCATTCGCCGACCCGCCGCCACCGCCGGAGCCGGATATGAGCAGCGAGGATGATTAGAACGGGATCGGCTTCGCCCACCGGTAATCCAAGGACCCGCCGAGCCACGTCCGCAGACAAAGATGGCCCACGACGGGGCCCGGAAGGCTGAAATACCGCCGGAAAATGTTCGATTCCGTTCATGGTCTGCCTCGGGCTGGTTACCGCATCTCGCAAGGCCTCTACCAGTGAAGGCGAGAACAACCGCACAGAGGGGCAAAAAAATCCGATAGAATCTTCCGAGCCTGCATCTTTTAGGCAGAAACGGCATGGACACCGACGACACGATCGCTGCCAAGATTGCGTCCTGCCTCGAACGGCTCGCCGCTGGGGACATGACCGCCCGAGACACGGTCCTCGAGGTTTGCAGTGGCCGACTCCGGGGGCTCGCCAGTCGGATGCTCTCGCGATTTCCCAACGTGCGACGCTGGGACGACACGGATGACGTCTTTCAGAATGCCGCGATGCGGCTGCACCGCGCTCTGGGTCAGATGCGGCTCGAGTCTCCCCGCTCGGTGATGGCCCTGGCGGCGACCCAGATTCACAGGGAACTCATCGACCTCGCCCGTCGACATGCAGGGCCCACGTCGTTCGCCGCCAATCACGCGACGAGCTTCGCGCAGCCGTCCAAGAACGACAACACATCCGCCCCGCTACCCATCGAAGGCGCGGAGTCACCGCCGGAAGAACTTGACCGCTGGACGCTCTTTCACGAGGCAATCGGTGGGTTGCGTGATGATCAGCGCGAGATCTTCCAACTCGTCTGGTACCTCGGAGCCGATCAGAAGACGATCGCTTCGCTCCTCGACGTTTCCGAGAGAACAGTGAAGAGCCGCTGGCGCGAGGCCCGCGAGGCAGTGCGGGCCGCCCTCGGTAGCCAGGCTCCCGGTTGAGTCTGCTCCCGGTTGAGTCTGCTCCCGGTTGAGTCTGCTCCCGGTTGAGTCTGCTCCCGGTTGAGTCGAAGCCCCGAAGATGCCTCCCGTCGCATGCGTTTCAGGACTTTTCGCAAAACCCCGATTCGCTCACGGCGATTCCGCGGCGGCGGGGACGAGCCTCCAGCGGATGCTCCGCACCTCGGCCGTTGTGGCGTAGGTGGCGATCCCCAGCGGCTTGGACAGGATCACCTCGTCGCGGACCGAGATCCGACGAGCGGTGGTGTCTTGATCGACGATCGACTCGCCGTCGAGAAAACACTCGATCCGGCCCTGTGTCACCCGCACTTTTACGGCGTACCACCGTCCCTTCTCGAAGACGCGGGCGTCGGTGGTCTCGTTGTCACCCGCATCGCGGCCATCGATGCTCGAAAGCCCGGTGATCGCGCCTCCCCACCCGCCGAGTATCAGGCTGCATGAATCGTCGCCTACGGGAAACGTCAGGCCGCAGAAGAAGTCGTTACCGTCGACTCGCCGCGCGTCGAGAGCGATCTCATAGTCGCGTTGCGGGAAATCACCCGACCAGGTGATCCCGCTCAGGTCGCCCCCCATTGGAATCCGGATCACGCCATCGGTGACGGTTGGCTCGCCCTCGGCTCCGAACGGCGTCTGCTTCCAATCCCCGAGGGTCCGGCCGTCGAACAACGATTTCCAGCGTTGACCGGCGTCGACCGTCACCGCCTTATCGGCGGCACTCGCGGTGGAAACAACGCTGAGCAACAGGATCGTCGACCAAGTGGCGATATGCATGCGGAGACTCTCCTTGAGCTACGGTGTTGCGGCGGCGTCTGCGTTGCCGGCCGCCTCGCGGCCTGCACCCTGCTGCGTGGCCTTGATCGCCGCCATGAACGACCTGTCTTTTTTCCACTCACGAATCAGCTTCGCCGCCTCGACTCCGATGTCGCTTCCCTTGAAGCCACTCGCACACCGCTGCAGCAACCCGGCAGCCTGGAGCGGATCCGTCTCTTTCGCCGCGACGGCGTCATCGAGCATCTGCCGGCCACGGGCCTCCAGTTTCTCAAACACAAACCGTGCCTCCTCCGCCGTCTCCTCGTCCTTCGAGGCCGTCAGTCCCTTGGCCTTGCGCATGGCCCCGCCGAAACTCGATTCGTCTTGGAGCATGTTGTTGAATGCGGCGAGCTTGACGAGTTTCCGCCCCTCCAGCACCGCCGACGGGGCCAGCCGGACGGCAGCCACGACCGCATCGTGCGCTTCCCCGGGGGAGCCCCGAAAAATGCAAAGGCCGGTGTGATCGAAGACCATGCAGTGGGGAATACCTTCGAAGTCCATGCCGTCAGCCACCTGGGCGTTTTCGACGATGGGAAACGTGACACCGAGTCCGTCGACCACTTTCTTGACCTCGGCAGCCGCGCCGCCTTGCGCGTGCGCGCCCACGATGACGAGGCCCGACGGCCCGTACTGCCGATGGAGCTCCTCGAGCTTCGGCATGCTCGCGATGCAGGGGGGGCAGTTCACGCCCCAGAACTCGAGCACGACCACACGGTGGGCAAGCGACTGGTCTGTGAGCTGCGGTCCCGACACGGAGCCGCCAAGTTGAATGCCGGCCACGGTAACCTTCATGTTGTGGGCGTCGGCCGCGTCCGCCGGCGCGACTGGCCGCGAACACCAAGCGGCGACCGCCACCATCAGACAGCACCGCAGAAAGGCCGCACGTGCCCGCAAGCGAGGGATCGTTCGCGCCGTCTTTTGGTCGTCCATGTGGATCATTTCCTGGATCGAGTGCGGCACCCCGAAAAGCTAGCCCCGGGAAAAAAGTCTACCGCCGCCCGTCAGCCGTCGCCAACACTTCGTTCACGAGGTCGTCGGCCCGATAGACCGTGCGGAGGGCGGCGAGAATGCCGGTCGCGTCGACCGAGATGGCGCGGGCCCGTCGATCGTCGTAGGCGACGTCGAGCACGAGCGACTCGATGTTCCCATCGAAGATCACGCCCACGAGCCGGCCGTCACGGTTCACCACGGGGCTCCCCGAGTTGCCGCCGATGATGTCGGCCGTCGAGACGAAGTTGAGCGGCGTCGCCATGAAGGCGGCGTCGGCCTCGAGTTGGTCGCGCATCGTCCTCCAGCGCGACGGCAGGTCGAACGGCGGCGTCTCGCGCTTCGCCGTAGCCCGCGCGAACAGTCCCGCGTAGGTGGTGATCGGAGCGATGCGACGCGGCCCGTCCTCGCCGTAGCCTTTCACGAGGCCGTAGGCGAGCCGTAGCGAAAACGTGGCGTCGGGATACATCGCCGTGCCCTCGGTGGCAAACCGGTTTGTCGCGATCTCGGCGTGCGCCTGCCGTTTCACCTCCTCCGCCTCTTCGGCGATCCGCCGCAGCGCTCGCGCCTCCTGATCCACCAGCCTCGCGACCGCGAGCATGGTGTCGCGGGACGCAGCCAGCGCCGCCGCCCCGCCTTCGTACAGCGCCCGCCGGCTGTCGGAAGGAACGCTGCCCGCCGCCCGCGCCGGACGCTTGCCGAGCCCCGTCCCGGCGATCAACTCGGCGGCACGGTCGCGCGGCGACTTGCCCGCGAGCAAGTTTTTCACCAGTTCGTCGTCACCCCCCAGCGTGGTCGCCAGCCAGGTCAACGAGTCGGCGAGTTTGGTGGTCTCGAAGTCGTCATAGAGCGGCTCGTCCGAGAAGAGCCGGAGTTCGAGCGACTCACGGTTTGAGTCACGGTATTCCCGCAGGCGATCCCCACTCGGCTTGGCCCGCTCCTCGACGGCGCGGAGGATCGTTCGGGCATGGGCGAAGAACCCGCTGTTAAACGCCAGCCCCACCTCCAGCATGCGATGCCGCAGGGCGATTCCATCGAGCGTCTCCTGGGCCTGCTCGATGCGAGCGTAGGGCGACGTCCTGCCCGTAAGCCTGTCCTCGAGCTTTTTCCGCCTGCCGTGCTCCGCCTGCCGCTTGGACGCCAGAATCCGGGGATCGAGCAGGCCGGCGAGTACGCCCTGCCGAGCCTTGCGGCCGTTTTGCACACCAAACAGATTTCCCATCGCCTGCCTTCTCTCCTCGGGGCCACGGGCCGCGTAGGCCCCGTAGGTGGCCTCGAGGCGATTGAGGGTTGCGAGTTGAAACGGCACCGAGCGGTCGCGCATCGAAAGGAGTTCGGCGACCGTGTTGCCTCGATCGGTGTGCCCAGGGTGCCCTGAGACAAACACCAGCTCGCCCTCGGTGACGGCCTCCGTTGCCCACGCGAGATGATGCGGCACGCGGGCGGGCTCGCCCTCTTCGTAGGCACGAAAAAAGCAGATGTCGAGATTGTAGCGCGGAAACTCGAAGTTGTCGGCGTCGCCGCCGAAAAAAGCAATCTGCTGCTCCGGCGCGAACACGAGCCGCACGTCGGTGTATTTCTTTGAGCGGTAGAGGTGGTAGGCCCCGCCCTGATACAGGGTGACGACGTCGCTTCGCAAGCCGGTGGCGGCCAGGGATTCCTGTTCGATCGCCGCCATCGCGGCCCGACGCGCTGGAAAGGCCTGGTTGGCCGTCATTCCGGTCGTGACCGCCGCCTCGACGCGGGCCGTCACGTCTGCGATCGACACCAGGACGTTCAACTCGAGATCGTGGCACTTCAGCTCGTCGGCCCGCGTCGCGGCGGCGAAGCCATCGCGGGCGTAGTTGTGTGTTTCATCGCCGAGTTTGTGCAGGCTGTTGGCGCCAACGTGATGATTGGTGATCACCAGACCGTCGGCCGACACGAAGGCTCCGGAGCCACCGGAGTTGAACCGTACGCTCGACTGCTGCAGATCGAGCAGCCACTCCGCTGTCAGCGCTGCGGAGTGGTCCTGCTGGAGGCGGTCCAGAGGCGGGGCGTTGAAGAGCCACATCCCCTCGTCGGCCCGGATGCCGGCCGCGTTAAACACGCAGCAGGCAGCCGCAACCCAGGCCCTTGACAGGGGTATATACATCTGTACACTCCTTTTCTCCACGTCACCGCAGACAACATCCGCGTCGCCCATCACCTATCACTCATCACCCATTGGAGCAGATCAGATGCTCGCCCGACTCCAGACCTTTTCCCTCGTCGGTATCGAAGCCGTGCCGGTCGACGTGGAAGTCGACGTTTCCGGGGGGTCCCTGCCCGCGACCGTACTCGTCGGCATGCCCGATGCTGCGATTCGCGAGAGCACCCATCGCGTCGCCAGGGCGATGGTCAACTCGGGGTTTACCCGGCCAAATGACCGGATCGTCGTCAATCTCGCCCCCGCCGCTCTGCCCAAGCAGGCCGCCACGTTTGATCTGCCGATCACGCTCGGAATTCTGTTCGGGAGTGGCCAGTTCTCTTCTGACCGGCTCCTCGATTACGCGGTCATCGGCGAGTTGTCGCTGGAGGGATCGACGCGCCCAGCCCGCGGCGCCCTGTCGATCGCGATCGCCGCGGCGCGGCAGAAGCATGACCATTCTCGGGGCGGACGGCCATTAAAAGGACTGGTCGTGCCGGCCGCCAGCGCAATGGAGGCCGCTGTCGTCCAGGACATAGAAGTGATTCCCGTTTCCTCGCTGACGGAGGCCGTCCAGTTTTTTGCCGGCGACCTCCACATTCCCCCCACTCCCGCCCGGGTATCCGAATGGTTCGACCGCTTTGCTTCCTACGACGTCGATTTCACGGATGTACGTGGGCAAGAAGCAGCGAAGCGAGCGATCTGCGTCGCGGCGGCCGGGAACCATAACTGCTTGATGGTCGGGCCCCCGGGAGGCGGCAAGACGATGCTCGCAAAACGGGTGCCGACGATCCTCCCGCAACTCTCGGCGGCGGAGTCGATCGAAACTACACGAATTTACAGCGCGCTTGGGCTCATGCAGCCGGGCCAGCCTTTGATGGCGACAAGGCCCTTTCGTGCGCCGCACCACACGATTTCGGAGGCCGGGCTCGTCGGTGGCCGATCGATCCCCATGCCCGGGGAGATCTCGCTGGCTCACAAGGGCGTGTTGTTTCTCGACGAACTTCCAGAGTTCAACCGACGCACGCTGGAGGTGCTGCGCCAGCCGCTCGAGGACGGCGAGGTGACGATCAGCCGGGCAAAATCGACGACGCGCTTTCCCGCTGATTTCATGCTCGTGGCGGCGATGAATCCCTGCCCGTGTGGTTACCGCGGCGAGCCCCGGCGGACCTGCCAGTGCACGTCGCCGCAGGTCGAAAAATACATGAGCAAGATATCGGGGCCGCTCGTCGACCGAATCGACATCCATCTGGAGGTACCGGCGGTTCCCTTCCGTGAACTTTCGGCGACACGCTCGGGCACCTCCAGCAGCCAGATGCGCGAAGCGGTGCTGGCGGCCCGCCTCCGGCAGGCGCAGCGCTTCGGCGACGCCGGTCGCAGCACACGGTGCAATGCCCGGATGTCGAGCCGTGAAATCCGCGAGTTCTGCCGGACCGAACCGGCTGCGGCCGAGTTGCTCCGGGCTGCCGTCGGCGATCTTGGCCTCTCCGCCCGGGCACACGACAAGGTGCTTCGTGTGGCGCGGACGATCGCGGATCTGGACGCAGCCGAGACGATCTCGTGCAGCCACATCAGCGAGGCCATCAACTATCGGCTGCTCGACCGCAGCCTGTGGCAGTGATCCTCGCCAGTGGGCCGCTCTCGACCGCGGCGACGTAGTTCTGCAAGAATGCGGTCATAAGGTTCATGAGGTTCATGAGGGTCATGACGGTCATGAGTGACACACGTTTCGATGCCGCCCCACGTCGTCATCCTGTGCATTTCCGAACTCTGCTGCTGGTCACGGCAGCAGCGCTCGCGACTGCCGGCCTGCTGGCGTTTTTCATCGACCTGCCGGTGGCCAGATGGTGCAAGGCACACCGGCTGCCGGGCGAGCTTGGCCGGCTCATCAATCTCCTCGAAATCTCGGGCCATTCGCTCGGCGCCGCGATCATTCTCCTCGCGGCTATCACACTGGATCAGTCGTTGAAGTTCCCGTGGCTGGGGCGTTTTGCCGCCGGTGAGCAGGCGTTCGTGCGGCTCGTGGCGGCAACCTATCTCGGCGGCCTCGTCGTCGATGCCATCAAGGTCTCCGTCGAACGGGTGCGGCCGCGGGCTGCCGACTTGGCGTCGTTGGGCTCTCCTTTTGCGACGTTCGGAGATGCGTCGTTGACCGTGACAGCGCCACACGCCGCCGACTTGATGAGTTTTCCGTCAGGTCATTCTGCGGTCGCCGCCGGCCTGGCAGCCGCACTGGCGTGGCGCTATCCACGGGGCATGCCGCTGTTTGCCTTCCTGGCCGCCGCCGCCGCTCTTCAGAGGGTGGTCACATCGGCCCATTACCCCAGCGATGTCGCTTTCGGGGCCGCAGTGGGGCTCATTGGGGCCGCAGCGTGCGTGGGCCCATTCCGGTCACGGCAAGGTTCATTGGCCGGTTCCACCTTGGCGTGATACCATTTCGCTGTGATTCATCGGCACTGGACGCAGTATTCATGGCAGTCAAGCGCGCAAAAAAGACCAGTCGGGCCGAGGCACCTGCGTCCGAGGTCGCAGCGAGCACGGTGTCCGCGTCAAAATCGGGTGGCAAGCGGATCCTGCTGGTCGACGACGATGCCGAAATCGTGGAGTCGATGCGGACGGTGCTCGAGTCGCGGGGTTACGAGATTCTCGTCGCCCGTGACGGGAACCAAGGGCTGGTGCTCGCCGAGGGTGAGGATCCCGACCTGGTCGTCCTCGACATGATGATGCCCAAGCGGAGCGGGTTTCTGGTGCTCGAGAAACTCCGCCGCAGCCGCCCAAACCCGATGCGGGTGATCATGATCACGGCGAACGAGGGGAGCCGTCACAAGGCGTATGCCGAGATGCTCGGGGTGGACGACTACATCCGCAAGCCTTTTGCCATGGACCGGCTCCTCGAAAGCGTCGATCGGCTGCTGTCCTGACGCTCCGTTGAGCACGTTCAGCCTGCCAGCCCTCCTTTTTTCGGAGCCCTTTAGCCCCAGAGGAAGTGCGATGTCTTGCAACCGCTTCGTATCCGCATCCTGGACGGCCCTGCTCCTGCTTGTCGCTCTGGCCGCCTCCGCGGCAGCGGAATCAGCCGGGATCTTCGAGCAGCACCTTGAGCCGATGCCAGGCCCCTCCGTGGCAGCGAACGTCGCAGACCCGCCCGGCGACGACGCCCCCTGGATTTGGGGCGAGAAAGACTCCGGTGAGTATCGGCTCTCGAAGACGTTTCCCGGAGGGGCGAAGCGGGCGTTGATCACGGCCACCGCCGATAACTCGCTGACGTTGCTGCTCAACGGCAAGCCGATCGCGACCAGCGACGACTGGCAGCGGCCGGTCACCCTCGACGTCGCCAAGCATCTCGTCGCCGGCGAAAACGAACTAGTCGCGCTGGTCAAAAATCAAGGGGCACAAGCGGGATTCGCCTGCCGGCTCGTGCTCGGCGAGGGCACGTCCGTCACGATCGTTGAGAGTGACCAATCGTGGTTTGCCGCGGATCCAGCGACTCCAAACGACCGCGTCGCCGCCCGGGTCGTGGCGGCAGGAGGTGCCGGCCCATGGGGCCATGTGCTCCAGGCAGCGGCCAATCCGAGCGGCTCCGCGGGCAACGCATTTGCGTTGCCGGAGGGCTTTGCCGTGGAGCGGTTGTTCGTCGTGCCACGCGAGCAACTCGGCTCCTGGGTCTGCCTCACGACCGACCCCAAAGGCAGGCTGATCGCCAGCGATCAGGGCGACAAAGGACTCGTGCGGATCACGCCCGCGGCGCTCGACGGCTCGACGCCCACGGTCGTGGAGAAGATTCCTGTTCCGATCACGGCCGCCCAAGGCCTGCTCTGGGCCTTCGACTCGCTCTATGCGGTCTGCAATGGCGGCCCGGGCTCCGGCCTGTATCGCGTCACCGACTCCAACGGCGATGACATGCTCGACAAGGTGGATAAACTCCGCGCTTTCGACGGGGGCGGCGAGCACGGCCCGCACAACATTCTGCTCTCGCCGGACGGTCAACGGCTGTTCGTGATCTGCGGCAACCACACGAAGGTTCCGTTCGCGGTCAACAATGTCACCCCGCCACAGACGATGGGGGGCATCCGTCCAAACCAGCGCCGGATCGAGCTTCCGCCCGGGGCGACCAGCCGGCTACCGGCAAACTGGGACGAGGACCAGATCATCACGCGGATGTGGGATGCCAACGGTCATGCCGCTGGCCTCCTCGCGCCCGGCGGCTACGTCGCCAGCACCGATCCCGAAGGCAAGACGTGGGAGATCTGGACCGGCGGCTACCGCAACCCCTACGACATGGCGTTTAACGCCGACGGCGAACTCTTTGTCTACGACGCGGACATGGAGTGGGATTTTGGCACTCCGTGGTATCGCCCCACGCGGGTGAACCACGCCACCAGCGGGAGTGAACTCGGCTGGCGAAGCGGCAGCGGCAAGTGGTCGGCCGCAGTTCCCGACAGCCTTCCAGCACTCGTTGACATCGGGCCCGGCTCCCCGGTCGGCGCTGCCTTCGGCTACGGCACCGCTTTTCCTGCGAAGTATCAGCGGGCCCTGTACGTCTGCGACTGGACGTTTGGGACCATGTACGCGATCCATCTCGAGCCCGATGGTTCGACCTACAAGGCCACAAAGGAGGAGTTTGTCTCGCGGACGCCCCTGCCCCTCACCGACATGACCGTCGGCCGTGACGGTGCTATCTATTTCGCCGTCGGTGGCCGCGGTGGCCAGAGCGAACTCTACCGCGTGAAGTATGTCGGCTCCGAGTCGACGGCGCCGGCTGATCTCCACGACGAAGCGTGCGCGGCGGATCGGCGGCTCCGTCGGGAACTCGAGGCGCATCACAAGGTGGCAAACGATCCACAGGCCGCGGTGGTGGCCGCGCTGCCTCATCTGGGCCACGCCGACCGATTTGTTCGCTACGCGGCCCGCATCGCGGTCGAGCACCAGCCGCTCGCGCTCTGGCAAGACAAGGCTCTCGCCAGCGGCGAACCGCGGGCCCGCATCAACGCCGCTATCGCGGTTGCCCGCCAGGCCGAGCCAGCGGCACAGGGCGATGTGCTCGCAGCGCTCGACTCAGTCGAACCGGCAGCGCTCGACCAAGGCGGGCAACTCGATCTCGCCCGCGCGTATGAGCTGGCGATGGTGAGGCTCGGCGAACCGTCGTCTGAGGCGAAGGCCCGGATCGCAACCCGTTTCGCTCCCCTGTTTCCCTCGGGATCCTTCGACCTCGATCGGCAACTCTCGAGCCTGCTCGTCGCGGTCCGCACGCCGGGCATCGTGACCACGCTCGTGGGATTGCTCACGGCGCCGACACATTCGGCGGCGACCACCAACCTCGCGCCCAACGAAGACGATCTTCGACGACTCCTGGATCGCAACGCCGAATACGGCTCGTCCGTACGTGCATCGCTTGAGAAGCGCTCGGATCTGCTGCAGATTCACTATGCCTACGTGCTTCGCACAGTCACCGAAAAGGACGCCTGGACGGCGGCCGACCGCAAGGCTTACTACGACTGGTTCTCCCGGGCCCAAGGGTGGGCGGGTGGCAACAGTTTCCGGAAGTTCCTCGCCAACATTGAGGCCGAAAGCCTCGCGGGACTCTCCGACAACGACAAACTCGCGCTCGAGGCAACCGGCATCCGCAAGCCGTACGTCCCGCCACCGCTGCCCAAGCCGGAGGGCCCGGGCCGCACATGGAAGGTCGCTGACATTGTGGCCGCAGCCGCCCAGGGGCTCGAGCCGGGATCACGCGACTTCAAGCACGGCCAGCGGTCATTCGCAGCCGCGCGGTGTATCGTCTGCCACCGTTTCGGGGATGATGGAGGGGCGACCGGCCCCGATCTCACTCAGGCCGCGGGCCGATTCCAGATCAAGGATTTGGTCGAGGCAATCGTCGAACCGAGCCGCGTCGTCTCCGACCAATACAAGGCAAGCATCGTCCAGACAACTGATGGCAGGGTGATCACCGGCCGCATCGTCACCGAAACGCCGGAGAAAATCACCGTCGTGACTGATCCGGAGGACGCGACGAAGAGCGTTGTGATCGAAAGGACAGTGATCGAGGAGATCCTGTCGTCGTCGACGTCGCTGATGCCAGCCGGCCTGGTCGACACGCTCAACGAAAATGAGGTGCTCGACCTCGTCGCCTACGTCCTCTCGCGGGGCAACGCTCGGGATCCACGGTTTGCCAAGTAGCCACGAGGACGCTCCTGAGCCTCGCCGCGGGGGTCTGGGCGGTATGCGGAGGGCGATTCCTGGCGTTGACCTGTTTTTCGGCCAGGAATAGATTCTGGCGGTGAGCTGTGATTGCCGGGTTTTGCAAACATCGAGGCCTCTTCCGTGTCGTTCCAGCAGCCTTCGCCGACGCCGTGGGACGACGTGAAGGAGCGGGTTCGCGAATCGGTCGACATCGTGGACGTCGTGGGCTCTTACATTTCCCTGCGCCGTCAGGGCAAGGCCATGACGGGCCTCTGCCCGTGGCACGACGACTCCAAGCCGAGCCTGCAGGTCAATCCCGAGCGGCAGACCTATCGTTGCTGGGTGTGCGACGTCGGCGGCGATCTCTTCAGCTTCGTGATGCGGATGGAGAAGGTCGAGTTTCGCGAGGCCCTCGAACAACTGGCCGACCGCGCGGGAATCTCGATGCCTCGCGGCCAGGGCGGCCTGCCGGCCGACGACAAGGCGGCCCTGCGGTCGGTGATGGCCTGGGCCGCCCAACGGTTTTGCGATTGCCTGCGATCAACGCCCGAGGCCGCAGCGGCCCGCGACTACCTCCACTCCCGCGGCCTCACCCCGGCCACGATCGACCGCTTCCAACTCGGCTTCGCGCCGCAATCGTGGGATTGGCTGCTGCGGCAGGCTACCGCGGCGGCGCTCAGCCGGGCCGACCTCGTGAAGGCCGGCCTCGTGATCGAGCGGGACGACCACTCGGGCCACTACGACCGATTCCGTGGCCGCGTGATGTTTCCGATCCGCGATCCGCAGGGCCGCTGCGTCGCCTTCGGCGGCAGGGTGCTGCCCGGTGAGCGGCCCGACTCCGCGAAATACATCAACTCCCCCGAAACGCCCCTCTTTTCCAAGAGCTCGATGCTCTACGGGCTCGACACCGCCCGCGACGCGATGACCGAATCGCGGCGGGCGATCGTCGTCGAGGGATACACCGATTGCCTCGCCGCCCGGCAGGCCGGGATCGACGACGTGGTGGCAGTGCTCGGCACCGCCCTGGGCGAGCGGCATGCCAAACTGCTGCGGCGCTATGCCGACCGGATCGTCCTCGTGCTCGACGGTGATGACGCCGGCCGCCGCCGGGCCAACGAAGTCCTCGAGGTGCTGCTTGCCGAGCCGATCGACGTGCGGATCGCGAGGATGCCGTCCGGCGTCGACCCCTGCGACTTCATCATCGCGAACGGTCGCGAGGCCTTCGAGTCGCTCGTCGATGGGGCCTGCGATCCGCTCGACTACCGGATGGACGAGGTGCTCGCCGGTCTGGCTCCCGACGCGGGCGACGACGCGGCGCTCGCGTCGGTGGAAAGCGTGCTCAAACCCCTGGCGACGGCCTCGACACGGTCGTCGCTTCCCCCTTCCCAGCAGCGGCTCCGGGAGGATCAGATTCTTGGCCGATTGTCACGGCGGTTTGGCCTATCCCGTGACGTGCTGCGAAGCCGCGTGCTGGAACTCCGCAGTGCATCGACCGGCGGGGCCTCTTCTTCTGCATCAGACGACCCGCGGCCGCCTCGGTTACCGGCCTGGGACCGCGAGGTGCTCGAGGTGCTCGTCGGTGTACCCGACAGCGTGGGGCTCATCGTTCGCGAAGTGAAGCCGGCCGATCTCGAGACAGCGGCCGGTAGATCCGTTGTCGAGGCCGCGCATCGCCTCCACGCCGCGGGTCGGCCGGTGGCGCTCTCCAACCTGCTCATGGAACTCGCCGACCCGTTGCTGCAGAGCCTACTCGTCGCTGTCGACGAGGCCGGTGCGGCCCGCGGCCTGATCGATCCGCTCGAGCGGGTGGGGCATTTTACGGATGCGTTGCGACGCCGCTCGGCTGAGCGGCAGGCGCACGCCAGCGCCCGGACACTGAAAACTTCCCGCCTGGATTCGCTGGCTGAGGCGGAGCTCCTCCAAAAGCTCCTCGCCGACCGGCGAACCGCCCAGGGAATCCCGGAACTTTCCGAACAGGGCATGACCGAACCCAAGGATGGGTGAGGATGCCCGACTCGTTGCTGCAGTCGGTCCGGCGGGGCACTTCGCCGCCGGATCGGGGGGCGGTGTGCGAGCGACGGTACGATGGTGATGGAGAACCGAGTCATGAAGAACCGTATGACCATGTCCAATGTCAACTCGCCGAAAGCCAATGGGACCGCCCCTCCTGCCGCGCCCCGCCACGGTGAGGGCGACCTCACCAGCCTGATCGCGATCGGCAAGGAGCTCGGCTACCTCACGTTCGACCAAGTCAACGCCTACCTTCCCGACGAGGCCGTCGATCCCGAAAGGATCGACGCGTTGCTTGTAGCGCTCGAGGAGCAGGGCATCGAACTCGTCGACACCCCGCCAGCACCGCGGAGCTCGACGCCAGGCGTCTTGGCCGCCGCTGCACCAGCCCCGCAGCCCCGCCGCGACGAGGCGATCACCACGCCTCCGTCCAACGCCGGCAATGACCCAATCCGGATGTATCTGGCCCAGATGGCGGAGATCCCGCTGCTCACGCGACGCGAGGAGATTTCACTCGCCAAGCGGATCGAGGTGACCCGCAAGCGATTTCGCCGTGCCATTCTTGGGTGTGCCTACTCGCTCCAGACCACGGTCGACACGCTCCGCAAGGTGCACGAGGGCTCGCTTCCCTTCGACCGCACGATCAAGGTATCGCTCACGGAGCGGCTGACCAAGGAGCAGGTCCAGGCGCGGATGCCACACAATCTCGCGACTCTCGACCACTTGATGGCCGAAAGCCAGACGGAGTTCCGCAGGCTGATCAGTAAGAAAACGAGCCCCGACGACGCCCGCGCCGCACGGCTGCGATTCCGGAGACACCGTGCCAAATCGCTCGTGCTCGTCGAGGAGCTCAGCCTCCGCACGCGGCGGGTGCAGCCGCTGGTCAAACTGCTCCGCGGAATGTCGTCGCGGATGGACCGGATCCAGCAGGATCTCCGGCTCATGAAGGAGGGAAGTCTCTCCTGCGACGACCGTGCCGACATGCGGAAGGAACTCCGCGATCTGATGCTGACCACGCTCGAGAGTCCGCGATCCCTGCGGACCCGGGTGCAGGTTCTCGAGAAACTCAAGGTCGAGTACGAGGCCGCCAAGCGAAACCTCTCGGCAGCGAACCTGCGGCTCGTCGTCTCGATCGCCAAGAAGTATCGCAATCGAGGCCTCTCGTTCCTCGATCTCATCCAGGAGGGCAACACCGGCCTGATGCGCGCGGTCGATAAGTACGAGTACCGCCGCGGCTTCAAGTTTTCAACCTACGCGACCTGGTGGATCCGGCAGGCGATCACGCGGGCCATCGCCGATCAGGCCCGCACGATTCGCATCCCGGTGCACATGATCGACGTGCTTTCGAAGTTGCGGACGACTGCCAAGAAACTGCTCCACGAACTCGGCCGTGAGCCGTCGGCGGAGGAAATCGCCGAGGCCGCCGGCGTGCCGCCGGAAGAAGCCCGCCGTGTCTTGGAGATGGGCCGTCAGCCCATGAGCCTCGACCGGCCCATCGGTGAGAGCGAAGACGCGAGCTTCAGTGAGTTCGTCGAGGATGTCGGTGTCGCCAGTCCGGCCATGTCGACGACGCAGGGCCTGCTCCGCGATCGGATCGAGTCGCTCCTCAAGACCCTCACCTACCGCGAGCGGGAGATCGTCCGGCTGCGGTACGGCCTCACCGACGGCTACACCTACACGCTCGAGGAAGTGGGCCGGATCTTCCGCGTGACTCGTGAGCGGGTCCGGCAGATCGAGGCCAAGGCAGTGAAGAAACTCCAGCACCCGGTCCGTTCGCGGCAACTGGAAAGTTTCATGCAGGAAACCACGGGCTGATTTTCCGGCGTCACGACCAACCGTAACGCACACCCTCCATCAACCCGCAGGCCGGTCGTCTTCGCGGCGACTGGCCTGCGGCTGTTTCCACCCCCAACGTCTGGTAGACTCCTGGCTTAGCGGGCGGGATTCGCCGCCCCGCCCCCGGAATCTTTCGCCCATGCCCGTCGCTGTCGCCGCAGGAACTCTCCGCACGCTCCATCGCATGCACCAACAAATGGCCGACCTCGCCGAGCAACTCGTGGCCGGCCCGCGGGTGGTGACAGCACGGACGAAGCAGGTTCAGGCCGCCGATGCCAAGAAGGCCTCGGCCCAGGAAGATATCAAGAAGGCCAAAATGGCCGCAGACCAAAAACAGCTCCAGCTCAAGTCGGCCGAGGCCAAGATCCTCGTCCTCGATGGCAAGCTCAACGCCTGCAAGACGAACCGCGAATACCAGACCCTCCGCGATCAGATCGCCGCAGACAAGATGGCGACGAAAGTGCTCGAGGACGAGATCATCGAGGCTCTCGAGCGGATCGACGGCCTCAAGCCGGCGGTGCCCGCCGCTGAGGCCGAGATCGACGCTGCGAAGAAACTGCTCGCCGCGGCCCAGGCTAAGGTGCAGGCCGAGACGGGTAGGCTCGAGGTGGAGCTCACGCGGATCAAGGGCGACCTGCAACTCACGGAGAAGGACCTCACCGACGACGTGCGCGAAAAATACGAACGCGTCGTGAAGCAGAAGGGTGCCGACGGCATGGCTGCCGTCGACGACGACAGTTGCGGCGGCTGCTTTCAGCAGTTGACCGGCAACATGGTGTCGGACCTGATGCTGGGGAGGGTGATCGCCTGTCGCAGTTGTGGCAGGCTGCTCTACTTATCCAACTCATCGCCGTCGGCCTGACGGCACCACGCGGTCCGATGACGGCCCGCTGACGTTTTCGAGGAGAACCAAGATGTCCGATCTTATTCCCATGACGCGTGCCGGCTACGACAAACTCAAGGCCGAGGTCGATCAGATGGAAATCGTCGAGATGCCGAAACTCGCACAGCGGGTCGCTGCAGCCCGGAGCGAGGGCGACCTCAGCGAAAATGCCGAATACCACGGCGCGCGGGAGAGTCAGGGCATGATGCAGGCCAAGATCAACCTCCTCCGCGACAAGCTCGCGCGGGCCGTGATCGTAGAGCGGGCAAAGGAGGCCACCGACGAGGTCGTCTTTGGCGCCACGGTGGTCGTGAAAGACCTCAAGTATGGCGACGAGGAGATGTACGTCCTCGTGGGCGCGGGCGAAGAGGATTTCGATGCCGGCAGGATCAACGTGGCCAGTCCGCTCGCCCAGGGCCTGCTCGGCAGGAAGGTCGGCGAGAAGGTCGCGATCGACGTCCCCGCCGGCACGATGAAGTTCGAGATTCTCCAAGTGCGATTCGACTGAGCAGACAGGCTGCGGGCCGCCACAACGCGTCGCACGCTTCGCCGCGACCTTCTCGCGTCATCACAACGCGCGGGCCTGCCATCAAGAAGCCCCAAGCGCGAGCGCGGGGAATACGGGCGAACTCGTGACGGTGCCGGAGTGATTCACCGGCGGTGACATGCTCGGCCGTGCCTCGCATCAAGAAGCCCCAAGCGCGAGCGCGGGGAATACGGGCGAACTCGTGACGGTGC
>JBBDNW010000159.1:0-17166 GCA_040877375.1 Pirellulales bacterium | reverse complement strand
CGGGCCGGAGCGTGCGGATCATACACGGTGATGTCGGCCGGCGCGAGCAGGCCTGAGCGGCAAAAGCCCTCCGCGAGCGCAAGGGCCATCTGGCCGCCGCCGATCATCGCCACTGCCCGCTCGTCGTTCGCGGAGGGGGGCGTCATGGCGTACTGCCTTTCGTAGTACCTGGATATGAGGCGTCGAGGGCGTCGCCCATCTCGTCGAGATCGAGTCGGCACACCCAGAGCTGGCTCGTCGGCCCGCGTCCGCCGGCCTGCTCGCCGCGGCTCGCCGTCCACATCAGGAGCGTGCCATCGGGGGAAAATGCCGGCAGCACGTCAGCCCCCTCGTGGTCGGTGATCCGCAGCGGCTCGCCGACCCGAAACGTCCCGTCCGTCGTGACATATCCCGCGATCCAGAGGTCGTAGTTTGGACGCTTCGTGGGATCGGAGTGGTCGGCGCCGGTCCAGATCAGCCACGGCTTCGTGGGATGCCAGTAGGGCGCCCAACGCACCCCCTGCCCTGCGGTCACGGCCACGTCGCCGGTGCCATCGGCCTTCATGACGTGGATCTGGAGCATGTCCTTTTCAAGGCGGTCGGTGCGGTAGGCGATCCATGCCCCGTCGGGCGAGAAGAACGGACCGCCGTCGTAGCCCGGCACATTCGTCAGCTGTCGCACGTTGGCCCCGTCGGCATCCATCACGTAGATGTCGGGGTCGCCGTCACGATCGCTCACGAAGAGCACCTGACGACCGTCGGGGGAAAACGAACACTCAGCGTCGTAGCCCTTGGTGGCGGTGAGCTGCACGAGGTCGCTCCCGTCGAGCCGCGAGCTGAAGATGTCCATCCAGGGATCGAAGTCCCACTGATATCGGCGGCGACGGCCGGAACGGGCGTCGTCCTCGGCCTGCGCTCGGGCCGCAGCCTCGGTGGCGCCGACCTCCGGATCGAGATGACTCGACGCGAACAGAAGCCGCGCGCCATCCGGTGAAAACCAGCTACAGGTCGTCCGCCCCGGCCCCGGGCTCACCTGCCGCGGCGGCGCGGGCCGCGGAGCCGTTGCATCGAAATCCTGAATATAAATCTTGTAAAAGGGATGCCCGGGCGGCACGGCCTGGTAGCAGATCTGTCGCGCGTCGGGCGAGAAGTAGCCCTCGCCGGCCTTTGTCATGCCGTCGGTGATGCGGACGGGCTCCGCGAGGAACCGCCGCTCGATCGCGGATCGCGAGGGTGGATCCGCCTCCACCGGCGGCGCGGAGCGGGCAGGGCCTTCCCGCAGAGCCACGGCTGCGACGAGGGCGGAAAGCAGGTTCAAGGAGATCCAGTTGCATGATTTTCTCATGAGTCCCAGTATACGTGCGGCGTTCGCACTCGTAGGAGGAAAAGGGCCGACATGAAGATCTACACGAAGACCGGTGACGCGGGGCAAACGGGGCTGTTTGGCGGGCCGCGGGTCCGCAAGGACCACGCACGGATCGAGGCCTTCGGGACCGTCGACGAGCTCAACAGCCACCTCGGCATGGTCCGCACGCACTCCGTCGCTGCGGCCTTCGATCCCCTGCTTCGCCGCGTGCAGTGTGAACTCTTCGACCTTGGTGCCCAGCTGGCCACCCCAGAGGCGGCCGAGGAGCGGATCACGGCGGGGCATGTGGAGGCACTCGAACTTGAGATCGACCGGCACGAGGCGACGCTCACGCCGCTGACGTACTTTATCCTGCCCGCGGGTACACCGCTGGCAGCGGCGGTTCATGTCGCCCGCACCGTCTGCCGCCGCGCCGAGCGGCGGGTCGTGACGCTCGCGTCGCACGAAGGCTCGACGATTCCCGCCAACGCGATCGAATACCTCAACCGGCTCGGCGACCTCCTCTTCGTGCTGGCGCGGGTCTCGAACAGGCAGGCGGGCGTCTCCGACGATCCCTGGATCCATCCATGACCTTGACGCCCTTGACGCCCTCCACGTCCTCCACGATAGCGGCAGCGGCGGTGAACGTTCGGCCGGCGGTCGCGCGGGCGATCGAGGCGGTCAAGGAGGCCCGGGTGCGGATCGCCGCCCAGCATGCCGCCGGCGCCCAGGGCTGGGCGGTGTGCGTGTTTGCGTCGGAACACTTCGAGTCGATCGTCCGCGCCGTCTGGGCCGGTCTGGTCGCCGATCTTCCGGCGGACGAAGCGGCTCGGCTCGCGAAGCATGCGGCGCTGGTCGCCCACGGCGGCTTCGGTCGCCAGGAGATGGCGCCCTGGTCCGACGTCGACCTGATGATCCTGCATGATGGCCGGGCCGGAGAGGTTGTGGTTGCAGCCGCGAGACGACTGCTTCAAGACCTCTTCGACGCGGGGCTCGACGTCGGGCAGAGCGTCCGCACCGTCGCTGAGGCCGTGCGGCTGGCGGGGGACGACGCCACCATCATGAGCACGCTGCTCGACTGCCGTACGCTCTCGGGAGACGGCGATCTCGTGCCGCTTCTCCGGCAGCGATTGCGTTCGGCGATCGGCCGGTCGCGACGGCGGGCCGTCGACCGGCTCGTCGCGGCCCGCCGCGACGAGGCCGAGAAGTTCGGCCACACCGTCGCGCTCCTGGAGCCCAATATCAAACGGTCGCCCGGCGGGCTCCGCGACATCCAGCTCGTGCGCTGGCTCGGTCAGCTGGTCCACGGCGTCGACACCCTCGACGATCTCGCGCTCGCGGGGGGTATCACCCGTGCCGACGCCGACGCCGTCCGTGATGCCGGCGAGTTTCTCATGAGGGTCCGCAACGATCTTCATCTCGCCGCCGGCAAACCGGCCGACGAGCTCTCCCGCGCTGAGCAGGTGCGGATCGCGGCAGCCCTTGGCATCGAGTCGCGGAACGGACTCCTCGGCGTCGAGCGGTTCATGCGCGATTATTTCGGTCACACCCGCCGCGTCGCGCAGGTGGTCGAGACGATGGTCCGCGGGCTGCGGTTTTCCGGCACCGTGAAGGCCCTGGCGCGGGGCCTGCTGGGCCATGCCGTCGACGGCAGTTTCCGCGTGGGTCCGCTCGACGTGTCGGTAACGACCGCGAGCCTGCCGCGGGTCGCGGGCAGCCTCCGCGACATCGTGCGGCTTGCCGAGTTGTCGATGCTTTACGACATGCCCGTGGCCCGCGAGACGTGGGAGGCCATCCGCGCAGGCGTGCCGGCGCTCGATCGCGACGTCGACCCCGCCACCAGGGAGGCGTTTTTTGGGCTCTTCGACCACCCCGAAAAACTTGCCGACGCCCTGCACTGGCTGCACGAGGTGGGGGTGCTCGAGATTCTGATCCCGCAGTTTGCGCACGCCCGCAACCTGTTGCAGTTCAACAGCTTTCACAAATACACCGTCGACGAGCACTGCATTCTTTCGGTCGAACGGGCGGCAGGGTTTGCCATCGACGACGGCTGGCTGGGAAACGAGTGGCGGGCCCTCAACCGCAAGCGGACGTTGCTTCTGGCCCTGCTGATCCACGACATCGGCAAAGGATTCGTCGAGGACCATAGCCAGGTCGGCGCACGGATCGCCCGGGAGGTCGCCGCCCACCTCAGACTGCCCGCCGACGAGGCGGGGATCGTCGAGTTTCTGGTGCTACGGCACCTCGCGATGGCCCACCTCGCGTTTCGCCGCGACGTCGGCGACGACACGATCGTCGCTGGGTTCGCAAGCGACGTGGGCTCGCCCGAAGTGCTGCAGATGCTCGCCCTCCTTACCGCCGCCGACGTCTCGGCGGTGGGCCCGGGAACGTGGACGAAGTGGAAGGCCGACCTGCTCGGCGACCTGTATTACAAAACCCGCGGCTTCCTCGACGGCTCGGGGCCTAGCATGGCGGCAGATCGTGGCCGCAAGGGCCTCGCCCGGCTGCTCGGGGAGCGTGGTGCCGACGATCCCGTGGCGCGGCTGGCGCGAGGACTCCCGGCGTCGTACCTGGGGGCGACCGCTCCCGACCGCATCGTCGAGGAACTCGGCCGATTGAGTCGGCTGCCGCCGGGGGGCTTGTTTGCGACGGCCCGCTGGCAACCCGACACCTCCACCGTGGCGGTGACCGTGGGCACCCGCGAGGACGTCAGGCCTGGAATCTTCCACCGGGTCACCGGCAGCCTGACGAGCCAGCGGCTCGAAATCCTCGCCGCCGACATCCACACCTTCAGCGACGGGCACGTCGTCGACCACTTCACCGTCCTCGACCACGATTTCGCAGGTGAGCCGCCAGCGGACCGGCTGGCCGATATCTCTGAAGCGATTCGCGGGGCGATTCTCGGCGACCGTCCGCCCGAGTTCATGGCCCGGTGGAACCCGTTCGCGCCGCAGGTGAGGCCGGCCATCGTGCAGCCGATCCGCGTCACGTTCGACAACGAGAGTTCGCACTACGCGACCATCCTCGAGGTCTTCGCGCACGATGCCCCTGGGCTGCTGTACCGCGTCGCGAGGGTGCTCTTCGAGGCGGGGCTGTCGGTGCGGGCCGCGAAGATCGGCACGTACCTCGACCAGGTCGTCGACGCCTTTCACGTCACGGCAGCCGACGGGGCGAAGGTCACCGACGCCGTTCGACAGGCGGCGATCCGGGCCGCGATCGAGACGGCGGCCGCACCGGTCACGAAGCTGCCGCTGACGTAGTCGCCGGTGTCGTTGAGGCCGCCGGTCGGGGAGATGAAGTCGATCTCCCACCACTGGCTGCCGACCCTTGAAACGGCTGTGTATTCCGCTTCCTTACGTCGCCGTGGGCAGCAGCCGAGCCAACTCCACGACCATCCGGCCTCCGGCCTCATCGACCACGCCTTCGCACGAGAGTGGTTCGTGCGGTTCGACGCTCACCTCCGTCGCGTAGCCACTACCGTTCGAACGGCTTGCCTCACCACTGCCAGCCGGCTGGCGAAACACCCGTGTTCGCCGCGTGGCCGCGTCGATCACCCATACTTCCGGGATGCCATGGCGGGCGTAGAGCGGCACCTTTGTGCCGAGGTCATAGACAAGGCTCGTATCCGCAACCTCGATGACGAGCAGGACGTCGGCCGGCCTCGGATGGGCCGTCGTGTAGAAGTCGGCCCGGGGCCGGAGGATCGCGACGTCGGGCTCGGGTTCGCTGATGTCGTCGAGCCGCAGCGGGTTTTGGCAGCGAATGAATACTGACTCACCTGCATGCCGACCAAAATGCCTGACAAGCGCGTTCACGATTGCCGCTTGCAAGACTCCGATCGGCGGCATGTCGATGATCTCCCCTTCGATGAGTTCTACCCGGTCTGTGGGCCCAAGGATGCCCGTCTCACCCATCCGATGAAACGCATCCACCGAGATGAAATGACGGGCCGGGGCGGCGAAAGGAGTGATGGCCATGGGGAACACCTTCAACGAAAACAACTTCACCAAACCTCCATATAACTATACAGACGCACACCATTTCGTCAACCGAGCCACAGCAGGCCGAGACTCATTCCGCCGATCTGAATCGCAGCCCGCCAGCTCCGTCGCTTGCGTGTGCTGCACATCGATCTGCTTCTGTCGAGCGGGACGCCGTGAGGCAGGGCATGCCCGTGCTGCCATCACCCGCAGTTTCGACAGCCGGCGGTGCCGCGAAGGGCACTGGACTGCAGCCCAAGCGTCAACTCATCCGGATTCTCGCTCCGAATGTGGCCTCGTTGTCGGGCGAACGTCATTCCCCTCTTGCATCTTTTGCATTCATCGCATGGAGGTCATATCCTTACGAGCGTGAGACAGATACCAGAGGCAGCCGAATCCAACGCGATCCCCGCCGATCTGCTGGCCGACTTCGAGGCCGCAGCGCGGCGGCCGCTGCGCCAGCGCATGCGCTATGCGTTCATCCATACCCACAAGCCCGTGCTGGACGACGCACCTTTCCGGGCCTTCGACACCACCGCTGACTATCGGCGGTGGTGTGAGCAGAACCTTCCTGACTGGCTTGGATATGGCCGCGTTCGACTATCGGCAGGCTGAGGAGATTCGCGACGCGTTCGCCCGGCATGACTGCCGATATCTCTTTATCGGCAAGTCAGGTGCTATCCTGCTCGGCTTCCCCGACACCACCCAGGATGCCGACTTGTTCGTGGACAAGTCGGAGCGTAACGGCGAGTCTCTCGTGGCGGCGCTGCGTGAGATTGGATTTACCATCAACGACGAACAGGCCCTCCAGATTCGTAGCGGCAAGGACTTTGTGCAACTGAAGAACGGTCCATTCGACCTCGACCTCGTCTTTGCGCCCGATGGCATCGAGCGGTTCGAAGAAGCCTGGCGTCGCCGAGTGGTCGTCGAGGGATTTCCGGTGTGCCACATCGACGACATCATCGCCAGCAAGATTGCCGCCAATCGGCAAAAGGATCGTGAAAGCCTGCCACGGCTCGAATCGTTCCGCCTCTATTTGCGGCGGCAGGAGCGAGGATGATTCCTGAGGTGGGCCGCCTGACCGCAAGAAACCCGGAGCGCGAGCGATGGGTATGCCGGTGGCGTCCGCGCGCATTCCCGGCACCCTCGCGCGAGGCGAGCCAGGTCTCGAGGTCTGCCGCGACGATCCGGTAGAGCGGCGTCTTGTCGAGTCGGCGGCGCTCGTAGCGCTGCGGTCATCGGCCCCGCGTGACCGGCTCCCGCGTCGGGGCTCGCGGGGGCGCTGGCGGCCGTGTGCCGCCCAACGCGAGAATCCGCTGCCGCCAGTCGGCCTCGTAGCGATCGAGCGCGACACCCGTCAGCTTTTCGAGAACCGCGACGGGGTCGCCCTCGGCCTTCGTCATCTCCACAATGGCGGCTGGCGACAGCACGGGCCGCAGCATGGCGACGTCGAGCGCGACCCCCCAGGCCGTG
Source organism: Pirellulales bacterium (assembly GCA_040877375.1). GTDB lineage: Bacteria > Planctomycetota > Planctomycetia > Pirellulales > UBA1268 > QWPN01. The sequence continues at coordinate 10,389 of JBBDNW010000159.1, read as the reverse complement.
AGGTACGCACGACCGCGGTCGCCGTCGCGGCCGGCGTGCCCCTCGAGAAACTGGTGCTGCCCCGCCTGCACGAGGTCGGCGAGGCGGGGAGCCGTGCCGGCCCGCATCAATTCCTGGAGCGCCGCAAGTCGCCGCGGGTCGGGGGCGTCGAGGCGGAGTTCGCCAGCCTCCAGCGGCGCCGATTCCACGACCTGCGCAAGGCCTTCGTCGAGCCAGACCGGGAGGCCGACGGCATCAGTGACACGCAGCCGCGTGTCGGCGTAGGCATGCCACGCCTCGTGGGCGAGCCGCTGCCGGAAGGCCCGTCGTGCACGGTTGAGTGCCGCGTCGTTGTCGCGACGCGCCGCCTCGATGCGTGTCATTTCGGCCGCGCGTTCCCGCTCCCAACGCTGCCGGGCCCGCTGCACGATCGCCGCTCGTTCAGCCACCGGGAATCCCTGCTGCTCTAGATCGCCCGCCAAGCCCTTGAGCCGCTCGTCGAGGAGCCGGTCGAGTTGGTCGTAGCGCTGGGCCGCGGCGGCGAGTTCGTCGTCGACGGCCTCGCTGCCGGCGACCAAGGCCGGCATGTCGCCACCGGCCACGAGCAGCCGGCGAGACGGCACGTAGAACGCCGGGCTGTCGATCGCGATCCCGAGCGACCGTTGCACGTCGCGATACTCCGCCGCCGATCCGCAGAGCCGCACCGCGATCGCATCCCGCCGCCCCGCCGGCGCGGCGGCCGTGACCAGGGTCTCGAGCCCGCCGAAGACCTGCTCGAGCGTCACGATCGCGGTACGAGTGGTGCCAGGATCGGCGGTGCTGGTGACCGTGAAGCTCTCGCTATCATGTCGCCACGGTCCGTCCTCGTCGTGCCGCTCGAGCCGCACGGCCGTCTCGGCGTCTGCCTGCCGCTGTCGGCTGTCGAGGAATGATCGGACCCGCGCCGCGAGTTGCTCGTGCTCAGCGGGCGGCAGCCGGTCGACGGTGGCGACCCGCTCGGCGGCCAAGGGGCCCCAGATGATGACGTACATCGACCGGCCGGGCGGCCGCTTGACCTGGGCGAAGCGGATGTCGTCATCGCCGTCCCCGGCGGCCGTGTCGGGCTCCAGCACGAGCCCGGCAAGCCGACGTCCGTCGCGCAACTCGAGCGACTCAAGTTTCCAAGCCGCGGTCGTCAGTCCCGGCTGCTGGGCCGGCACGACAGACTCCGCCGTCAGGGCCACCAGAACCACGCCGATCAAAAATGTGGGATGACGCACTGCTCGCCCCCCACGGCGGTCAGAGATACGTGTTGATCAGGTTCTCGAAGAGCTCCTGTCGGCCGCTCTTGCACGGCGTAGCCTCACCCTTGGCGAGCATCTCCTGCTCGAGCGACGCCAGGCTCTCGGTCCCAGACTCAATCCGCTTGCCCAGCGGGCCCGACCACGAGGCGTAGCGCTCATCGACCAGTTTCTGCAGCGCTCCGTCGGCCCGCATCGCGGCTGCGATCTTGAGCCCGTGGGCGAAGGCGTCCATCCCGCCGATGTGGGCGTAGAAGAGGTCGACGGGCTCGAAACTCTCGCGGCGAACCTTGGCGTCGAAGTTCACGCCGCCGGGCGCCAGGCCGCCGTACTTGAGAATCGAATGCATGATCTGCGTGGTGAGATAGACGTTGGTGGGAAACTGGTCGGTGTCCCAGCCCACGAGCGTGTCGCCGGTGTTGGCGTCGATCGAGCCGAGGAAGCCCTGCATCCCGGCGTATTCGAGTTCGTGCTGCATCTCGTGGCCGGCGAGCGTGGCATGGTTGGTCTCGATGTTCATCTTCACGTGCTTCTCCAGGCCATAGGCCCGCAGGAAGTTGATGCACGTCGCCGAGTCGAAGTCGTATTGATGCTTCATCGGCTCCCGCGGCTTCGGCTCGAAGTAGAACTGTCCTGTGAAGCCGATCTCCCGCGCATATTCCACCGCCATGTGCATGAACGTCGCGAGGTGGTCGACCTCCCGCTTCATGTCGGTGTTCCACAGGCACTGGTAGCCTTCGCGGCCGCCCCAGAAAACGTAGCCCGCCCCGTTGAGCCGGTGCGTGACCTCGAGGGCCTTCTTCACCTGGGCGGCGGCGTAGGCGAATGTCTCGACGTTGGGGCTCGTGGCGGCGCCATGCACGTAGCGCGGGTTCGAGAACAGGTTGGCCGTGCCCCAGAGGAGCTTTTTGCCGGTCCGCTTCTGGTGCTGGTCGAGCCGGTCGGCGACGGCATCAAAATGCTTGTTGCTCTCAGCGAGCGTGCCGCCGTCTGGGGCGACGTCGCGGTCGTGGAAGCAGTAGAAATCGACGCCGAGTTTCTCGAGAAACTCAAAGGCCACGTCGACCCGTGCCAACGCGGCCTTGAGCGGGTCGCTCTCCGTCTCCCAGGGGCGGATCATGGTGCCCGGGCCGAACGGGTCGCTACCGGTGCCGCGGAAGGTGTGCCAGTAGGAGACGGCGAACCGCAGATGGTCGCGCATCGGCTTACCTTCCACGATCGCGTCGGCATCGTAGTGCCGAAAGGCCAGCATGTTTTTTGATGCCGGACCCTCGAACCGGATCTTCCCGATGCCCGCAAACGCCTCTGACGTGCCCGCCATCGCAGCCTCTCCCGTGACTTCTTCAACAATCCTGCCGGTCGACGGTCGTCGTCGGCCGCGGCGCGAACGATCCGCGACGTAGCCTTTATATATCCGGATTCAGCGGGCGTGTCGCCTGCCGTGGGCACATTGACGCCGGACCGCAAGCGACGGGAATCCTGGCGACGACTGCGACGGTGGCGCGGAACGGATCGGGATGCCACGCGGATTCCCCGCGCTCGCGCTTGGGGCTTCTTGATGGGGGGCAACTCTGAACCCGCGCAAAACGCCGCTTCACCTCGTCAAGAATTGCCATGCCGAACAGGATTGCCCTTGGTGGCACGGTCGAGCAGTCGGCGTCCCCAGTTCGGAAACCATTCGATCAGGCCCGCGAGCAGGCCCACCTTCCGTGGTACCACAAGTTCGCATGTGCGCCGGGCACAGGCTGCGAGCACCTGGGCGGCGACATGGTCGGGGTCGAGCTGTTTGAGGCTCGTCGTTCCACCGGCCACCGTAGCCGACGGTGGCAGGCCGGCCGCGGCCGCCTCCGCGACATAGCGGCTGGCGGCGCGTTCGGCGGCCGGGTCGTCTGCCTGACGTCGGATCGGTCCGGGCGATACAAGCAGCACGTGGCCGCCGCGCGGGGCCAGTTCGATCCGCACCGCGTCGGCAAATGCCGCGAGCGCCGACTTCGCGACGCTGTAAGGGCCCATGAACGGCGTCACGACTTTCCCGGCGAGGCTTCCGATAAACACGACGTGCCCCCGGGCGGCGACGACGTCGTCGGCCACGGCCCGCGTGATCTCGGTCGCGGCGAAGAGGTTGGCGGTGAGGTAGTCGCGGAGCAGGTCGTCTGTCGAGTCGAGGATGCGGGCTCGGCCCGAGCGACCGACGCAGCAGAAGAGATCATCGATTCCGCCGAGCAGCCGCAAGGTCTCGCCGGCGACGCGGTTGCCCTCCCCTGCCCTGCCGAGGTCGGCCGTGATGCCGTGGATGGATGCGGTCGATTCACCGGCCCGCTCGCTCGCCTCACGAGCGCTCCGCACGCCTTCCGCCGAGCGGCCTACGATCACCACGCGGGCTCCCGCCCGCGCAAGGTGTCGCGCGAGCACGAGGCCAAACCCGGCCGTGCCTCCAGTCACGATCACCCGCCGATCACGCCACATCGATCACACGCCCAGGGTCTGCTCCTCGCGATTCCGAGCCAGAGTCTACCTCGACCAAACGACCACCGCCGTCACAAGACCATCCCCACGGCGCGCCCGAACATCCTCGCACCGCGGGCCCGAGATGGTACGCTGCCAACCCTTCTGGGCTCCGTCACCTTCTCACCTCAGGACGCCCTCATGAACGCCCCTCGCCCTGCCCCGGAAATCGTTCGCACCAAGATCGTCGCCACGCTCGGGCCCGTCTCCCGCAGCGAGGAGGCCATGCGCGGCCTCGTTGAGGCCGGAGTCGACGTGTTTCGCCTCAACATGGCGCACGGCTCCATGCAGGAACATCAGGAGTCGCTCGACCGGATTCGCCGCATCTCGGCTGATCTGGTCCGGCCGATTGGCGTGCTGGCCGATCTCGCCGGCCCCAAGATTCGTCTGGGCGAGCTTCCCGGCGATGCGGTGGAGTGTGTCGAGGGGGATTCGATCAAGTTCATCCGTGGCACCGAGCCGGGCGGGCCTGGCGAGTTCACCGTCACCTACGGGCCGCTGGTCGACGAGTTGTCGGTCGGCGATTCGGTGATGCTCGCCGACGGCACGATCAGCCTCCTCGTCGAGGAGCGGACTGCCGAGTGGGTTCGCTGCCGCGTCGTGCAGGGAGGGATTGTCCGCAGTCGGCAGGGGGTCAACCTGCCGGGCGTGAAGCTGTCCGTGGCGGCAATGAGCGCCGCCGACTGGCAGCACGCCGAATGGGCCGCCGCGGCCGGCGTCGATTTCGTGAGCTTGTCGTTCGTCCGTTCCGCGGTCGAAGTGAAGTTGCTCAAGGAGTTGCTGCGAACCCGCGGCTCGCTCGCCCGGGTCGTCGCCAAGATCGAGAAGCGGGAGGCGATCGACAATCTGGAGTCGATCGTCGAAGCGGCCGATGCGGTGATGGTGGCCCGCGGCGATCTCGGCGTGGAGACCGACGTGGCCAGTATGCCGATGGTGCAGAAGCGGATCATCCGCGTCTGCCAGCGGTATCAGAAACCGGTGATCGTGGCCACGCAGATGCTCGACAGCATGCAGCACTCTCGTCGGCCGACGCGGGCCGAGACGACCGACGTGGCCAATGCGATTCTCGACGGAGCCGACGCCTGCATGCTTTCCGGCGAGACGGCGATCGGCGAGCACCCTCGGCTCGTCGTGGAGATGATGCGGCGGATCGCCCGCGAAACCGAGAAGCAGTATCTCGCCGACCGCTGGCACTACCTCGAGGGACGCTTTCAGGCGGCCCGCGGCTCGGCCGGCGTGCCCGTGCAGGAGTTTCTCGCCTCTCCGGATTTTCTCGTGGAGGGCCTGCATCCGATCACGCAGGCCGTGGTCGACGGGGCCAGTCGGATCGCCGGCGAACTCGACGCGAAGCTGTTTGTGGTCGCGAGCCGATCGGGTCTCACGGCGATCGCCCGCTCCAAGCGGCGCGGGGCCGTGCCCACCATCGGCCTCTCCGACAATCTGGCGACGCTTCGGCAGATGACGCTTTACTGGGGCGTGACGCCGCTGGCGATGGATGCCACCCACGACACCAACGTGCTCCTCGACCGGATCACCGCCTGGGGCCTCCGCGACGGCCGGCTCCAGCGTGGCGACCGGATTTTGCTGGTGTCGGGTTCCGGTTTTGGAACCGGGGGCCACAATATGGCGCTGGTTCACGAGGTGTAGGGCGTCGATCCCAACCGTCACATTCTGGAAGAGACAAAAGCGACGAACGATGAACACGAAATGCGTGCTCGCCTATTCGGGCGGCCTTGACACGTCGGTGATCCTTGGCTGGCTGATCGAGCGGGGCTACGACGTGATCGCGGTCTACGTCGATCTTGGCCAGCCCTGCGAGGATCGTGAGGCGACGCTCAAGAAGGCCCGCGACTGCGGGGCCGTGAAGGCCATGATCGTCGACGTCCGCGAGGAGGTCTGCCGCGACTTCGCCTTTCCGACGATGCAGTGGCAGGCCCGCTATGAGGGCACCTACCTGCTCGGCACTTCGATCGCGCGGCCACTGATCAGCAAGGTCTGCGTGGAGATTGCCCACCGCGAGGGAGCCACGGTCTATGCCCACGGCGCCACCGGCAAGGGCAACGACCAGTGCCGCTTCCAACTTGCCGCCGAAGCCCTCGACCCGGCGATCAAGGTACTCGCGCCTTGGCGGATCGCCGAGTTTCGCGAGCGGTTTCCCGGACGCAAGGAACTGATTGAGTTCTGTGACGCTCGGGATATTCCGGTAAAGGCGTCGAAAGGGAAGCCTTACAGCTCCGACGAGAACTGTCTGCACACGAGCTACGAGGCGGGGCTGCTCGAGGAGCTGACAACCGACGGCTTCGAACTCGTCGACTTCGGCATGACCGTTTCGCCACAGCAGGCACCCGACAAGGCGGAACTCCTGACGATCGACTTCGAGTCGGGCGTGCCGGTTCGCGTCAATGGCAGGTCGCTCGCGGCCCATGACGTCGTGCTCGCGCTCAACGAGATCGGGGGCCGCAACGGCATCGGCCGCACCGACATCGTCGAAAACCGGCTCGTGGGGATGAAGAGCCGCGGTGTGTATGAGGCGCCGGGCATGACGATCCTCTACGAGGCCCATCGGCTCGTCGAGCAGATGACGCTCGATCGGGACCTCGTTCATCTTCGCGACCGGCTCGCGCCCGAGGTTGCAGAGATGGTGTATTACGGCTTCTGGTACTGCGCGAAGATGGATGCCCTCCTCGCCTTCATCCGCGAGGCCCAAAAGCCCGTCTCCGGGACGGTGGAGCTCAATCTCTACAAGGGCAACATGCTCGTGAAGAGCCGGTCCAGTTCGCAGAGCCTCTACGACGAGGCGATCGCATCGATGGAGGGGGGCGGCTCCTACGACCAGACCGACGCCGAGGGATTCCTGCGCATTCTGGGCCTGCCGCTGCGCGTGCAGGGCCGGGCGCGGCCCCGCGGCGGGGCGTGAGGAGCGAGTGATCCCGGCCGCACGTGAGTCTGCCGCGTCGGCCCAGGGGCTGCTTGAGTCAGCTTGGCGGCGTGTAGCGCTGCTCCTGATCGTCGTCTGCAGTGACGCCCGTCGGCCCGCGTCATGGATCGCGCTGGTGGCCGCGGCGGCAGCCGCCGTCGCGTTGTCTGGCATCGCTGACGCCGTGGTGGTGGCCCGCGCCATCGTGTGCGGAGGACTCGCCGCGGCAGCGGCCGTGGGTTCGTTGGCGGTGGCCGATGCCCCGCTCGGGACCGCGGCTGTGTGGTGGGTGGCACGGTGTGCGTGGCCCGTCGTGGGAGTAGTCGCAGGTGCCGTGACAGTCGGAGGCGTCGCGGCAGCGACGATGATCGCGGCTGCGCTGCTCACGACGCTAGCGCATGCGGTGGCCACGAGGCGCGGAGCATCGCCCGCCGAGGCCACTGGCGTAACGCTCGCGCTAGCGGCCACGGCCGCCGGGGCCGCGGCATGGGCCGCCGATGCGGGTATCGCTGCCGCCAGCGCGGGGGCATGGTGGCTCGTGCTCGCGATCGTGGCGATGGCTGTGAGCGGAGTTCGTCATCCCGATCCACTCGCGTCGGCCGTGTCGCTGACGGTGAGGGACCACGCGGTCAGCGGTTCGACGCTCACGCGGCTGGCGATGGCCACGACCCTCGCGGCGATGGTGATTTGCTACTTCCTGGTCGCCGAGCGAGCGGCGTGGTATGCGGCCGTCGCGATCGGCTGGTTCGTGGCGCTGGCCGTCCCAGCGGCGACGATCGGTCCCGGGGTCGCTGGTGCGGCGAACCGCGGCCTGCTCCTGCGGTCGGCCGCCGGCGCACCGCGGCTGCCCGGCTCGCTGCCGCATGCCCTCGGTGCGATCGCCACGCACGCGGCCATTCTCGGCTGGCCGGCCGGCGTGGCCGCGGTGGTTCGAGGGCCCGCGGCCGCGGAGCCGTGGGGCCCGCTCGTGGCCGTATTCATGCTCGCGACGCTGGCGTTGGCGACCGCGGCAAGCGTGTGGATGGTAGCGAAGTGCCGCGCCACCGGAGACACCTCGCTGGCCCTGATCGCTGCGTGGTTGATCGCCGTGGTGATGATTCTCTCTCGCGCAGGAGGGTTTTCCTGACGCGATTCCCAGGAACGCGGCGGCGTCCGGCCAGGAAGCGTAACGATGTGAGCCGCACGACCCGCAGCACGGCCTCCCGCCAGGAAGCCCCAAGCGCGAACGCGGGGAATCCGCCCACCACCCCAACCCACCCCACGACCACTTGGATTTCCCGGCCTGCGCAGATTCTCACGCTGGCGACTGAATCGCACTCCGCAGCCGGTGTTGAGAGATTTCGGCATCTTTGCGAAACTTCCGCAGCCTGCGCAGTTCCACGCAGCGGCATGGGCGGCGCGGATGGACACCAGTTCGCTGATCGTTCGAGTCGAGAAAACCGTTCGCAACACACGATAGTGATCGATACCGTTTCGTCCGCGGACCGTCCGCGTATCCATCGAGGAGTTGTCTCGTGCCAGCAATCATGAATGCCCCCCGTCGATGGCTTCGCCCGTTCACCGTCGCCATGGGCATGCACGCATCGCTCGTGGCCGGTGCCGCCACTCTGGCGGCTGCGTTTCCCAGCAGCGAGATGATCTTCCCCGACACCACCCGGGCGTGGATCAGCATCTCCGACTTCCGCGGCCTCCAGGAGCGTTTTGATCGTTCGCCCTACGGTCAGTTGATTGCCGATCCGGCGATGAAGACGTTTATGGACCACCTCCGCGAACAGATTTCGAAGAACGGCAAGCAGCGGCTGGCAAAACTCGGGCTCACGCTCGAGGATCTCGAAAAGGTGCCCGGCGGCGAGCTTGCTGCCGCGGCGATCGAGGCTGAGCCAGGCCGGTTGGCGACGGTGCTCATGGTCGACACGACGGGCCACGAGGACGACGCGAAGGCGGTCGTCGAGCGAATCGGCGCCCGGCTCCTCGAGCAGAAGGCGACGAAGGTCACGGTGCCGTCGGCGCCGCCGCAACTGACCGTCTACGAACTGCCCCCCGATCCAAACGACGTGCGGTCCGAGGGCCCGGCCCGTCGGCGTCGCGTCGCGTTTGCGCTGGCGCCGCAGGCGCTGATCGTGGGCGACGACGCGCTGCAGGTAGGCCAGGCCTTTGCCGTGTTGGCACAAGGCCGCAAGGACAACCTCGCCACAGTCGAGTCTTTCAAGGCGGTCATTGAGCCGTGCGCAAGCCAGGTGCCAGCGACATCGGCTCCGATCCGCTGGTTCGTCGATCCGCTCAAGTTTGCAACCGCCTACCAGGCCAGCAATCCGCCCCGCGAAAAGCGGAAGGGCCCCGACTACGTCGCCATCCTCGGTCGCCAAGGGTTCGATGCGGTGAAGGCGGCCGGTGGCGTGCTCGTGCTGAGCGAGGGCAGCCACTCCCTGCGGCATCACTCGATGATTTATGCACCGCCGCTGCCGGGCCGCGACCCCGATTCGGTCGAGCGGTTCGACCTCGCCGCCCGGATGCTACGGTTTCCCAATGCCGCCGCCATGGGGCCGCCCGCCTGGGTGCCGCGCGACGTGGCTGGTTGGGCCGCGATGCAGTGGGACGTGCAGGCCGCGTTTAAGTCCGCGGAGTCGCTCATTGACGACATCGTGGGCGACAAGGGTGTGTTCGACGACGTGATCGCCTCGCTCAAGGAGGATCCGGACGGCCCGCAGATCGACGTCGAACAGGACCTCGTGGCCTGTCTCGGCAACCGGTTGTCGTTGATCACCGACCACGTCGATCCGATCGGCACCGACTCCGAGCGACTCGTGATCGCCATGGAAGTCACCGATGAGGCCAAGGTCGCGGCGACCGTCGCCAAGGTGATGGACGCCGACAGCGACATGCAGAAGATCGACATCAACGGCCAGGCGGCCTGGGAGCTCATCGATCACTCGATGGCGATTCCAAAGCTGGAGGTGGAGACTCCCGGCGGCGCCGTGACCCACGCCGACCATGATCCCGGCGACGAGGCACACCGCCGCCGCCAGCGGCTCCGCGAGAAGGATGACAAGCTGCTGCCGCACTCGACCGTCACGGTGGCCAAGGGGCACCTGCTGATCGCCTCGCACCGCGATATCCTCGAACGCGTTCTGGCAGCCGAAGAGTCCTCAGCCGCGCTTGAGGCTGCCCCTGACTATGCCGTTATCCAGACGGAGCTCGGCACGTTCGTCTCTGGCCCATCCGCCGCTCGTGGGTTTGGCCGCGAAGACGAGTCGATCCGGCCGATGTACGAGCTTCTCCGGCAAGGCGCGATGCCCAAGTCAAAGAGTCTGACTGCTCAGCTCCTCAATGACCTGCTCGGTGACGGCAAGCCCGGCTCGGTGCGGGAGCAGCGGATCGACGGCAGCACGCTCCCTGACTTCGAGACCGTCCGCCGCTACTTCGGGACCTCGGGCTTGGTGATGGAGACGCGTTCGCAGGGCTGGTACGTGGTGGGCGTCACGCTCCCGCGATCGCAGCAGCCGGAGGTTGCGCGTCGCCCGGCGGAGCCGGCCAGCCGGTAGGCAATCCTTGCTGCCGCGAGCCCGATGCGTGGTTGCGGAAGGTGTCCTCAAAAAGCCCCAAGCGCGAGCGATGGGAAACCGGGTGGCGACCGTGGTGGTGGCGCGGAGCCGGACGGGGTGGCGGGCGTCTTCCCCGCGCTCGCGCTTGGGGCTTCCTGCCCGACAA
>JBBDNW010000158.1:0-3137 GCA_040877375.1 Pirellulales bacterium | reverse complement strand
TTAGGAGCGCCTGAGCCGCCGCGGCGATAGAGCGACGAGACTTTTGCCGCCCCCGCGCCGGCGATCCACCCCAGTCGGATGCGGCCTGGTCAGTGCCACATCGGCTGCGCCCGCCACGCTGCCAGCGGCGCGAGGATGAGCAGTGGCGTCCATGCGCCGACGGAAGCAGAGAAGGCGTCGCCAATCACTAACGCGTGTGAACCGAGCACCGTGAGGAAGAAGATGACGGTCATCCCCACGCACAGGCCGACCGCGACGAACACGCCCCTCCGGCTTGGACCCAGCACCAACGGGATCCCGAGCATAACCAGCGCCATGTCGAGCAGCGGCGCCATGAACCGGGCATGAATGCGAAGCGGAACGTCGGCACCGACGCCCAGACTCGGGTTGCGGACGGCACGCGCCAGTTCGAGCGTCGACGAATACTGGCTCCAGTTTTGCGATCCCATCAGCTGTTCGAACGTGACGTCGCTCACGACGTAACACTCCCGCGGCTGGAGCCAGGCTGCCGCTGACCGTGAAAGCACCACAGGCGTGCCGCCCGATTCCAGCGCCGGCAGGCCGTCGATATCGGTCGGTTCGCGGACGCCCTTGAGCAGATAGCCCGCTGGACGGGGACCGTCGGCAGGCATCCAGAACGCCTCGGCGGCCGTGATCTGCGAGCCGTAGGTGCCGAGTTGCGGGGGCATCAGCAGACTCGGCTGGTCGATCCGTTGGCCGGCTGCCTGCCCGCCGCGGCCGCGGAACAGGATCTCCGTGCGGTTGTCGTAGCGTGGCTCGAACGGCTGCACGAGCCGCCCCTGAAGATTCTGGGCGTTGCGGGCGAACGCCTCGCGGATGCGAGGCAGCACGAGTTCGCGGTTGGCCGCGGCGGCCAGGGCCACGACCGCCGAAAACACGATCACGGGCCGAGCGATCCGCCACCGCGTCACGCCGGCAGCGAGCAGAGCGGTGAGCTCGTTATGCCGCTCGAGCCACGACAGGGCAAACATCGCGCTGGCGAGTGAGATCACCGGGCTCGTCGCGTCGAAGAACCAGAGGAGCCGGCAACTGTAATACGACGCCAGCACCTTCGCGAGGCTGCCCGTCTCGGCGGCGTGCGAGAGAAACTCCTCCATGTTTGTGAACGCATCGAACACGAAGTACAGGCCGGCGAGGCTCACGAACACGACGACGAACGCGTGCAGTTGGGCGCGGCCGATGTAGCGGTCGATCAGCATGGGCGCTTGACTGGGCCGGTGGCTGGCGGACGATGAAGGGATTCCCGCCGGTGCCGTCCGCTGTCTCGGGGCCGCGGAGGATACGGAGCGCTGGCTGGACCGTCAATCTGGGAAAACCCCGCAGATGGCTTGGACAGACCTGCCGGGAATCGGGACGATTCTCGACCTGCTGTGCCCGCCACGGTGCGTTTTCTGCCATGCCGACGTTGCCATGCCGGCCCGCCGTGGAGCGGTGGCCTGCGATGCCTGTGTCGCGAGACTGTCGAGGGATGTGCCACGATGCCCAACATGTGGCGAGCCGCTGCCGGGCACCGGGATCTGCCTCCGTTGCCGCGCGCGGGGCGTCGCTTGGGACGGGGTGGCTGTGCTCGCCCCCTATGCAGACGACATTCGTGACGTCGTGCTGCGGGCGAAGCGACCTGCCGGCGAGGGCGTCGCGGCCGGGTTGGCCTCTCTCCTCGTCCGCAAGCATCGTGAACGCTTCGATGGCTGGAACATCGACACAGTTGTGCCGGTGCCGATGCACTGGCTCCGAAGGGCGTCCCGTGGGACCAGTGCCGCCCACGAGCTCGCGAGGGGCGTGGCGGCGGGCCTTGGACTGCCCTGCCGACGGTCGGTCAGGCGAACGAGAAGCACACGCATGCAGAACGAACTGCCCTTCGAAGAGCGATACGCGAATCTCCAGGGGGCTTTTCGCGCAGCCGGGCGCCTGGCGGGCTCGCGGGTGCTGCTGGTGGACGACGTGACCACGACGGGATCCACGCTGGCCGGATGTCGCGAGGCCCTGGTGGAGGCCGGGGCCACCGCCGTCTACGCTGCCGTAGTGGCCCGGGCCGATCGTGCGGCCGCCATCGATCCCGAAAGCTGAGGGTGCCGCGTGCTGCGGCAAGACACATGCATGCCGTCACAACAGTTCGCATCGGCACCCGGGCTAGCATGCTCGCGACGACCCAGACGGGCTGGGTGGCGGACCGGCTCAAGGCGGTCGGCATCGACGTGTGCCTCGAGACGATCTCCACCAGAGGGGATGCACGCCGCGACATCCCGATCGCCTGGATTGGTGGAGACGGCGTGTTTGTGCGGGAACTGGAACAGGCCCTGCTCGAGGGCCGCATCGACCTCGCCGTCCACAGCCTCAAGGACATGCCAACCGCCGAAACGTCGGGACTCGTGCTGGCGTGCGTGCCGGAACGGGCGACCGCCTTCGATGCGGTCGTGGGGCGGACGGCCGCGTCGCTCGAGGAACTACCTCCGGGAGCCGTGGTTGGCACGTCGAGCATTCGCAGGGTGGCGCAGGTAAAGGCCATTCGCGGTGATCTGGTCGTTGCACCCCTTCGCGGCAACGTCGATACCCGGCTTCGGAAGCTCGATGCCGGAGACTACGACGCGCTGATCCTCGCCGCGGCCGGACTTGAGCGGCTCGGTCTCGCCGGCCGGATTACGCAACTCCTGAGGCCGCCTGTGTTTTGGCCGGCGGTATCCCAGGGCGCACTCGCGATCCAGGTGCGGATTGACGACGAGCGCACCCGCGCCGCGGTCATCCCACTAGACCACGTGGCGACACACGCCGCCGTGGTCGCGGAGCGGCGCATGCTGGCCGAACTGGCCGGCGGCTGCCTGGCTCCCATCGGCGGCTGGGCCCGGGTCGCCGACGCCCGTCTGACGCTCGGAGGGTGTGTGCTGGCCCTGAATGACACCGGAGCCATCGAGCGGCTTGTCGCCGAGGAGTCTGTCGCCCTGCTGGGAGCCAACCTCGAACCCGAGGAAGTGTCTCTGTTCACTAGGGCCGAATCGCTCGGCGCGGCCGTGGCAGAAAAACTCCTGTTGGCAGGGGCAGCCCCGCTGCTTGAACGCATGCGCACCCGACTTGTCTAATCTTTCCGACAGTCGGGGTGTCGGACGTCATCCCCCCCCCCC
>JBBDNW010000157.1:0-3148 GCA_040877375.1 Pirellulales bacterium | reverse complement strand
CCAGGTGCTCCAGTCGCGAGTTCCCCGCCAGCAGGTTGTAGGCGATGTTCAGGACGTGATCAGACTCGTGGCAGGGCAGATGCACCTTGAGCAGATCGAGCCGCTCGTTGATCGCCTCGTCGAGGCCCAGCCGCGTCACCAGCAGGTGGGCCGCGTTGATGCCGCCGGCATTGATCGCCCGGGTGCGATCCGCAATCACGTACTGGATGTTTGTCGCGGCCATCTCGGGCCGATCCGTCCCGCACCGCCTTGGCCGGCGATGTCGCGAGGTGGACGCGAGGACGACGCAGCAGGCGTGCCGCAAGTTCTTCTGCCGTGGGCCGCTCGGCGACCCGGCGGATTTCAGCGAGCAGGAACTCGGTGAGCGGTTGGCCGGCGAGCGCTGCCCGCGACTTGAGCGTGGCATGCACCTCTTCCGGGACGTTCCGAATTTGGATCGTCTTGTTTATGCGGCAGTCATAGATGCATGTGCCGCACATGACAACCAGCCGGGAACTCACCGCCCGCTCTTGGTCGATCAGAACGTGTCGGCAAGGTCGGCTGGGAATGCGCTCAATTAATCTCCTGTGTTTTGCACGTGATTCCGGCAAAAACAGAAAAGCGGGCGAAGGGACTCGAACCCTCGACATCCAGCTTGGGAAGCCGTGAAGGTGTAGTTCTAAGTCCCGTAGCCCTAACACTTCCGACACGTCGCCGCAAGCGTTGTACCAGTCGCTGTACCAGCCCTCGGGGTGCGATGGCTAGCGGCCGCTCCGCGGCAGCCGGAACCGAGGCCGGGCAGCCCCCTCCCCAGAACCGATCGGAACAACCGCCTATCTTGGTCTAGGAGTTGACGCAAAGGCTCGCCGCATTGCCGCCGGAGGTGCTGGCCGTCCTTCAGACCGTGTTTGCCGGGCCGCCAAAGCGACCGTGAAGCTCGAACTCAGCGGTCTCAATCACGGGGCAGCCTCCGCCCCGTGCGCTTTTCCCCGCCCGCTCCCGCCATATCCCAATAGGAGCGGGCTTTCATAACAAAACCGAGTCCCCCCGGCCGGCCTGAACCACAACCGCCCGCTCGCGAGCGACCTCTCCCCGAGCAGGCACACCATCAAAATACTCGTGAAGCCCTTTTCCAGCGACAAGCAAGGCGACGCGGCGGCTGCTGTGAAACTCCACTACGTCGGCGCCGCCGGCAACTGACGCCATCCGCTTTTTCCGTCGCACGGGCGCGGGGACGACCCGGAAATGCGGCAATCGAGGCGACCACGGGGGCGAGTTCGTACCGCCCGTTGGCCGGCCTAGAGATCTTCCGGAGCGAGTCCGGTTCGCCTGGCGATGCGGGCGAGCATGCGAGGTCCGATCTCCTCGCCGTCGTGGAACGCAAAGACATAATCAGCCCAGTCTTTGCGTGACAAAACTTGATGAGACCCGCCTGCCTGGCGTTTCACGGACCAGCCGATTCGCAGCAGGGCCGCCAAGACGCGTCGCGCCTTTGTTGCCGGCCAAGAGCTCACGCAGACACCATGAAGAGATCGTCGAGTTCCGGGATCACCTCCCCGTGATCGAGCCGATCGGCGATCACCCGGAGAGCTAAGGACTCGGCTTTGGCAACTGCTCGCTCGCGGGTTTCGCCGTAACTCATGACGCCCGGCAGATCGACCACATCCGCGAGCCATCGTCCGTCGTCTTCCTGCTCAACTTCGATACGCATGGCCAGCCGCTCCACATTCCTGAATTCTGAACAGGCTTTCCGTCACGAATTTTCCACCGCGCAAATAGTTTAGCAGGGACCAGAAGAAGACAACCGCGGCCCATCATGCGGAGCGCTGCGGCCAAGTACGCAAAGGACGCAGGTGGCGGCCTGGTTTCGGGAGCAGTTCTCCGGCGGCAATGTGCGGGTCGTCAATGCCGGGATCGGAGCAACCAACTCCCACTACGGCGCCGCACGGGTGCAGACCGATGTGCTGGCCCGCGATCCCGACCTCGTGATCGTCGAATTCGCCGTCAACGACTTCGACAATCGAGACTTCGCGGAGAGCTACGAGGCCTGCTCCGGCAGATTCTCACGGCCCGGCCACAGACGGCCGTGATGTGCCTGTTCTTCATGCACGGCAAGGGGGACAACGCCCAGACGTGGCAGCAGATCCTCGGCCGCCATTACGACCTGCCGATAGTGAGCTTCCGCGACGCCATGTGGCCCGAGTTCAGCGCGGGCCGCCTCGCGTGGAAGGAGTTCTACGCCGACGAGGTCCACCCCAGCGACGCCGGCCATCTCACGGCCGCGACGTTTCTGCGCGAGCTTCTCGACAGGCACCTCGTCGGTGGCCGTGCCTAGGAATGCGGCCCCGCAGGCGGAGAACTCGAGTTCGCCGTGCCCGGCGAGGTCATCCTGCTGGGTCGCGGGATTCCGAAGGAGGCGGAGGCGGCGGTGTTCTTTTCCATCGACGGCTCGGAGCCGAAGCCCCTGCCGGCCGATCCCCACAACCGCCCGCTCGCGAGCGACCTCGCCCCGAGCAGGCACACCATCAAAATACTCGTGAAGCCCTTTTCGAGCGACAAGCAAGGCGACGCGGCGGCTGCCGTGAAAATCCACTACGTCGGCGCAGCCGGCGTTGCAGTGGATCGTGTCGCCGTGGACGCCCGCGGCTCGGCGGCATCTCACCCTCCACCGCTTCGGCTCGGCGCTCAACCACCACGTGCATCTCCGGGCCTTGAGTAACCGACGGCGTCTTCGTGCCGGCTGCCGACCATGCAGGGTGTGACGTACCGCCGACGTTCCTGCCGGCCCGGCCAGTCACCGCCGCAGACTTGGCCGCACTGACCGAGCGAGTCCGCCGCCGCCGCTGGCGGGCATGGGGGCGTCGGTCACGGCACGGGAGGCTGCTGCGCCGCGAACCAAAAACCCCGCTCGCATGACACGTCACGGATTGCCTGGGCGAAACTCCTGGCCCGGGTAGGCGAGGAGTTCCCGCTCGAGTGCCCGAACTGCGGCGGCGACATCCGGCTGATCGCCTTCATCACGGAGCCGGGCCCGATCCGGAAAATCCTCGTGCACATCGGCGAGCCGCTTTCCGGGCCGAGACAGCCTCGGGAGGCGGGAGCAAACCGCTCACGAGCCGCGCATCCGTCGGGCAACGCTGGCGGAAGTGCCATTGGCCGGGCTATCCTT
>JBBDNW010000156.1:0-17416 GCA_040877375.1 Pirellulales bacterium | reverse complement strand
CGTCCGGTTCTGTGAGAGGCCTGGGGGCGAAAGCCCCCGGGCCTACTCGACACACCACGCGACGCCCCCGGGACCGCCCCGGAGGCCGTATCGTCTAGCCCGGCAATGGACGCTGCCGGGGTCAACCATGTGAGACCGCCTGTGGAGAGTAGTCCATCCGCCATTGGTCGAGAAAATCGGGCCTCCGGCAGGCTCAAGAACAACTCCCGATCGAGCAGCTCGTCGCGCAACTTCCCGTTGAAGCTCTCCATGTAGCCATTCTCCCACGGGCTCGCCTTCTGGATGGAGAGCGTGCGAACGCAGGCCCTCGTCAGCCAATCCTGGATTTCCTTCGCGACGAACTCCGGCCCGTTGTCGCTCCGCAGGTACTCGGGCGCACCACGCACAACAACCTCCGGAGTTTTCGCCGCTTTCTCGGAACCTGCATGTGTTCCTCCTTCCGGATCCGATGCACCCGCTTGATGTTCACACGCCAGCCGCCGAACACATCCGGGTCCGGCGACGCTCGGGGCACGTCAGTTTGGGCGGGCGGCCTCCTTGAGAATCAGCATATCCAAGGCCTGGTCCGCCACCAATCTCTTGAGCCTCGAGTTGTTTTTCCCCTTTGAGGGCACGAGGATTCTCTCACAAGAACTGGCTCAGGATTTGGGGAAGGAGTCAGAGACGCGATCACGTCACGCGTAACCTCGCCTACGTCACTCCCAGTTCGCAACTTGCCCGCTGCGCAAAGCCCGATTCGCCATGTGTGCGGCAGCGGCGGCGGCGACACCGGCGGCGGCGGGGCAGTTTGGTTGCTTGCGACTGCGAACGCATTCGATCCAATTCGCGACGTGTAGCAATTCGCCATCGACACTCGGGTCGAAATCGGCGCCGCGGGCTCCCGTGCCTGGCACGAACTCGCTCGCGTGCAGCTTCGTACCGGCATCGGGATGAACTTCCATTCGCCCGCGGTCAAGATAGATCGTTCCTTCGCTGCCCATGAACTCGATCATCGCTCGATTCCGCGCGTTCACGAACGTTCCTTCAAAATACGCCTGCACATGCTGGCGGGGGAATTGGAGAATCGTTTGGACCGTATCGGGCGTTTCCCACAAATCTTTGGCCCGGAAGTGATTGCCAATGCTGGCGGCTGTATCGGGATGATCGAGACCGAGGAACCAATACGCCACATCGACGAAATGGACCATGAGGTCGGTGAAGATGCCGCCACCGAAGTCCCAGAACCAACGCCAGTTACGGAAGCGGTAACTGTCAAACGGTTGATCGGGGGCATTTCCGAGGAACTTCTTCCAGTCGACGCTCTCGGGCTTGATATCACCCATGCCACGTGTCCAGCGCGCCTGGTTGCGATTCCAGCTCATGTGAACCTTAAAAATATCGCCGAGCGCGCCGGAGTCGATCAGTTCCTTGGCCTTGATGAACTGCGGCATGCTCCGCTGCTGCGTACCAACCTGCACGATCCTCCGGTGATGATCGACCGCTTCAATCAGCGCGGCACCTTCCGACAGATCGTGCGTTACCGGCTTTTCGACGTACACATCCTTGCCGGCCTGGCAGGCGGCAATCGTCATCGGCACATGCCAATGGTCCGGCGAGCCGATGATGACCGCGTCGATAGTCTTATCGGCCAGCAGTTCGTGAAAGTCGGCGTAGCTCTTCGCGCCGGGTTGTGCCAGCTTGAGCCCTTCTGCCAGGTGGCGATCCCAAACGTCGCAGACCGCAGTGATTCTCACACCGCCGATTTTGTTGGCAGCTTGCATCAATTGTCGGCATCGCCCACCGGTGCCAATCGCACCAATGTTTAGCGTCTCGTTTGCGGCATATCCCCCCGCCGTACTGGTATAACCAGCAGCCACTAGTCCGGCAGCAGTCACGCCCATTTGGGCAATAAAGTCGCGACGTGCTTTGTGATCTTTCATAATTTAAAGGTTAGCACGGCCGATAGCACTTCCGCAAACTTCGCCTCCTCAGCAGAATCTGGGGGTACATTCTGGCTCCGGCAAGTGCCCAAGCGTGTGACACAACGCGATTGTGACGCCTTCCTGCGTGCGAAAGCCTCGCTTTTCTGGTGGTCAGTTTCGCGTTGCCGTTGAGCCCCTCGACCGTTCCCGACGATATCAAGCCTTGTGCGCGGAACCAGTTGAGGATGAGGAGGGCCTGCGGAATCTGCTCGGCGATGACCTTGAGGTACGGACCCCACATGTCGCTGGCAACGAACCGAATCCCTTTCCGGATAGCATCGGGCAGCAGTTCAAAGAACCGTCGCAGACCCTGCTCGGTGTGCCCCCTCAGACACCCAGAGGAGCCGCTTGATGCCACCGATCTGGTAGACGAGCGTCAGGTACTTCTGCCCGCTTTGCCACTGAATCTCATCCACTCCAATGGCCTCGACCCCCGACAGCTCACGGTGGGCGATGCCCGAGAGAACAGCATGTTTTACGGAGCGAAACACGTTGTCCCAGGTGGTGCCAAAGGCTTCAGCCGTCTCCTTCCACGAAAGCCGCTTGGCCCATCGAGCCAGAAACCAGCGGTAGCTCCCCGTGAGGTGCTCCTTCCCTGCACTCCAAGGCACCCGCTCAACGGTCACGCCGCACTCAGGGCAGTCCGCCCACCGCATCGCATAGGCGAAGAAGACCGCCATATTCCACAGCGGGACATACTCAAACCGTCGTGGTGGACGCCGATCGTACCCAGGCCGCTTCTTCCCGCACCCAGAACAGATTGCCTTGCTGTTGGCTCGCGGCCCGATGTCGACACGAAAGACCGCGGCCCGGAGGAAAACCTCCGGGCCGCGGCAATTGTGGGGGGACGCGGGCGGATCGCTCCGCGACTCTACTCGCGGAGCATGGCCAGCCATTCGACGAGGTCGCGCAACTCCCGCCGCGAGAGTTTGGTGGCGATGTCCGCCGGCATCGCCGATGGCCCCTGCGAGCGGTCCTCGATGGCCGCGACGGACACGCGTTCCTGCTTGCCGTCTGCCGTCAGAATCACGAGTTCCTCCGGCGTCTCCGCCTGGACGATCCCCGCCATGGCGCGGCCCTCGTCGGTGACCACGATGGTCGTCTGATAGCCAGTGGCGATCTGCGCGCTCGGCTCGAGGATGCTCTGCAACAGATAGGCCCGGTCGCGGCGGGAGCTGATGCCGTCGAGCGCAGGCCCCACCTCGCCGCCGGCCCCGCGATACTTATGGCAGCGCACACACTGCACGACGCCGTTTTTCAAGAAGATCTCGTGGCCGCGGGACGCGTCACCGCCGGCAAGCACATCGCGGCCGGTGGCGGCAAACTCCGCGACGAGTTCGGGGCCGCGGCCGGCGGCGTCAAGCACCTCGAGCACGAGGCCGGGCTCGAGCGTGCCGTCGCGGAGCCGCGCAACGAGACCCTCGATCGCCTCCCGTGCCGCCGGATGATCGAGCTTGGCCAACAGCTCCACCGCTCCCTGGCGCTCGCTGATCGGCCCACAATCGTCGGAGTCTGCAGCACAGACGTCCGAGAGCGCTTCGGCCAAGGCTGCCCGTGCGTGGGGCTCGGCGGCACGCGACACCAAGATCCGGCGGGCGGCCATCCGCACGACCGGCGCCGGATCCTGCGATAACCGCGCCGCGAGGGCGTCGCAGCCGGGGTCGCCGCCGGCGGCGAGGGCGGCGAGCACTTCGGCCCGCGACTCGGGCGGGCGGCTGGGATCCTCACAGGAGGCGGCAAGCAACGCCCCCACGCCCTCGACTCCGAGCACGCCGGCCGTCTGAAACAGGGCCGTGCGCAGCCGCTCGTCGAGCGGCGCCGCGACCAGTTCCGGCAGCACGGCGGCGACCGCGTCCTGAGCGACTTTCGCCTCGCGCTGGCCGGGGAAAGGCCGCCAGGCGCCAAGCACGCGATCCCGCGCCGATGGCCGCGACCAGTCGCGGAGAATCGCCAACGCTTCGAGCCGCCGGCCGAGCGTCGCGTCGGCTCGGGACACGAATTCCGCCAGCCGAGCGGCGTCCGCCGGCGATCCCTCCCGCTCACAGGCCGCGAGCGACCGCCGCAGGAACGCGTCGCCGTCGTCGCCCGCCGCCGGGCCGGTGAGGAGCCGGGCCGCCAGAGCCGCGTTGGCCGCGGGGATCGGCACGTCGTGGATCGCCCGCGCCGCCTCGACCGTGATCCGCGGATCGGGATCGGTGAGAAATCCGGCGATCGCCGGGTCGGCGTGCCGCCGCATCGCGAGGCAGGCCACGAGCCGCACCGCCACGTCGGCGTCGTCGGCCAGCGCATGGCGATCCGCACTGTCGGCGCCCGCGAGCCCCATCACCAGCGCGTGGCGGGCATGCGGATCGAAGCCGCCCTCGCGAGCCGCCTCGCGTCTCACGGCTGCCACCAGAGCGGCCGTTGCGTCCGCGGCAGGCCCGATTCGCCCCAGCGCAATCGCCGTGGCTGCCCGCACGTGAGCGTGGTCGTCGGCCAGCCGATCGAGGAGTGCCGGCGCCGCGGAAGCCGCCCCCAGCTCGCCGAGCGTCCGGGCCGCGACCAGCCGCAGTTCCCAGGCAGGGTCAGCCAGCGTGGCGACGATCTCAGCGCCGATCGCGGCATCGGGAGTCCGCCGCGCGACCTGCCCCAAGCCCTGAATGGCATGCACCCGCGCCAGGAGCGACGCGGTCGTGTCGGCCACCGCGTCGCAGAGCAGGACCACGGCACCGCGGCGAGCGAGTTCCCACTGGGACTCCAGGCGGATCCGGCGATCCGCGTGGCCGAGCAGGGCGACGAGCCGTCCGTCCGGGACCGCGGCCCAGTCACCAGCGAGCAGTTCCCGCACCTCGCCGATGATCGGCTCGGCGGCTGCATCCCCCTGCGGCACGAACCGCCACAGCCGTCCCTTGCCGGATCCCACCCAGCCTTCCACCCAATCGCTCACCCACAGGGCGCCGTCGGGTCCGACCTCCAGGTCGGTCGCCAGCACGTTGCCGATCGAGAGTTCCTCATCTGCCAGGCCGAAGCTGCCGCCGGCCGGCCGAACGCGAAACGTCCGCACGCCGCTCCCGACCGCCGCCCCGCGAAAATCGGCGAGCAGGAACCGGCCGCGAAAATGCGGTGTCAGGCCGGTGCCGGGATCGAAGGCGAAGCCCGCCGGGCCAACGCCGACATGCGCCAGCGGTGGCACGATCCAGGCCGGCTGGCCGTGGTGAGGAAGTTCCCAGTGCCGCTCCCGGCCGAACGGTCCGCGATCGCCCCGATGCTGCCCGCTCATCCGCCAGCCAGAGTCGCCACCGGGCACGATCTGCACCAGCCGGGCGCGGTCACCGGAATCGGAGTTGTTGTCCACGGTAAACAGGTTGCCGAGGTCATCGAAGGCGAGTTCCTGCGGGTTCCGCAGACCGGTGGCCACGACCTCGAAACTCGAGCCGTCGGTCTCACAGCGAAACACCGCGCCGCTCTCCGCGTCGGCGTGGATCCGACCCTCATGCTCGACGTGGTAGCCACGATCACCGACCGTGAAATACAGCCGGCCATCGGGCCCGAGGACGAGCCCGTGCAGGTCGTGGCCGAAGAAGGCCGTCCGGACGCCGAAGCCGTGGACCAGTGCCGTCCGCTCGTCGGCCACACCGTCGGCATTCGTGTCGCGGAGCCGCCACAAGTCGGGGATGCAGGCGTAGAACACGTCCCCCCGACGGGCGAGCACGCCGGCCCCGAGTCCCTGCGCGAGCCCGTTGAAGCCGGCGGCGAAGACGGTCGAACGATCGGCCCGACCGTCGCCGTCGGTATCGATGAGTTCCCTGATCCGGTCGCTCTCGACGGACCAGTCGTCCGCCCTTGGCCCGAGCAGTCGTCGATGGTAGGCGAGCCGGTCGGCGACGGTTCGGGACGCAAGGTCGGCGTCGAGCCAGGCATCGTCGTGCTGCCGGTTGTCGGTGACCCCGCGCCGCGCGCGAAACACCTCACCCACATACACCCGCCCCGCGTTGTCGGTCGAGAGCACCGCCGGATTGGCGACCTGCGGCTCGGCGGCAAACAGTTCAGCAGCGAGCCCGGCCGGCAGGGCGAAGGCGGCCGCCGCCTGCTGCGGTTCGTCGGAGGCCCCTGCGACCTGCGGCTCACGAGGCGGCGGCACGGCACCGGCAGGTGTGGTTGCCGGGCCGCAGAGCAGCAGGGCGAGCAGCGCGAAGCCGCGGCCGAGACTGGGGTTCGGGCAGATCACCGAGTCCTCACTTCTTCGATTCAGGTGGCGGTTCCGGCAGCGTGGCGATCCATTCGCGAAGCAGCCGCACGGCGGCCTCATCGACCACATCACTGCCGAGCTGCGGCATCTGCCCCGGCCCCCGCCGCGCCACCCGCGCGAGCAACACGGATCGGTCGGGGGCGCCGGGGGCCAGGATCTTCGGGTCGGCCAACCCGAAGGAGGCATGCAGCGGCGGCTCGCCGACCGCCTTCATGTCGGCGAGCTTGATCTCCCACGTGGCATTGCGAAACGCGAGGTTGATCTGGGCGTTGCCGCCGCCGGCGGGCACGTGGCAGACCGCACAGTTGGCTTGCAGGTAGGAGCGGGCCCGGGCGGCGAGGCTCTCCGCGACGTCGTGAGGGTCGGCCAGCCGGAGCATGGCGGCCGGCGGCTTCACCAGCAGCCGAGACCGGCGGCCCGGAAAACTCCCGGCCGCGGGATCGTTCGAGGCGATCCACCGCGTCATGAGTTCCCGGCGACGCTTCTCCTCCTCGGCCTTCTCGGCGGCGGCCCGCACAGGATCGCTCTCGTCGGGCTTGAAGTCCTCCCGGGCCGTGCGTCCGAACAACTGCCACCAGGCGTCGCCCCACCAGTTCGATCGCAGCAGGCCGGCCTGCTCGAGGGCCCGCAGTTGGTTGTCGGGGGCGTGCCCCGGCCCGAGCGCCGCGAGGTAGTCGAAGTCGCGATTGAGCTGCACCGTGGACAGACCGAGAACGAAGTTCGCGGCCCGGCTGTGGCAGACCATGCATTCGGCCCGCGACGGATACCGCCACGACCGGGTCCGTACGCCGTCTGGATGGGTCGCCAGGTCGGCCGTGCGGACGGTGAACGTGCGGTCGGTGCCGCCGGCCTCGACGAGCACCGCATCCTGCTGATCCTCCTGCCAGCGGTAGCTGTAGCCGGCCCACTCGCCGGCTTCCTTGAGCAACAGCCGTGTCTCGATCCAGCGTCGCGTCGCCGGGTTGCCCTCCTCTTCTTCCAGCGCGAACGAGTTCACGACGACCGTGCTGTCGGGAAAGTTCCAACCGTTCGCATCGACCACATCGATCGGCACCGGCTCCGGCTGGCCGGACGAACCTGATCGCGACGGCAACACGAGGAACCGCACGGCGTGGGCCCCATCGCTCCACTGCGGTGAGTTGACGGCGTAGGGAATGACGCCCGGGGCCATCGCGTGGTCCGGGATCGAGGCGAACAGTCCCGTCTCCGAGAGCCGACGCGGGAACGGTGGTCGAGATGCCTGCGGCGGCCGGCGGACGAGCCGGTAGAGGCCGCCGTTTTCTCCCGGCTGATGGTCGGTGATCAGGATCTCGCCGGCGGCATCGACGTGGAAACTCGTGATCTGAAGCGTGGTGTCGGCCAGCAGGTCGTGTCGCGTCACCTTGATCCCGTCGTGCCGGAGGCACCAGATGCGGCCCGTCGAATAGTCACCGTAGAGGTAGCAACCCGCGAGCTCCGGCAGCGCGGTGCCGTGGTAGACGATGCCGCCGGTGAGCGACCGGGCCTCGGCGTGCGAGTGCTCGGCCACCGGCTTGGCGATCGGGTCGGGTCCGCGCGGCCGCTCGGGGGCGAAGGGGTGCGAGCCCTCGACGATGCTCCAGCCGTAGTTGGCGGCCCGCTCGACCAGATAGACCTGCTCCCACAGGTCCTGGCCGTTGTTGCCCACCCAGACCTGGCCGGTGGTCGGATCGATGGCGATCCGCCAGGGATTCCGCATC
This sequence comes from Pirellulales bacterium, assembly GCA_040877375.1. Classification (GTDB taxonomy): domain Bacteria; phylum Planctomycetota; class Planctomycetia; order Pirellulales; family UBA1268; genus QWPN01. The sequence continues at coordinate 9,509 of JBBDNW010000156.1, read as the reverse complement.
CCGTAGGCCCAGGTCTCAGGCCGGACGTTCGCGCGGCCGACGAAGGGATTGTCGGCCGGCACGGAATAGGCCCGCCCGTCGCCCGGCACCGCCTCGTCGGGACGATCGACGTCGATCCGCATGATCTTGGCCCGCAGCCGCGCGAGATCCTGTCCGGCGAGATCGACGTCGGAGTCGCTCGAGCCGTCGCCCGAGGTCACATACAGCATCCCATCGGGCCCGAAGGCCATGTCGCCGCCGTTGTGGCCGTCGGAGTCCCACTCGATGATCACCTCGGCCGATTCCGGGTGGAACGCGTAGGGGGGCTCGCGATCGATGACGTACCGCGTGACGCGGGTCATCTTTTTCGCCACGCCCTTCACGTCCGGCCCGGGCAGCGGCACGCCTTCGCGGTACGGGCCGCAACTGCCGATGTAGACGTAGCCGTTGGCGGCAAACTGCGGGTGGAAGGTGATCGAGTAATGGACGGTGCCCCGGGCGGGATCCGAGTCGTCCACGTCGAGCAGGGTCTCGGTCTCCGTTACCGCGGGATCGTGGCGTAGCCGCACGAGGCGGGTCGGCTGGTAGCTCCCCGGCTCCGTGATCACCAGCAGGAGATCGGTGCCAGGCTGCTGGGCGACGGCGACCGGGCACGGGAGCGGCGCCTTGGGCAGGATGCGTTCGGCCGTGTAGGGGGGGAGCGGATCGGGGCTGCCGACGACCTTGTTGGTCGTCACGGGGATCACGGCCGGCATTCCGAAGGGGCGTCCAGCGGCATGTTCCCCGGGCGGGCCGAAGCGGATGGCCTCGTAATCCTCGTGCCGCCGGAAGTCGGGCTGCGGACCCGACTGACGTGCCGACGTCGACCGTTCGGGCGTCTCCCGGGTGACGTCGAAGTCCCGGCGGGCGAGCAGGAATCGCCACTCGTCCCCCGGCTCCGGCCGGCCACCAGTCGGCATGAAATCGGCCCAGGGAATCGAGACCTCGCAGGTCCAGCCTTCGTCGGCATCGTCGGCCCGGTTGAGCGTGCCCCGCAGGCTGACGGCCGACTTCAGGCGGAACTCGCGAGCCCGGAGAAATCGGTTCTCGTGGCCACGGCGCGGCACGAACAGGTCGAGGAGCGTGTTGGCCGGCGTGACGTGAAACTCGTACCGCGCCGGCTTGGCCGCGTCGGGCAGGAGATGCAGTTCGAGGACGTCGTTTCGGGTCGTATCGCCGTCGTGGTCGGTCACGTCGGCATACAGATCGCGGTCCTCCATCTCTGCGGCCAGATACAGGTTGCCGCGATCCCAAAGGAGCCGGGCCCGGGTCGCCCGGGCGGGTGTCTGGCGACCGGTCTCGAGCCACGGCATCGAGAAGCCCTCGATGACGGCCGCGGACAGCCAGGCCGGCTCGTCGAGCCGGCCGTCCGCGGTGATCGGTTCCTCCGTGAAACGGCAGTCGTAGGCCGCCGGAGTGGCCGCGACCGCCCACGCTCCTGCCCAGAGGACGGCGGCGGTGCACCCGCTGGCCACCGCGGCCCATCGCTGCGCGATTCTGCTGCTCATCGTGACTCCCGGACTGCCGCAAAACTCTCTAGAAAAGAATAGTCGAACCGTCCGGGCCGACCAAAAACCAGGCAGCCGGTGGCTGCCGGGCGAAAAAGGTGTCAGGGCCGAATGGCACTTTTGGAACGAATTTTGAGCCGGGAGCCCCGTTTCCCGGACCCCACAGGCGGTGCCCGGAACGCCAGCCTTCCTCTCGGGAGTGGCATTTTTCTCGCCGTCGGCGCAGAGGCTCTGCGAGTCCGGCTGCCGGGGGGGTTGTTGATCCCTCGCGTCCGGCACGGCTCAGAGGTGCGGGCAGGAACGCCCGCGGGGCGTCGCATGCCGGTGCGGCAGCAGCCGGCACGAAGACGCCGTCGGTCACGCATGCGTGCAGATGCACGTGGTGGTTGAGGGCCGAGCCGAAGCGGTGCAGAAACGAGATGCCGCCGAGCCGCGACCGGGCGGCTCTCGGCGTGTTGTGAGCAGGGCTTGCACCGGCGGGACACGTGATCCGCGAGGTGGGCGGCAGTCTGTGCCATGTGGCGACCGTTGCAGAAGGGGCAGACGCCGCGGCCCTTGCAGGAGCACCCCACGACGAACCCGTGCACAGAGCGCCGGATGCTCGCCGTCATCGCCCGCCACGCCGTGCGATGAGATTCGCCCGGCGTCCTCGGCCTCACGCCACGGTTCCATCCCAATCCCCGCGCCGCGGCTCCTCGTAACCCAACGCTTGACAACGGCTCTCGCCGGCAATAACCCTGTAAGACTCCGGGGGAACGCCCTGCCCCTAGTTTGAATGCTCCGGCACTGACGCGTAGGAAACAAAATTATGGCTCGGCTCGCTTGGCTTGTCGCCGCCGCGGGCTTACTGGCCAGCCCGCCGGCCGCGGCGGCAAACCCCAATCTGGCACCCCGCGCGGAAATCACTGCCAGCGTGGCAGCCGACGCGGCCGCGAAGGTGGCCGACGGCCTGCTGCCCGGTCCCGGCAATTGCGACGATGGCCGCAGCGTCTGGTGCATCAAAGGGGAGCAGGATCTGCCTGCCTCGCTCGTGTTTACCTGGAAGGAACCGGTCACGGTCTCGACGGTGGTCTACTACGGCCGCTCCCGCAAGTGGGGTTTCCAGGTCTTTAAGGACTACGCGGTCTACCTCGACGACGCCGAGAAGCCGGTCGTCGAGGGCGCCTTCCGCAACGGGCATGGCCCGCAGCCGGTCACGCTGCCCGCGCCGGCGAGCGTGCGTAAGCTGCGGCTCGAGTTCCGCTCGCAGCATGGCGGCGAACCCGGCGCGACGGAGGTGCAGATTTTTTCCCAGCCGCCCTCTCAGGCGGATTGGCTCGGCCATTTCACCGATCTCTCGTGCGACTTCCGCTACGCCTACTACCCATCGCATGACCTCGTGCGCATGTATCTGCCGCAGCCGCCGGCCGAGGCCACGGCCTGGCACCTTTCGCTGCGGCCGGAACAGGGCGGCGCGGCGCTGGCCGAACGAGACGGGAAGCTGCCGATGGCGGCGGGCGGCGAGGCGATGCCGGTGCCGGACCTGCCGGAAGGGGACTATCTCCTGACGTTGACGCTGACCGGCGGCGGGCAGCCAATTGTCGAGGAGCGGAGCATCCGCCGGGACCGTCCGGAGTGGGAGGGGAACAAGCTCGGCCGCGACGACGTGGTGATCCCGCCCTTCACGCCGCTGACCGTGGACGAGCAGGCGAGCCGTGTGGGTTGTGTCCTGCGCGGCCACGAGCACGGCGCGGCCGGCTTCTGGCGCCAGGTCGTCAGCCAAGACCGCGAACTGCTCGTCGGGCCGGTGCGGCTCGAAGTCACGCAGGGCGGCAAGGTCAGCGTTGCCACCGGCCCCGCACCCCGCTTCACCGCAATGAAGCCGACAGCCGTATCCGGCGAGGCGGCCTGGACGGCCGGCCCGCTCTCGGGGACGACGCGGTTCACCTATGACCAGGACGGGATGAAGACGATCAGGCTCGAACTGGCGCCGACCGAGACCGAGGTCGAGCGGGTGCAACTCGTGATCCCGCTCAAGGCCTCCGAGGCCTGGCTGATGCACCCGGTCACGACGACGCTGCGGCACCACTTCGCCGGCCGCATTCCTGTCGGCAAGGGCAAGGTCTGGGATTCATCGAACGTCCCCGCGCGGCTCAACGGGGTCTTCGTTCCCTACATCTATCTCGGTGGTCCCGAACGCGGCCTCTGTTTCGCGGCCGACAACGACCGCGATTGGATCAATGACAGTCGCGGCCCCCTGGGCGGCGGATCCATCGACCAGATTCCCGTCAACAGCCCCCCGACGCGTCAAGACCGCATTCTCACCGCCGCCACCGAGGCGGGCATCGGCGACAACTATGCCCAGCGTCTCCGTGGCACGGTGCAGCCGAAGGTGGATGGAGAGTACCAATTCTTCATCGCCGGTGACGATCAGTGCCAACTCAGGCTGACCGTGCCGGGCATGGAAGGCGGCAAGCCGATGCGGATCGCCTCGGTGCCGAGCTGGACCAGCACCGGCGAGTGGGAGAAGTTCCCCGAACAGACCAGCAAGCCCATGGCCCTGAAGGCCGGCGTCGCGTATGCCATCGAGATCCTGCACAAGGAAAACGATGGCGGTGACCATGTCGAGGTGGCCTGGACCGGCCCCGGCATCGCCATCCCCGCCATCCTGGGTGCCGAAGGCAGCGGCGCGATCCTGACCGCCCTCGACGGCAAGCCGGGCCTGTCGCGCGACTACTGGGAGAGCGAAGGCACGGCGCCGATCCAGATCGACCGCGAGGGAGAGGCGGTCGTGTTGCGTCTGAACCTGATCGCCAAGCCGTCGCGGCTGACCCGCGCCCGCACCATCACCTTCGCCCTGCAGGCCACCCCCGCGAAGCCGATGCCAGAGGCGCCCTACAACTGGCGGCGCTGGTGGGCGACAGGCACCGACAAGGATGTCCAGGGCGTCCAGATCAACTTCTGGGGCGGCAATGGGTACTGGGGCGGGAAGGAGTTTGCCAGCTCGGTCTACCCCGCCGACAAGGACTATGCATTCTGGGAGAAGCTGGCCGAACAGCGGCGCACGGGCAAGCTGGACAAGGGGTTCGCGGACGCGTGGTTCGCCCGGTTTTCCGGCGACCCGAAACGCGGCGACTACGAGCCGGCGATGCGGGCGGGCTTCGAATGGTCCCACTTCACGCCCGGGAACGGTCCGGAGACGACCCGGGTTCACTACGTCATCCCCTACACCAACCCGCGAGGGGCCAGTGGCGAGACGACGGAGTTTCTGACCACGTACATCGACGAATGGCTGCAAGGCGACATCGTCGATCCGGCGTGGGCTGGTCGCAGCCCCTTTGACCGCCCGCGGCGATTGTTCCCCGGCCAGTTTCCCGGCTGGGCCAGTTGGTACAACGTCGAACCGGTGCCCAGTCGCGCTGACATGCTGCTTTACTACCACCGGAAAATGCTCGAGACCTTCGCCGACGGCATCTACTGGGACAACTGGTTCCTGCATCCAAACTATGTGCCCGCCGACGCGGGTGGGCCGGGCTACGTGGACGACGAGGGCCGCCCGCGGGCAGGGGTGAACCTGATGGGCTTCCGGGAGCTGGTCAAGCGCACCGCCACGATGATGCACGTCATGGGCAAGCGGCCGCTGACCTACATCCACATGACCAACGTCAACATCGTGCCGATGCTCTCGTTCGGCACGGCCAACCTCGACTGGGAATGGCGGGATCAGGGGGAGATGGGGAGCATGGATCTGCAGGATCGCATCGGCCTCGACGAGATCCTGGCGCACCACCTCGGCCTCCAGGCCGGCAACCTCTCCGTGGGGATCACCGGCAACATCCTCAAAGCCGGCAACGGGGTTTCCCGCGACTGGCTGCACCGCACCGGCATGGCCGTCTGCTTCCCCCACGAGATCCGCATGCACGGCGGAACCAACGACGTTTCGTTCGTCCAGTCGCAGCTGGCGCGGTTCGGCTACGGGCTGCCGGACTGCAAGGTCTTCCGCTTTTGGGATGCCGGATTCCCCTTGCAGATCGAGGGCGGGAACCTGCGGGCTCTGGTGCTGGCGCGGAATGGCAAGGCCATGATCGCGCTGGGCCATTTCGGGCCGGCGGACGCGGTGCAGCCGGCCGCCCGGCAGGGCGGCCCGTCGCTGGCGGAATACGACGCGCAGCAGCGGGGCGTGGCCAAGCCCGCGAGCGCGGCTCCGGCAGCCGGCGACCGGGGGAAGCGGGCTGCGGCATACGCCGTCCGCCTCGAACTCGACCTGGCCGCGCTCGGGATCCCTGCCACCGCGCGGGCTTGGGACGTGGAGCTGAAGGCCGGCCGCACGAAGGCCGAAAACGCCCGCTCGATCAGGCCGCCGACCCAGCCCGACTTGAGCGGTGGCGATCAGGACGAGGAGGAGCTGGACCTGGAGCCCGCCGTTCCGGGCCTGCTCAAAAGCCCGGCCCCCGGCGTGTTCGAACTCGTGATCCCGCATCACGACTTCGCGTTGATCGAGATAGAGTAGGGAGAGTGGCCGGAGCCCGGGCTGCGGTGCACGAACAACATTCCGGAGCGGTATGCTCCGACCATACCGAGGAGACCCAATCATGCGGCAGCAACCCATCATCGCCCTGTGCGGCCTGTTCGTCTCGTGCGCCGCCGGCCTGGCGGCCGAGACCGAGTACAAGCATCCGGTCGCGGTCATCCCCTATGCCGCGACGAAGCCGGTCATCGACGGCACGGTCGATGACGCCGAGTGGCAGGCCGCCTTCAGCCAGCGGGCGCTGCGGACGACGGGCGGACAGATCGGGGCGCGTCAGACCCGGTTCTGGATGATGTGGGACGAGGAGCACATCTACATCGCGATGCGGGATCCGCTGCGGCCGGGCGAGCGACCGATCCAGCAGCACCGGGGCCGTCCCAGCGGCACGGATCTCGACATCATCTTCGACGACTGCTACGAGATCTGGGTCTCGGTGGGGGCGACCGACGCGCTGACCGGCCAGCCGGACTGTTCCACGCAGTTCCTCGGCAACTTCTCCGGCGGCCGCTACGACGCGCTGCACCAGCCGGCGGTGGGCAACTCGCGGACCAGCAGCTACGACACGAACTGGGAGCCGAAGAGCCGCCTCACGGACAAGAACGAGTGGGAGATGGAGCTGGTCGTCCCGCGGGCCAGCCTGGGCACGACCAAGGGGCCGTTCCACGACGGCATGCGATTCCGCACGCTGATCGCCCGCAACTACAAGCGGCCGTGGGAGCAGAGCTCCTTCGAGGGCACGTCCACGTTCGCGGTGATCGACACCCACAGCGAGTTCGTCATGTCCAAGACCGCCCCGGCCCTGCACCTCCTGGGCGTGGGCGATGCCGCGACCGGCAAGCTCGGGCTGCACCTGGCCGCTCTCGGCCAGACCGACGCCACGATCGCCTGGCGGTACGCCTCGGACGCCGTGACCAAGGATGGCACCGCCGCCGTCAAGAAGGGCGTGCTGGCGGAGGTGGTCAACCTGCCGGAGCTCGACGTTCCGGGGGACCAGAAGGCGCCGGGCAAGGTGCGCATCACCGTGACCGACGCCGCTGGCGGGACGCTGCTTGACTGGCAGTCCCAGCGGGTTTTCGCCCCCATCCCCACGGAGACGACCGCCGACCGAGGCGACGTGCTCAACCTCAGCCTCAACTTCAACCCCGTCCGCGACTACGCCCGCGTCTTCGGTGATTTCATCAACTACGACGACCGCGACCAGATCCACGAGATCGTGATCGCGGTCCGCGACGCCGCCGGCAAGGAGATCAAACGGGCGACGGCCGCCATCGATGCCGATGCCTATGCCAAGCAGGTGCTGCATTTCGAGAACCTCCCGCCGGGTGCCTACACGGTCCGCCTCGAGTGCCTGGACAAGGAGGGCAAGGTCGTGGTCGGCAGCGACAGTAGCTTTGCCAAGGAAGACCTGGCCAAGAAGTACGAGTGGTGGAACACGTCCCGCGGCAGCATCGAAAAGGTGATCTCCCCGTGGACGCCGGTGACGCTCGAGGGCCAGACGCTGGGCGTCTGGGGCCGCGAGATGGAAATCGGACCGGCGGGCATTCCCGCCCGGGTCACGGCCCAGGGCAGGGAGATCCTCGCCGCGCCCGGCAGGCTGGTCGCCACGCTGGCCGATGGCAGGCAGGTGACGGCGGAAGGGGTCGCGGCCAAGACCCTGTTCGACCAGGATCACCGCAAGATCGTCGCGATCGAGAGCACGCTGGGCGAGATCGCGGTCACGAGCGAGGTGCGGGCCGAGTTCGACGGCATGTACAAGGTGACGATGACCCTGACGCCGAAGGGGCCGACCGCGGTCAAGGATCTGAAGTTGGTTCTGCCCTACAGGGAGACGATGGGCGAGTACGTCCACGCCTGCACGGCGGAGATTCGCAGCGGTTACTGGTACGGCTACGCCCCAAAGGGACAGGGACGGGTCTGGGACTGCCGGATCCTCGGCGACAAGAGCATGCAGGTCGGCACCTTCATCCCCTATATCTGGCTCGGCTCGACCAAGGGCGGGCTCTGCTGGTTCGCGGACAGCGACGAAGGGTGGATCCCCAACGACGAGGTTCCGGCCGTCGAGATTCAGCGCAACAAGGCGGGCCAGGTCGATTTGGTCTTCAACCTCGTCGGCGCCGAGGCAACCCTCGAGGCACCCCGTACCATCACGTTCGCGGTGCAGGCCTCGCCGGTCAAGGCCATGCCGTCTCGCTGGCGGGAGGAAAACTGGTGGTGCGGCGACACCTTCAAGAACTACGCCCATGAGCAGAACCTGATCTTTGCCTCCACGCCCTTCGTGGTGCGGGACTATGTCGAGAAGTCGAAGGCCATCGCCGAGGCGCAGCACAAGGGCGGCCGGTCGGCCGTTCCCTACTTCATCCACTCCGCCCTGCTGCCAGGGCATCTGATCCCGGAGCTGGGGGTCTTTGACGAGGAATGGCGGTCGAGATTATCCGCCTACGGTTCCAAGGCCCTCGTCTACGAGAAGCCGCTCAACGACTACATGATTCACAACTGGAGCAAATGGGCCGAGGAGTGCGGCATCGACGGCTACTACAGCGACAACATAGCGCCCATGCAATGCGACAAGATCGATGCGGGCCGCGGCTACCGTCTCCCCGACGGGCGGATCCAGCCGGCCTTCCAGATGTTCGGCACCCGCGAGTATTTCCTGCGCAGCCGGGCGGCGTTCCTGGAGCAGCGGCCGAAGAGCATGATCGTCTTGCACATGACCAACAACATGATCATCCCCTGGATCGGCGCGGCCGACGTCGCCTACGACGGCGAACACCATGTGATCTATCCGGAGATGAAGAAGGACTTCATGGACTTCTGGAGCCTGGAGCGGATGCGGGTGGACTTCCCCGGCCAGTGGGGCGTGGCGGTCGATTTCATGCACGAATACCAGGGGCAGTGGCCCGCCGCCGACCTGTACCGCGCCAAGCGGGCTTACTTCGCCACGGTCATGCTGCACGATGCCCTGCCGTATGGCAACAACAACGGCCACGCTGGGAACCTGATCGCCCAGCGGAAAGCGTTCGGCATCGGCGAGGACGACGTCACATTCCTGGCCTACTGGGACGACACAGGCTTGAAAGCCGCGGGCGACGACATCAAGCTGGCCGGCTGGCAGCGGCCGGGCAAGTTGCTGCTCCTGGTGGCGAACTTCGGCGAGCAGCAGACCGCGCAGGTCGCCCTCGACCTCGACAAGCTGGGCTGGCAGGGGGCGACCCTGGCCGTGAGCGACCCCGAACAGGGCACGAAACTCACGGTGTACGGCCATGGCGGACCAGCCACGGTCACCCACGACGCCCCGGCGCCGAAGCTTGACGGCACGACGCTGACCGTGCCGGTCGAGCGGCACAACTACCGGCTGCTGGTGCTGGAGAAGCAGTAGAAATCCGGGACGGGAGCGAATAACCGGTTGCTCCCCGCCCGGAGCGAGCCGGCGGAAACTCAGCCCCGAGCCAGCAAATCCGCTCCCGTCCCGGATTATC
>JBBDNW010000155.1:4138-17469 GCA_040877375.1 Pirellulales bacterium | reverse complement strand
GGCGCGCACCTGCACCTCGGTTACGTGCCCGACGAGCCCTGCCTCTATGACAAACTCACCGGTCGCGAGTTTCTCTGGTTTATAGCCGACATGTTCGGCATGCCACGTCGTCAGGCGACCTCGCGGATCGACCGCGAGATCGAGCACTTTGAACTCGGTGAGTTCGCCGACGACCTCTCCGAAAGTTACTCGCTGGGAATGAAGCAGCGGCTGGTTTTCGCCGCGTCGTTTCTTCACGACCCCAGCGTGCTGGTGCTCGACGAGCCGATGGTCGGGCTCGATCCGCGGAGCGTGCGGATCGTCAAGGATCTGCTTGCCGCCCGAACCCGCGAGGGTATGACTGTGTTCATGTCGACGCACACGCTCGCCATGGCGGAGGAGATGGCGGATCGAGTCGGGATCATGGTCCGCGGCCAGTTGCGGTTCCTCGGCACAGTGGCCGAGCTTCGCGAACAGATGGCACTCGAGGCGACGACGCTCGAGCACCTTTATCTCGAACTCACCTCGCCCCAAGGACGCCAGCCATGACGGGGCGGAAACCGGGCCACGACACGGTGCGGCTCCTCAGCGTCGAGGCGGAATCGAGGCTCTTTCTCCGGCTCCGGGCGACGCTGACCTGGGAGACCATCCGGTCGATGTTCCGCGACTCGCGGCTGCGGCTGACGCTCGTGGTGCTGCTCAGCAGCATGTTCTGGGGATCGCTGTATGGGCTGTTCGTCGAGGCCTTCGCCTTTCTCGACGACCTCCATGCCGACGTGATCTCCCTGCTGTTCAACGCTTTTTTCTCGTCACTCATGATGATGCTCGTCTTTTCGACCGGCATCCTTGCCTACGGAGGGATGTATTGCTCACCGGAGGCCCGGCTCCTCCTCACGCTGCCGGCGCGGGCCGAGATGATCCACGCCCACAAGTTCAAGGAGGCCCTCTGGTTCTCCAGTTGGGGCTTCGTGCTCCTCGGGAGCCCGATGCTCGCAGCCTACGGCGTGGTGCGACACTCGGCCTGGCCATACTTCCTGCTCATGCTGCCATTCATGATCGCGTTCGTCGTGATCCCCGCGGCCATCGGCAGCATTTGCTGCATTCTCCTGGTGGCGTGGCTCCCCCGGCTCCGGCTGCACGCCCTGTCGGTGAGTGCGATCGCGGTCTGCGTGGCGGCGGTCTGGCTGGGCTGGTCGACGTGCTCGCAGATCCAACTCGACACGATGTCGGCGGCGTGGTTCGAACGCACCTTCGCCAGGCTCGCCGTGACCGAGCAGAAATTCCTGCCGAGCTGGTGGCTCTCGAGTGGCCTGATCGAGGCCGCCCGCACCGATCGCGCCGGCCGCATATCCGCCGGGGGCTTGAGCGAGGCGGTCAAGTTCCTCTGCCTGTTGGTCGCCAACGCGATGGTGCTGCAACTCTTCGCGGGCTGGCTGGCCCGCGTGGCCTACCGCCGGGGCTACAGCCAGCTCTCCGGTGAAGTGCCGGCCCGCCGCCGCCGCCGTCAGGGTTGGTTTGATCAGTTCCTTGGCGCTGCTGGCTTCGCGGCCGGAAGACCGCTGCGGCTCCTGCTCGTCAAGGACCTGCGACTCTTCCGCCGGGATATTTCGCAGTGGTCACAGTTCGTCATCTTCTTCGGCCTGCTCGGACTCTACTTCCTCAACCTCCGATCCTTTGGCTACAACAATGTTTATGCCTCGATGATCGGCTTCCTCAATCTGGCAGTCGTGGGTCTCATTCTCTCGACGTTTACGACGCGATTCGTCTACCCGATGATCAGCCTGGAGGGACGGCGGTTCTGGATCCTGCGGCTGCTGCCGGTGCATCGCGATCAGATCGTTTGGTCAAAGTTCATCTTCTCCTTCGCGGGCGGACTGCTCCCGTGCTGCAGCCTCGTGCTGCTCAGCGATTCCATGCTCGGCATTCCCTGGCGGCTCGTCGCCCAGCACGAACTCTGCTGCGTCATCCTCTGCATGGGACTCTCGGGCATCGCCGTGGGGCTCGGTGCCCGGATGCCGGAGCTCCGGGAGTCGTCTCCGGCGAAGATTTCCTCCGGCTTCGGCGGCACGCTGAGCCTCGTGATCAGTTCTTTGTTCATCATGATCGTGGTGATTCTGGCGGCGGCGCCGACCCACCTGTTTCTGGTGGCCAATACCCTCGGCCCGGCACTCGTCGCCCCGTCGGGCATGCTCGCCTGGGCCGGCGGCCCCTGGGGTATCGCCGTGAGCCTCACGCTGATCGTGGCCGTGGGCCTGCTGGCGACGTTTGTGCCCTTGTACCTCGGCCTCCGCGCCTTTCGCGTTCTCGAGGCCTGATCCGGGGCCCATCTGAGCGGCTGCCGACCGCATCCGCGGCGACGCTCCCTGGGCCGGGAAGCCCAATGGCCTCTTTCGAGGGGGGTGGGGACGGGCCGGTTAGCAAACCCCGGAAAATGCGGTTGAAACTCCGGGTCGTTTGCGACGAAACTCAAGACTTCGGCAGCCTCATGATCCACCATCCCTCCCAACACCGCGTCCGCCGGAATGACGCCCCCCGGCTTCGCGTGGGGGCTGTGCAGTATCTCAACACCCGCCCCCTCGTCCACGGACTGGCGGCGGCGGGCGTCGACGTGCGGTACGACCTGCCGAGCCGCCTCGCAGACCAACTCGCCTCTGGCCTATTGGATGTGGCGCTGATTCCGTCGATCGAGGTGTTCCGTGGCGGTCATTGCGTCGTAGGCAACGCCTGCATCGGCTGTCACGGCCCGGTGATGAGCGTGAAGTTATTTTTCCGAAAGGCTCCCGGCAAGATCTCGACGCTCGCCGTTGACGAAGGTTCGCGGACCAGCGCGGCCCTCGCCCGCATCCTGCTGGCCGAGCGGCACGGTGTCATGCCGGCCGTAGAAACCCTGCCGATCGGCTCGGGGCTCTCCGACACCACCGCTGACGCCGTGCTTCTGATCGGTGACAGGGCGATCGGCTCCAGCGGCTCCACCGACCGCGCTGCCGGCTGCTTCCAAGTGATCTGGGATCTCGGCGACGAATGGTGCCGCTGGACCGGGCTGCCGTTTGTGTTCGCTGTCTGGGCGGCCCGGGCCGGGGTCGACACCGGCCTGCTTGAACCGCTGCTCGCACGGGCGCGGGATTCTGGGATCGCCAACCTCGCCGCGATCGCGGCTGCAGAAGCCGGCGCCCACGGGCTCACGGTGCCGCAATGCCTCAGTTACCTCCGCGACAATCTGCATTACCAGCTGGAAGCCCGCGGGCGAGAGGCGCTCGCCCTCTTTCGTCGGCACGCAGCTGGTTTGAACCTCGCTCCGGCGGAAGGCCAGCCGGCCCCGGGCGTGGGGCAAGCGGCGCGGTCGGTCAGGATCGCCGCGACCGGACACGAGAGGAGCGATGCGTGACGACGACTGACCAAACTTCGGACATCCTCGACGACGTTGTCGCCGGAGGCCGTCTGACGCCCCTCGACGCTGTCGCGTTGCTTGAATCCAGCAACCTCGCGGCGATCGGTCGGGCGGCTGACGCCGTCTCCCGGCAGCTTCATCCCGAGCCCTATCGCACGTACAACATCGACCGCAACATCAACTACACAAACGTCTGCACGGCGGTCTGCGACTTCTGCGCGTTTTACCGCGGTCCGAAGCATCCCGAAGGCTATGTGCTCGACCGCGACGTGATTCTTCGGAAGATCGCGGAGATGGTGGCGATCGGCGGCGATCAGATCCTCATGCAGGGAGGCCTCCATCCCACGCTCACGCTCGAGTGGTACGAGGAACTGCTCCGCGACATCAAGCGGGAGTTTCCGGCCGTCAACGTCCACGGCTTCTCACCACCGGAGATCCACCACTTCACGAAGGTCTCGAAGCGACCACTCCGCGAGGTGCTCGAGCGGCTTGCCCGCGCGGGGCTGGGCTCACTCCCCGGTGGTGGGGGAGAAATCCTTGTTGACCGTGTCCGCGAGGCGATGACCCGCGGCAAGGTAATGACCGATGATTGGCTCGAAGTGCATCGTCAGTGGCATCTGCTCGGCGGCCGGAGCACCGCCACGATGATGTTCGGCCACATCGAAACGCTCGCGGAGCGGGTGGAACACCTCGAACGGCTGCGGGAACTGCAGGACGAGACCGGCGGCTTCACAGCCTTCATCTGTTGGTCGTTCCAGCCCGACAACACTGAGATGGACGACATTCCTCCCACCGGGGCCTTTGAATACCTGAAGACACAGGCCGTGGCCCGTCTCTACCTCGACAACTTCGCCAACATCCAGTCGAGCTGGGTCACACAGGGCCGGGAGATCGGCCAACTCGCGCTCCTGTTCGGTGCCAACGATATGGGCAGCCTGATGATCGAGGAAAACGTCGTCAGCGCGGCCGGCACCGTCCACCACCTCACACTCGACGAAATGCGGTCGGCGATTTCTGAACTCGGCTGGATCCCGCGGCGCAGAAACGTTTTTTACGAGCTCTTTGAGGAGGAGCCGTCGGCCCCGGCCGCCGACCCCGAACGGTCGCGGGTGAGGGCCGTGACACTGCCCGTGGCGACGGCAGTCGCAGCGGCATCGATGTCGCCGTGAGTCGGCCGGCCATCGACGACCTGACCGTTCGCTGTGCGCACCTGATCCCGATGCACGGGCCGGCCATTGAGAACGGCTGGGTGCGGATCCGACGCGGGAAGATCGTGGCCCTCGGAGGCGGCGGACGGGCCGATTCCGGCGGCACCACGGTGATCGACGCGGGTGACGCGATCGTGATCCCGGGGCTCGTCAACGCCCACACTCATCTCGAGTTCTCGGACACGCCGACACCGCTCGATGCCACGGGAGGGCTGCCGGAGTGGATCGGCCGAGTCGTTGCGCTGCGGCGGTCGCGGGCGGCCGACGAGGGCCATGCGGATCGAGGCTGCTCCGCTATCCGTGCGGGCCTCGCCGAGAGTGCCGCCGCGGGGGTCACGGCGATCGGTGAGATCGCCACGTCGGCCCCGGCCGATGCGTATGCCGCGAGCGGCCCCCGAATCCGATTTTTCCGTGAGGCGCTCGGGCTGTCTCCCACGGCGGGCCGCGAGGCGCTGCGGTCGTGCATCCGCGACATCAGCCGCCTCGCCGCCCGGAGTGTGGCGGTGGGGCTGTCGCCCCACGCCCCCTATTCGGTCGCAGCGCCGCTCGGTGCGGCGGTCATCGCCGAGGCAATCCGGCGGCAGGTGCCGGTGGCCATGCACATCGCCGAGAGTCTCGCCGAGGAGCAGCTCATTGCCTCTGGGGGCGGCCCATTCCGCGAGCTCCTCGAGGGCTTTGGCGCCTGGGATGCCGAGTCCCCGCCCACGCTTTTGCCCGCGGCCGAGTGGATCTCGCGCCTTGCCCGCGCTTCCCGAGGCATCGTCGTGCATGGCACGCACCTCGACCGCGACCCGGTCGCACTGGCCCGGCTGGCCCGGCATCGCGATCGGCTGTGCGTCGCCGTCTGCCCGCGGACGACGCTCGCGCTCTCCGGCACGCTCCCTCCCGTGTCGTCCTTTCGCGACTCGAGAATCCGTGTCGCCATCGGCACCGACAGCCGTGCGTCCGCCCCCGATCTCTCGATCCTCGCCGAATGTCGCACTCTCGTCGACGCCGGTGTCGTGACGCCCGCAGAGGCCCTCGGCATGGCCACGCGCCACGGTGCCTGGGCGCTCGGCTTCGAGCGTTGCTCGGGCATGCTCGCCCAGGGCCGTCCTGCCGACCTCGTCATCCTTCGGCCCGCGACGGGGCATCGCGATCCCCACGACGCCGTCCTCGACCCTGCGACCCGCGTCCTCGCCACGCTCCGCGCCGGAAAGGTGATCGCCGGGTCGCTTGACCACTGAGCGAACCTCAGACCTGCCGTCAAGGAAGCACCAGAAGGACCGAGCCGTGGCCCATCGTTTCGCGCAGCACGACCACTTCCTCCTGCGAGGCAAACGGACGCTCAAGGAGTGACCGGTTCAGCTCGTGACCCATCTCCGCGAGATTTGGCTTCTGCTCGACATCCCGCGCTCGAGGCTGATCGGGATCGCGTGCGCTCCCGGCCCCCGCCCGTCCTGGCCTGACAGCGAATCGATGGGGCTGCGCACAGCGAGCCCGGGCTTGTTCATGACGTGGAGGTAGATCATCGTCGTGGTCACGTCCTCGTGACCAAGCAGTTCCTGCACCGTTCGCACGTCGGCGCCGCCCTCCAGGAGATGCGTGGCGAAGCTGTGCCGCAGCGAGTGCGGCACGGCGTGTTTCCTGATTCCGGCCTGCCGTAACGCCTGCTTGAAAGCTCGCCCGAAGTGCTCGTCGGAAACATGATGTCGACGGATAGCCCCGGTGCGCGGATCGCGGGCCAGCTGCCGCGAGGGGAACAGCCATTGCCATGCGAACTCGCGGCCGGCGTGTGGGTATTTGCGATCCAGTGCATGCGGCAAAAACACGCCCTCAAGCCCCGCGGCGGTGTCGCGCTCATGCAGCCCGCGAACCGTCGCCACCTGCTGCTCGAGCATCGCCCGGGCCATGTCCGGAAGCACGGTGATCCGGTCCTTGTCGCCCTTGCCCGAGCGAACGACGATGTGCCCCTGATCGAAGCACACGTCCTTGATCCGCAAGCGGCGGCATTCGAGGTGCCTGAGGCCGGCGCCATACATGACGGCGAACATCAGCCGCTGCGTTCCGGAGAACGGCTCCAACAACCGTTCTATTTCAGGTCTTGAAAGAACGACTGGCAGCCGCTCCGGCTTCGACGCCTTGGGAATATCGAGAAATCCGAGGTCGCGATCGAGGACCACGCGAAACAGGAACAGCATGGCCGCCTTGGCCTGATTCTGGGTGCTGGCGGCGACGTTGCCCTCGACGGCGAGGGAGGTGAGAAACGCCCTGATATCAGCCTCGGTCCAGCGATTCGGTTCAGCAGTGCCGCAGAAACGTAGAAACCGTTCGATCCAGCCCACATAAGACTGCTCGGTCCGCAGGGCCCGGTGCCGCAGCCGGAGTTCACGCCGGGTCTTCTGGATGATCGCTGGTTCATGCGGGTCGATGATCCCCACGAGGTGTTGTTCGTCATGGAGGCCGGGACCGGCGTCGCTGCGTGCGGCCGTTCGTTCCTGATCCGCGAGTCGGCTCAGGGTGCTCCGGATGTCTTGCAGGGATGGACTGGGGGTCTTGAGCACGAGCAGCTGGTAGGCTTCAATGGCCCTCGTCGCCTGCAGCCGTTGCCACGCCGGCGTGCCGCCATTGCGGAGCATGCGCAGAAAGTCGATCACGCCCTCCCGAGTGACGGGCAACGGGCCACTCGTTGTTTTCGTGGCCTCCGCGTAGCGGCGAATCCATGCAGGAAACCAACGTTGATCGGCTGGCGACAAGGAGCTATCGCGTACGCGGGAGCAATAGTGCTCGACACTCATCGGCAATCCCACCGAAAGGGAACCGGACGCGTATTTCGCAAAGGCCAGATACTGGAAGTTTGTTCAGTCCTGTCCGGCCTGTCAAGTCCCTCCGATCCGGCTGCATCCTGGCGCCGGAGATAGGCGGCCCTCTGCCCACGTTTTGCCAACCAGTTGTATTGACAACCATCGCCGAGTGCGACATAACTCGGTCTATAAAGGTGTTAGGCCGCACTCAGTGCGGCTCAATTAAATTGTTAGCCGTACCAAAACCGAGTCCGTGTGCGTGTAATCACAATGGGCGGTACAATCATGTTCATGAGGACAAATCCATGAGCGATGTCGCCTTCGAACTGATCCACACGTTCTCCGCCTTGTCGCGTGGCGAACAGCATGCAGTGCTTCTCGAATTGGCTCGAATCTCTGAGGCGAACGCCGGTCCGCTCTCAGATGAGGAACTGACGGCGGCCGGTGAGTCAGTCTTCGCCATGTATGACGCCGAGGAGGTCGGCAATGGCGAAGCCCAAAAGGGGTGAGGTCTGGCTCGTAGA
This sequence comes from Pirellulales bacterium, assembly GCA_040877375.1. Taxonomy (GTDB): domain Bacteria; phylum Planctomycetota; class Planctomycetia; order Pirellulales; family UBA1268; genus QWPN01. Next base: position 9,587 of record JBBDNW010000155.1, on the reverse strand, counting down.
TATGGGCTACGCCGCGAAGGTGCGTCCGGCTCTGGTTCTTAGCGGTCCCGTGCTCGACGACGAGCGTGCATTGACAACAGTCATTCCGCATACGACAAGCGTGAGAGGAACGCGGTTTGAGATTCCGACGAGTGTTGGATGGCTGAAGAATGGGGGCGTTTGATGTGCAGGGCATCGGAACGTATCCAACCGTCAAGCTAATGCGAAAGCTTGGCGATCTTTCGGACGAGATGTTGGCTCTCGTGGAAAGTCGCGTCGTAATGCTGCTTGCCCTTCCGGCTCAGCCACAAAGCGGCTAACAAAGCATTGGAGCCGACTCGCGGCAGCCTCCAGCGGTGTAGCTGGGCTGGTTGGCTGCGAGCGGCTCAATGCTGACGTTCTCCCGCCGAAAGTTTCTTTCACCACGTATCTGTACGGCCGTTCCGTTTACTTGTACAATCGAGTCCGTTCGGTCTCTGCCCCCAGCGACCTGAGGTGCTCCGATGACGTTTACTGCCGTCTTCATGCCGGTTCCCGAGGGCTATATCGGATTTGTCGAGGAGATCCCCGGCGCCAACAGCCAGGGCGAGACGCTCGACGAGGTTCGAGAGAATCTTCGCGAGGCCGTCCAACTGGTGCTCGAAGCAAATCGGGAATTGGCAGAGCAAGCTCTGATCGGTCAGAAAGTCGAAAGAGAGCCTTTCGAACTGGCTTCGTGATGAAACGGGTCGATTTGATTCGTCACATCGAGGCCAGCGGTTGTGTATTCCTGCGCGAGGGCGGTAGGCACACGGTCTACGTCAACCCGACTGCTCGCAAAGTATCCACGGTTCCGCGACACCGTGAGATCAACGAATTCATGGCGAAGAAAATCTGCCGTGAACTCGAAATTGACGAGCCCGGCCAAGCGAAGAAGCCCGAGCAGGGAGAACAAAGCGATGCAGCGGACTCGCGATAAAATCGGTCCTGATGGAAAGTCCAAAGTCGCGAGCCGCTGATCGCAGACGTTCGGGGCATTGAGTAGCGCGGCCTGAATGGCAAACCCTTCGAGCCTTTGTGACATAGTCATGCCTGAACTCAGCCGCTTTTACGGCATCATTATCCGAATGTATTGCGAGTTTGGGCCGCATCACGCCTCCCACTTTCACGCCTACCATGGCGACGATCAGGCCGTATTCGGACTGGACCCCATAGAGTTGCTTGCCGGTAACCTCCCACGGCGGCAGGCTAGACTGGTGGAGGCGTGGGCCGAGTTACGTCAGTCGGAACTGATTGCCGACTGGGAACGGCTTCAGGCTGGAACAGAGCCCTTGCCGATCGATCCGCTTCCGTAGGTGCCGCCATGATCCATGCTCTTCACTGCGTCACTGACTTCAAAGTGATTGGCCCGTATCGGCTTCGGGTCTCATTTCGTGACGGCACCGTGCAAGAAATTGACTTCCAGCCCGTGCTTGCTGGATTGCTTTTCGGACCGCTTCGTGACCCGGAGTTATTCAATCAGGTTCGTTTGGACCAAGAGGTTCATACCCTTGTTTGGCCTAATGGCGCGGACTTCGATCCGGCCACCCTCCACGACTGGCAGAAGATGCTCCCCGCTATGTCCGAGCGGGCGAGGGCATGGGAAGCCAGCAGCACCCCGAACCAAGCGATGCAGCGGACGGCCGAAGGCCGCCGCTGATCGCCGTCGTTCGGCTATAGGAGGCCCAATGAAAACCCCATCACCTGGGCTACCGCTGGCGGTTGCCCCGATCGGGATTGCATTGACGCTTGCTCTCTCCGGTTGTGATGTCGGCTACAAAGTAGACACGTCCCGCAACACCGTGACGTGGGTGACATGAGATGAGGGCAATGGGAGGTGTGAATGGCCTGTCGTCGGCGCGGACGCCAAGACGTTTCGGGTGATGCCAATTCGCTCCAATACGGGGCGCCGGGAATTCGGGAGGGACAAGGTCCACGTCTATCGCGAATCAAGGAGGATTGAAGGCGCGGACCAGATTCCTTTCGGGAGTTCGGGCCGGGACTGTACCGAGATGAAAAATCGGTTTTTCGCTTGGTGTATTTGTATGGGACCGGCTCGGATGGCCAAAAACCTGGTCGTCCTTCCGCCTCGCCTTTTGCGATAGTGCAACTTCCAGAGTCGGACCCCGACTCGTTTAGACAGCTGGACCCGACGTGGTCGAGGAATGAAAAACGGGTGTTTTTTGAAAACCGTGGGTTTGTTCCTTGTGACATCGATTCATTCGAGATCTTAGCGCACGCCTGGGCAGCAGATCGTGTCGCGGTCTATTACGCTAATCGGAAAATCACACAAGCTCACAGAGACTCATTCGAGGTGCTCGATAAGTGGCGTGACTTTGGAAGAGATTGCGACCATGTCTTCTGGAAGGGATGGCTGGTCGATGACGCAGACCCGAAGTCTTTCAAAGGCACGAGGCCCAACGAAGGGCACGATAACGAGACAAATTTCTATTTCATTCTGAAGGATGAGAGGAGCTACGGTCCTCAGTTTCGTGACAACGAGAAACTCGAGGTGCTAAAGAAGCCGGTAAATGCAGCCCAGGCGGACAAAAGGCCATAATCGGGTAGGCAGGCGGCTTTCGCCGCCCGCCGTGACTTCGTGAAGATCACGAAGTCACGGCGTAGCGCACGAACGGCAGACGCCGCTTCTCCAGTTCCTTGTCCAAGTCATCAAGCGGAATGTTGGCCAGGAGCGGGGAGAGCGGGTGACCTGCCCCCCTTCAACGGCACCACTTCCAGAGAGAGAATCTGGGCGTGGAGCAACCCAAGGGTGGCAATCAATGCCACGCGGAAAGAAGGAACAGGCTGAGCAAATCATCCCCAAGCTTCGGCAGGTCGAGGTCGAATTGAGAGGAGGCAAGACCACAGCGGAGGCGGTCAAGAAGATCGGCGTGACGGAGTAGACTTTCTCCGTTGGAAGAAGAAGTACGGGAGCTTGAGGATCGATCAGGCGAAGCGGCGGCGAGCGGTCGAGGAGGCAAAAGGTGCTCTTGGCCGTGATCGACTGAGCGAACGTCGGGCATGTCTTGTGATTGGACAGTCAAGGAACACGCAGCGACGGCAGCGGCATGTTCCAGATGACAAGCCCCGCCTTGATGAGGTGGTGGGCGGATTCCCCGCGCTCGCGCTTGGGGCTTCCTGGCGGGCGGCAGCGGTAAGGCCGGGGGCGTGGAGCAGTGCTCCGCAAAGACGCCTCAGGCTCAGGCGTGACCCGTCTTACAGCCGACAGTTGCCGATCCGCGTCTCGATCACGGCGGTGGCGCCGATCGCTTCCAGCCGCTCCATGACGGCGTGGACGTCGCCCCGCTTGACCATGGCACGGACCGCGCACCATGCCTGATCCTCGAGCGACATCACGGTCGGGGAGTTGAACCCAGGCGTGATCTTCTCGGCATCGGCCAGCCGGGTGCGGGGTACGTTGTATTCCAGGAGCGTCCAACTGCGGGCGATCACGATCCCTTCCAGCCGCCGCACGATCCGGTCGGCGAGGGCGGTGGCGGTGAGGCCCGGATGCTGCACGAGCACTGTTTCATAGCGGCCGATCTCGTCGAGCACGTGAAGCCGGTTGGCGGCGAGCGTGCTGCCGGTCTCGACGAGGTCGACGATCGCGTCGGCGACGCCCAAGGCGATCATCACCTCGACGCTTCCGGAGAGTTCGACGAAGTGGGCCTCGACGCCGCGGTCGGCCAGCCAGCGGCGGGTGATCCTCGGAAAGCTCGTGGCCACGCGGCACCCCGCGAGTTTGCGAGGGTCGTCGATCGTCGCATCGTCGGGCACGCAGAGCGCGAGTCGACACGTGCCTACGCCAAGATCGAGCCGGTGCACCACCTCGGCGCCACTCTCCGCCACGAGGTCGGCGCCGGTGATCCCCAGATCAATGGCCCCCTCGGCGGTGAGCACCGGGATGTCGTCGGTGCGGAGGAACGTGACCTCCACGGGCATGTCCTTGCAGCGGGCGAAGAGGCTCCGCTCCGTGCGGCGAAACGAGAGCCCCGCGTCGGCCAGCAGTTGCGCCGCGAGTTCCGAAAGCCGACCCTTGCTGGGAATGCCGATCCGCAGAAGCCGTTCTTTGCCGTCGTCGCTCATGTCGTGGCTCCTTGTCCGCCGCCCTGCCGTGACGCCTTCTCCTCGAGCCCCGACACGCCGAACCGCCGGGCCAGTTCGTCCTCGACCCTGGCGAGAGGCACGTTGCGACAGGCCAGGAGCACGAGCGTGTGGTAGAGAAGATCGGCCGCTTCGGAGACGACGCGGTCGTCGGTCTCGCCGCGGGCAGCCTGGACGAGCTCCGCGGCCTCTTCGGTGACCTTCGCGCCAGCGGCCTCGGGGCCGCCGGCCAGGAGTTTGGTGGTGTAGGATCGGGCTGAGGGGTCGCGGTTCCGCGAGGCGATCACGCCCTCCAGCGTCTCCAGGACTTCGCCACAGCGGCGGGCCGATGTTCGAGAATCCGACACGAGTTCCAACGACTCCCGATGACTCCCCCTCCAGCCGGCCGGAGGGCTCCGGGCCGCCGACTGCGGGGACCACAACTCTAGCATGGCCTGGCGGAGGCTCGTTCCACCCCGCCCCGCCGCTCAGGGAAGACTGCTGGTTCCTATCGGGCCCCACCGCCTCCGGAAAATCGGCCTTGGCGGTGCGAATGGCCCGCCGGCTCGTCGCTGAGATCGTGAGCGTCGATTCGATGGCCGTCTACCGCGGGCTCGACGTGGGCACGGCCAAGCCCACCCTGGAGCAGCGGCAGCTTGTGCCCCACCACCTCGTCGACGTAGCGGCCGCCGCGGCCCCCTACAGCGTGGCGACGTGGCTGGAGCAGGCGACCCGGGCTGTGGCTGACTGCCGGTCCCGCGGCCGAGGCATCCTCTTCGTCGGCGGCACGCCGCTCTACCTTCGGGCCCTCCGCGACGGTCTGGCGTCGCTGCCGCCGGCCGATCCCGTCCTCCGCGGTCGGCTCGCGGCGGAGGCCGACGCCTGCGGCCCGGAGCCCCTGCACCGCCGGCTCGCGGAGATCGACCCCGCCTCGGCCGCCCGCATCCACCCCCGGGACGCAAGGCGGGTCATCCGGGCGCTGGAAGTGGCGACGACCACCGGACAGCCCCTGTCGTCGGCCCTCCACTCCGAGCCAAACCCGCTCTTCGAGGAGCGACTCCTGATCATCGACTTGCCAAGAGCCACGCTCCACGACCGTATCGACAGCCGCGTGGAACGAATGTTTGCCGCAGGGCTCGTGGAGGAGACCCACGCCGCGCTCGCTCTCCCCGGCGGTATCGGCCCGACGGCTCGCCAGGCCGCCGGCTACACCGAAGCGATCGATCTCATCGAAGGTCGGATCGACCGCACCGAGGCCATCCGCCGCACGCAGCAACGAACCCGCCAGCTCGCCAAAAGGCAGCTCACGTGGCTTCGAAGCTTCAAACGAGCCACGTGGATCGCCGCCTAAATAGCGCGCCGCAAGGGA
>JBBDNW010000155.1:0-4038 GCA_040877375.1 Pirellulales bacterium | reverse complement strand
TCGAAGCTTCAAACGAGCCACGTGGATCGCCGCCTAAATAGCGCGCCGCAAGGGATTGCCCCTGCCATGGAGCCGGGCTTGCTGGCAAGCGGAGCCATGGATGGCAGAGCGCGGCCAGCACGCAGTGAGGGGAGGCCCGGAAGGCCGTAGCGAACGTCCGGCAACATGGCAGGGGCAATCCCTTGCCCACACGAAACCGGGCGCGTGCGAAAAACCTACCCAGCCCCAACTTCCGGCCGCCCTTCGATGCTAGCACTACCGGTGCTAGCACTTGATCTTGTGGTGGCACCCCTGCCTGCACCACAAAATCAGAAAAATCCTTGCGGCTGCCCTTGCGACCGATACCTTCGCCCCCGTGCCGGCAGGGAAGCCGGCTGAACCCTCACGGAGGATCTCGTTTCCATGGCAGCCAAACCCCTCATCGGCATCAACACCGACTATCGCTCCACCCGCAAAGAGCACGCCGCCCTGTCGTTCGTCGCCGCCGGCTACTACGACGGCATCACCGCCTCGGGCGGCATCCCGGTGATCCTCCCCCCTCTGGGCGATGAGGACGACGTCGTCCGCCTGCTCGACCTGCTCGACGGCGTCGTGCTGGTGGGTGGAGCCGACCTCGACCCCCGTCGCGACGGCTACATGCCCCATCCTTCCGTCCGCCCGATGGACACCCGCCGCGAGGATTTCGACCGTCTACTCGCTAAGCACATCTGCGCCCGTCACATGCCGGTGCTCGCGATCGGCAGCGGCATGCAACTGCTCAACGTCACCGAGGGCGGCACCCTCTTTCTGCACATCCCCGAGGACCTGCCGAAGGCGATCCCCCACAAAGACCCGACTGATCTCGCCCACCGGCATGCCCTCGTCGTGGAGCCGGGCTCGGCAATGGAACGCGTCTACGGCGACGGTGAGATCCGGGTCAACAGTATGCATCACATGGCAATCGACGACGTGGCCGTGAGTTTCCGCGTGACCGCCCGCGCCCCGGACGGCGTCATCGAGGCGATTGAGAGCGCCATCGAAAACTGGACAGCCCTCGGCGTGCAGTTCCACCCCGAGGCCGAGAACGCCTCGGCACTCGACGTGAAGATCTTCGAGGAGTTCGTGATCGGTATCACGGGCGAGCAGCCCGCCATGAGGCTCGTCGCGTAGCCGCTCATCCGTCTGTCCCGCAGCCCTCGGGTGAATCCTCACCCGGGGCCGCGGGGGACGGTGCCTCCCGTCAGGAAGCCCCAAGCGCGAGCGCGGGGAATACGCCCACCACCTTCCTGAAGGTGCTTCACTTCACGCAGGATGGGTGACACGGTAGATGTCGATCTCGGGGCCGGTCGCGACGCCCCGGGGCCGGCGGGGCTGCTGCTTCACCACACCCAGGCCCGCCGCGCGGATGGCCGGCTCGAAGTTCACCGCCCGGGCGCGACCGGGGTCGGTGACGAGCGCCACGCCGTGCGGGGCGAGCACGCGGGCCACCACGCCGGCGAGCGCGTCGGCATGGTGTCTTTCGTAGAGCACGTCGGCTGCCACGACGAGATCGAACGTGGGGAGATCAGCGGGCAGGCACCGCCAGTCGAGCAGGAGCATTTGGAGGCCCTCGGCCCCGTTCCGGTCGGCGTTAAACCGGACGCCCTCCAGAGCATCCTCCTCGTAGTCGCTGGCCACTGCCTGGAAGCCACGCCGCTGGGCCACCATGGCCGGCAACGCCAGGCCGCAGCCGAGTTCGAGAAATCGGCGGCCACAGCCCTCCATGACGGCCACATCCTCGGCGAGCACGACGGCCGACTCCCAGACATTGGCCCAATAGGGGATCCGTTCGTCCCGCTCGAAGGCCTCCACATCGATGAGCGCTTCGAAGTCCGGGGGAAGCCAAAACGTAAACGACGTGCCGCCGACGTCGATTACGCGATCCACGGGAGCAAATCGTTCGTAGCCCATCGTCACCGGCCTCCACCGTCGCATCCGTCACGACCGACAACGAACCCGCCGTCGTTTGAGTCGCCGGCGGTCGCGTGAAGCCCTGCCGTGTGGCACGATTGTACGGTCTTCCCCCGTGACGCCAGGCCCCTCTCCATGCTCACCGACTACGATCTTCACCTCTTCGGCGAGGGCCAGCACTGGAGCAGCTACGAAAAAATTGGCTCGCACCTCGAGACGCACGACGGCGTCCGAGGAGTGAACTTCGCCGTCTGGGCCCCCAACGCCGAGGGCGTGTCGGTCGTCGGCGACTTCAACGGCTGGGAGGGCGCGGCCCACCGCATGCACAAGCGGATTCCGTCCGGCGTCTGGGAGTTGTTCATCCCCGGTCTCGTTGCCGGCACGATCTATAAATACCGCGTTCTTACTGCCGACGGCCCAAGCGACCGCACCGACCCCTACGGCTTCGGGGCTGAGGTGCCGCCACGGACCGCCTCCCAGGTCATCGATCTCCGGGCCTACGAGTGGCGCGACGGCGACTGGATGGCCGGGCGTGCCGCCAGCAATTCGCTGTCCGCGCCGCTAAACATCTACGAGGTTCATCTTGGCAGCTGGCGGCGGCCGGGTGACGACCCGTACCGCTGGCTCAGCTACGCCGACCTCGAGCGGGAACTCGTGCCCTATGTGGTCGAGATGGGGTTCACGCACGTCGAGTTTCTGCCCCCCACCGAGCATCCGCTCTCGGCCAGCTGGGGCTACCAGACGATCGGCCTATTCGCCGCCACCAGCCGATTCGGCCCGCCCCAGGCGTTGATGTCGTTGATCGACGCCCTGCACCGTGCCGGCGTCGGCGTGATCATCGACTGGGTTCCGGCCCACTTCCCCAAAGACGCGCATGGATTGCGTCGCTTCGATGGCACGGCGCTCTACGAACACGCTGATCCGCGTAAGGGTGAACACCCCGACTGGGGCACGCTGATCTTCAACTACGGCCGAAACGAGGTCGCCAACTACCTGATCTCGAGCGCGCTCTTTTGGCTCGATCATTACCACGTCGATGGTCTCAGGGTCGATGCCGTGGCCTCCATGCTCTACCTCGACTACAGCCGCAAGGAGGGGGAGTGGGAGCCCAACTGCTTCGGGGGTCGCGAAAACCTCGAGGCGATCGAGTTCCTGAAGCAGTTCAATGTTCAGGTCCACGAGCGGTTTCCGGGCACGCTGACGATCGCCGAAGAATCGACCGCCTGGCCCGGCGTCTCGCGGCCCACGTATCTCGGCGGCCTCGGCTTCAGCCTGAAGTGGAATATGGGCTGGATGAACGACACGCTGCGGTACATGCGGCACGAACCCGTGCACCGCAAATACCACCACGACGAACTCACCTTCAGCCTCATCTACGCCTTCCATGAAAACTTCGTCCTGCCGTTCTCGCATGACGAAGTCGTCCACGGCAAGGGCTCGATGATCGGTCAGATGCCGGGCGACGACTGGCAAAAGTTCGCCAACCTCCGCCTCCTGTACGCCTACATGTGGTGCCACCCGGGCAAAAAACTGCTCTTCATGGGATGCGAGTTCGGGCAGTGGTCCGAGTGGGACTTCGACACGAGTCTGCAATGGCACCTCGTCCAATGGGAAAAGCACCAGGGCCTCGCCCGGTCCGTCGCCGACCTCAATGCACTCGTTCGCCGCGAGCGGTCGCTCCACGAACTCGACTTCGACGGCCGTGGCTTCGAGTGGATCGACTGCCACGACTGGCAAGACAGCGTCCTCTCCTTCATTCGCAAGGCGAAGGACCCAGACGACTTCGTGATCTCCTGCTCCAACTTCACGCCGGTGCCCCGCGAGGGCTACCGTCTGGGAGTCCCCCACGGCGGCATCTACGACGAGGTCTTCAACAGCGATTCGGCGTGGTATGGCGGTGGCAATCTCGGCAACGCGGGCGCACTCGAGGCCCAGCCGCACCCACACCACGGCCGCGACTTCTCGGTCACGCTCACCCTCCCGCCCCTCGCGACAGTCGTGCTGAAGCCACGCCGCTGACCGCACGGCTGCCCTTGAGTTGGCCGCCACTTCCCGTCAGGAAGCCCCAAGCGCGAGCGCGGGGAATACGTCTCCCACCTCGTCTCGTTC
>JBBDNW010000154.1:0-3174 GCA_040877375.1 Pirellulales bacterium | reverse complement strand
GCTGAGGCGAGGATACGCCCAAGGCTCCTCGAGCGTTCGCCGACCCCCTTGCCTCGGTTTCCTAGGTGGCCACGAGATCGCTCCAGCGATCTCGAACGTGCTTTAGGCGGGTTCGCCGCGGCGGCGGGCGAGCGCCTGTTGGCAGGCGTCGGCGATGCGGGCCGCGGCGCCGTCGTCGATCGGCCACGTGTCGCACCGGGCCCGCGCGTCGTCGTCGTTGCCGAGCCAGTCGATGAGCGTGGCGACGGTGGGCCCGTCGGCAGCGATCACGCGGTCGCTTGAGCCGATCGCCGCTGAGACGAGCCGTTGGAGCGACGGTCTGGCTGCCGCGACGGCCAAGTCCGCGGGCGACACATGCACCACCACCGGCGCGCCTGTCTCCACTGCCAGATCGGTGAGGATGCCCGCGTGAAACACAAAGATCGCCTCAGGAAACACGTCGTCGGCTGCCTCGGCGATCCGCTGGCGGGCGGTTTCGCGGGCGAGGCCGAGGAGCCTCGATGGCACCCGGGCGACGGCATCGAGAAACACCTCGGCCCTTCCGTCGCGGACGGCGGCGAGAAACTCACGAGACGCCGCCGCCACGTCGTGGAGGTGGATGCCGTGCATGCCGGGGGTCAGCTCATCGAAGCCGTGCACCGTCGACGGGCCGCAGATGGCGACCGTGCAGCCCGCCGCCTCGAGGCCTTCACGAAGCCGATGCACCCGCGTGTGTGGGTGGTCGCAGCAGCCGTGGTCGATGAGGAGGATACGCATGCCGCGGGCTTCCGCTCAGGCGGACCGGTTGTTCAGAGCCAGTGCTGCCACCGGGCGACGGCCAGACACGCAGCCGTCCACGCCGCTGCGGCCCAGTCGTCGGCCATGATGCCGAGGCCAGCCGGAAGTTTCTCGAGCTGCCGACAGGGGATTGGCTTGCTGATGTCGAAGATCCGCAGCAGCACGAACGCGACCGCGAACACCGCCGGCGTGCGAGCCTCCGGTGGCACGATGAAGAGCGCCAGCGGCATGCTCGCCACCTCATCGAGGACGATCGCCCCCGGGTCTTTTTTCCCCATCAGCCGCGCGGCCCGCGAGCAGATCGGGATGCCGACCACGCAGACCGCAGCGATGAGCGCCGCCTCGATGGCCCGGCCGGCGAGGCCGCCGCCGCACCGCTCCGCGATCGCTCCGGTGGCCACGGCGAGCGGCAGGCCGAGCAGGGCGCCGAACGTGCCGGGTGCGAAGGGGACGCGACCCACGCCGCCGGCCGTGGCCAGGAGCACCGCTGGCGTAAACCAGGGGGGCGACGGCATGTCGCTGACGGCAGTCGCTGATGATTTGCGTGGCATGGCCGGGGAGTTCATTCCGACATCCTACCGTGACGGGACGGCGGTATGATGCTCTTGTCGTTGCTCCCCAATCGCTCACCGCAAGGTCGCCGCTGATTCATGGATCCCGCCTCACACACCGACGTCGATCCCGCCGCGATCGGCCCGCTCACGCTTGTCGAGTATCCCCACCCGGCGCTTCTGCGGAGGGCTCGTCCGGTTGTGAGGCTCGACGCCGGGCTCCGTGAAGCCGTCGAGCAGATGTTCGAGATCATGTATGAGTCGCAGGGCATCGGCCTGGCGGCCAACCAGGTGGCGCTGCCCTACCGGCTGTTCGTGGTGAACTGTGCCGGCCGCCGCGGCGATGGCGAGGAGCACATCTTCATCAACCCTGTGCTGAGCCGGCCGCGTGGCACGGCCGTGCAGGAAGAGGGCTGCCTCAGCCTGCCCGGCGTGCGGATGGACGTGCGTCGCCCGCAGAAGATCGTGGTCGACGCCTGGTCGCTCGAGGGCGAGCCTGTGCACCTCGACCTCGACGGCCTGCTCTCCCGCGTTGTGCAGCACGAGTTTGATCACCTCGAGGGCCGGCTGTTTACCGATCGCCTTCCCGAGGCTGCCGAACTCGAGGTACGGCGGGCGCTCGAGAGCTTCCGTGACGTGTTCGCCGGACAGCAGTCGCGCGGTGAGATCCCCGGCAGTGACGCCTTGCACGCGTTGCTCGATCGGCTCGAGGCCGCCCGCTGCTAGGCCCGATCCACGGACAGCGAGGGTGCCGAAAGGAGCGGGCGCGGACAGCATGACGATGACACCGCTTCGTATCGTCGTGATGGGCACGGGGCCGTTCGCGGTGCCGATGTTCGAGGCGCTTCGCGGGTCGCCCCATGGGATCGTGGCGGTCGTCACGCGGCCCGCTCACGCGCCGCCGGGGCGTCGGCCGCCGCGAAATCCGATGCGCGACGCCGCCGCCGCCGCGGGTATCGGCATCCTCGACCCCGAGCGGGTCAACGAGCCCACGGTGGTTGCATCGCTGGCGGCCCTTCGTCCTGACCTCTTTGTGGTCTGCGATTACGGCCAGATCCTCTCCCGCGACCTGCTCGCCGTGCCGCGATTCGGCGGGATCAACCTACACGGCTCACTCTTGCCGCGGCATCGCGGCGCCGCGCCGGTGCAGTGGGCGATCCGGGAGGGCGACGCCGTCAGCGGTGTGAGCGTGATCCACATGACGCCGGCGCTCGACGCCGGCAACGTGATCGTGGCCCGGGTCACGCCGGTCGGCCCGCGGGAGACGGCGGCCGAACTGGAGCCGAGGCTCGCGGTCCTCGGCGCAGGCGCCGTGATCGAGGCGGTTGAACGGCTCCAGGCGTCGTGGGTGGTGACGGGGTCGGTCGCCGGTGTCGGCGTGCCGCAGGAGACGACACAGGCGACGCGGGCTCCGCGGCTCACGAAGGCCGACGGCCTCGTCGACTGGGCGCTCCCGGCGGTGAGGATCGAGCGGCTGCGGCGGGCGCTTGATCCGTGGCCGCGGCTGACGGCCGTGTTCACCAGGGGTGACGGGCAGACGCAGCGGCTTGTGCTTGAAGATCTCGTCGTCGTGCCGCAGGCGGGAGGGTTGTCGCCGCCCGTCGCCGCCGCGCCGGGTAAGGTGCTCGACACGGAGGGCGGGCGGATCGTCGTGGCATGTGGTGAGGCGACCGCGATTGCCATCACGCGGCTCGTGCCCGAGGGGCGGCGAAGCATGTCGGCCGCCGAGTTTCTCCGCGGCAGCCCGCTGATGCCGGGCGCACGGTTAGGGTGACGAGGCGGCGAACTGGTGCGGGTTGGGGTGGGGGGCGTATTCCCCGCGCTCGCGCTTGGGGCTTCCTGTCGG
>JBBDNW010000153.1:0-17659 GCA_040877375.1 Pirellulales bacterium | reverse complement strand
CGCCATGCCGAAATAGCAGCGCAGCCCGCTTCGCATTCGCTTGTTTAAGGGCTAGATCGCATCCAACCTCCGTGGATCGCCGGCTCGGGGGCGGCAAAAGTCTCGTCGCTGAGGGCCGCGGCGGCTCAGGCGCTCCTAAGAGCGTTCGCCGACCCCCTTGCCTCCATCCTCGACGGTGCTGTGTCGCCGCTCTCCCATAAGCGGATAAGCTCTCACCGTCGGCCAGCTGCCTGTGGTCGACGTCACTCGGCGACTTCGACCGCCACGGGAACCGCGTTGACGCCATCGGCCGGCTTGGGGCCGCCGCGACCGGTGGCCCTGATCATCACGGTGCCCGCGCCCAATAGTTCGGCCGGCACTTCGATCGATGACTCGGCCCCAGAGATGCGACCGAGCACGCGACCCGTCGCGAACACCACCGCTCCCTCGATCCCCGTGCCTTTCACGGCCACGCGGACTGTGCCCGTGCGGGTCGTCCGGAGCGGTTCCACCGTCAACTCGATCGCACGGTCGTGGTTGGCGAATGCCACCGGCACAATGCTCCGCCCCTGCGTCTCGACCGGTGACGACTCGATCGCCACCACGCGAACGTCATGGTGGCCGTCGGCCAGCGTCGTGGTATCGAGCGCGAGGCGGCCGCCGGGACCACACTCCGTGAGTCGCACGCCATCGACGAAGAGTTCAAATCGGTCGACCACGCCTGCATTGGGCATGGTCGCCCGCGGCTCGAGTTCGACCGTGCCGGAGAGCGTCGCCCCCGGCACGAGCACCCGTGAGTCGGCCGCGGTCACCACTTCCACCGTCGGGATCGACGCCCAGGGCTGGCAGAGCGGATCGCCGACCACCAGCAGCTGGTAGGGCGATCGCACCGACTGGAAGAAGGCCTCCACGAGGCTCGCGCCCCGCGCGTAGTGGACCTGGATCGCCGCATGCGGGAACTTCGCCTGGATCGAGTAGGGCTCGATCACGGTGCCGCTGGAGCCGGCGGCACCGTAGCGAAGAAACTCCGAGAGCGGCGTCTGCCCGGCTGATGGCGTGAAGATCGCCCCGAAGCTCGTGAGATTCTCGCAGATTGCGCCGGGCAGGATCGTGCTGCCGCTCGACCGCCAGTCGAAACTGGGCGTGCCGGTCATCAGCCCGGCCACGTCCTTCTTCGCCGCGGGAAGCACGCCCGAGACGATCTCCGCTTTCACACCGAGCTTGTCGAGCGCCTGCACCGCCGCCGGGAACACCACCGACCGGGTCGTTGTCCGCACGTCGCCGTTGGTCATGAAATAGATCGTGCCTTTGGGCTTAATGCCGTCGGCTCGCGCGGCCGAGCGGAGATAGGCGGCGACCTCGCGGGGCGTGTTGCCCCGCCCGGCTGTCACGCCGAGCATCGCCGACAGCAGATAGCGGGTGCCCCCCGCTTCGAGCAGCTCGCCGTTCTGGCCCCAGCCATACCAGCTCCGGAAGCCGACGGTCGTCTCCGGCACGCCGTCGGTGCCGAGCGTGCGGAAGTAGTCGTTGCTTTCGGCATCGAGCCAGGCGGGCACACCGCTTTGCACTGCCGCGAACAGCATCGTCATGCCGGTGAGCGAGGCCGAGGGAAACCGGTCCTTGGCGGCGAGGTCGGGGGGCAGTTCGTCCTTGAAATCGATCCGCCACGGAAAGTCGCTCGACCAGACGACGCAATCGATCTGCGGCGCGAGGCGGCGGGAGTCGATCGCCCGCAGTACCGGCGCGAGCAGTTCGCTGCGAAACCGTGCGGTCGTGGTGCTCTCGGTGCTGTCCTTCCAGGGCAGCATCAGGGTGTTGATCGGCGGGACGTCGCGGGCGGCGATGAAGGCATTGGCCACGGTCAGGCTGTCAGCACTGGCGGGGTTGACTACGACAAACAGGTTTTCCGGGCCACCGCCAGCCCGCACCACGGCCATCGAAGTGGCCATGCCCAGGATGGCCAGTAACCGCCCGATCAAAAACCACTCGGGCGAAGCCACGCGGGAGAAACAGTTTCGTGCTGGCATCGTCGGGCACCCGGGGCATCGCGAAGCGTCTTCCACCCGCCGCGGAGTGTAGGCTCTCAAGCGGTGATGCTCCACGGGTCGGGCAAAACGGCCCGCCAGAACCCACCCCAGCGCACACGCCGTCTCCCGCATCGGCCTTTGGTGTAGCGGCGAGATGGCACCTTGGAGGAGGTAGGCAAGGGGGTCGGCGAACGCTCGAGGAGCGTCGGGCCGCCGCGGCCCTCAGCGACGAGACTTTTGCCGCCCCCGAGCCGGCGATACACGTAAGTCGAATGCGCTCTAGACTGCCCGTAGTTTCGCTCCGCCTGCTCGCGTTTTCTCACGTTCCATGCCCACACCGACCGCCATCTACCGCCTCGGCCTATGGGTCATCTTCCTGGCTACCGCATGCGTGGCCGGCAACGCCGTCGCGGCCGAGCCTGAGTTTTCCGGTGCCCGGGCCTTCGCCCACCTCGAGGCGATCTGTGAACTGGGGCCACGGCCCACCGGTTCGGCGGCGATGGACCGGCAGCGGGTGTTGCTGGCTGACCACTTCCGTAAGGCCGGGGCCACGGTTGCTGGCCAGGCCTTCCAGATTCGCGACCGCCGCACGGGCAAGCCTGTGCATGTCGAGAATCTCATCGTGACCTGGCACCCGGACCGCGTCGATCGCGTGCTCATCGGCGCCCACTACGACACGCGGCCTTTTCCTGACCGCGATCCGGTCGATCCACAGGGCCGATTTATCGGCGCCAACGACGGCGCCAGCGGCGTCGCCCTGCTCATGGAACTGGCCGCCGCGATGCCCACGCTTCCCGGCCCCGTCGGCGTCGACTTCGTCCTGTTCGATGCTGAGGAATACGTCTTCGCCCCCCGCGACCCGTACTGTCTCGGATCGAACTTCTTCGCGCGGCAGTACGTAGCCGACCGTCGTGCCGGTCGCCTGAAGCATGCCTACCGCTGCGGCGTGATCGTCGACATGGTCGCCGACCGCGACCTCGAGATCTGGCAGGAGCAGCACAGCGTCGACTGGCCCGACACGCGTGAGGTGGTCGACGCGATCTGGGAAACGGCCAGCAAGATGGGGGCGCGAGAGTTTATTCCCCGGCCCAAATATGCCGTAGAGGACGACCACGTGCCGCTGCGGATGATCGGCGGCATCCCCACCTGCGACATCATCGACTTCGACTACCCGCAGTGGCACACCACCGAAGACGTCCCCGCGAACTGCGCGGCAGAGTCGCTCGAAGTCGTGGGCCGCGTGGTCCTCGCGTGGCTGCGCGGGCTGCAGTGACCCTGATGACTGCTCCTCTTCCGCGGCGACGCGCACAGCTCGTGGTTCCTGATTTCGGCCTGGGCGACGTGCCGCTGGCCGTGTCGCTCTGGCTGGTCCCCATGGGAGCGACGGTCCTCGCGGGCGACCGCGTCGTGGAGCTCGTCTCCGGCGCCGCCACGATCGACCTTGAGGCGCCCGTTTCGGGACGGCTCGTGGCCCAGTTTGCCGATGAGGACGAGGCCATCACGGCCGGGGCGACGATCGCGGAGTTTGAGGTGGACGAGTGAGCCTAACGACCCGCACCGACGCGACGACCCGCACCGACACGACGACCCGCACCGACGCGACGACCGAGGCGTCTGGCACCCGGCGGCTCTGGCTGCTCGTGTTGGCCGGCGCGATCGCGATGTTTCTCGTGCAGCCCCCCGCAGACCTCTGGCTGCTCGCGTGGGTTGCGCCGCTGCCCTGGCTCTGGGTCGTGCAGAGCGACGGGCTGCCGGGGCGTTATCCGTGGCGGGCCATCTGGGCCGGCGGTCTGCTTTATTGGCTGCTCGCGATTCACTGGCTGCGGCTGCCCCATCCCGCGACCTCAATCGGCTGGGTGGCGCTCTCCGCCTACCTCGCGGCTTATCTGCCGCTCTTTGTCTGGACGGCGCGGCAGCTCGTTCACCGGTGGCGGTGGCCGCTGGTGCCAGCGGCCACCGTGGCGTGGATGGCGTGCGAACAGCTGCGGGGCTGGGTTCTCGGCGGCTTCACGTTCGCCATGCTCGGGCACACGCAGTGGCGGTGGACAACGCTCATCCAGATCGCCGACGCACTTGGCGCCGTCGGTGTTGGCGGGATCGTGATGGCGGTGGCGGCAGCGATCGCGACGCTGATCCGCTTCGGCGTTCGAGGGGCACTCGGCGACGTGGCCGTCGCGGCGAGTGTGCTCACGCTGGCACTTGGCTACGGCACCTGGCGGCTCGCGGGTGAGCCCGCCACGACAAACAGGACGCTCGACGTGCTCCTCGTGCAGGGTTCAATCGATACCGAACTCAAGCACGACCCCGATGCCGCAGCCGACGTCGCTCGCCACTATGACGACCTCACGATCGGGGCTCTGGCACTACCTGAGCATGCGGGCCGACCCGACCTCGTCGTCTGGCCGGAGACGATGTGGCGGTGGGGTCTACTCGAGGTCCACCCCGACGAGCCGCTCGACGACGCGGTCGTCGAACAAGTGCTCGGCATTGAGCCAGCCGGCGCCGACGAACCCGCCCGCGCGAAGCGGCGGGCTCGCTGCCGTGAGCTGCTCGGCCAACAGCGACTCGACGCGCTGGCTGTCTACGCGAAGCGCTACGGCACCTGCTGGCTCGTCGGCCTCGACCGGCAGGTCGTCACGCCACACGTGCCTGCGGGCGTCGAGAACTTCAACGCCGCAGTCTTTCTCGACCCGCACGGCGCCGCGTTGGCCTGTTACGACAAGATGCACCCGGTGATGTTTGGCGAGTATGTGCCGCTGGCCGACAGGTTTCCGGTGCTCTATCGGCTCACGCCCCTTCCCGGCGGCCTCACTCCGGGAAAGACACCGGTCGTGGTCGACGTCGCCGGCTTCGCGGTCGCGCCAACGATCTGCTACGAGACCGCCCTCCCCGGGGCATTCCGCGCGCTGGTGCGTACTCTCGCCGCCACCGGCCAGCGTCCCGACGTGATCGTCAACCTCACCAATGACGGCTGGTTCTGGGGATCGAGTGAGCTCGATATGCACCTCGTCGCGGCCGTGTTTCGGGCCGTCGAAGTCCGCACACCCATTGTGGTGGCGGCCAACACCGGCTTTTCCGCCTCCATCGACGGTTCGGGCCGCCTGCTGGCCCGGGGTCCACGGCGGTCCACGGCGACCCTCCGGGTGACCGTCCGCCCCGACGGCCGCACGAGCCCGTGGCTGGTGGTGGGAACCCTGCCGATTGCGGTGTGTGTGACGATCATGGCGGCCGCGGCAGCCGAATCACTCCTTTTGGGGCGGCGGCGTCCGAGCGGCCGATCGACCGAAGGGGCAGGCGGATCGTCACTTGAGCCATCCTGATCCGTCTGCCGATCACCTCTCCCGGGGTCGTGGCCCAGCCCGGGGAGTCTTGCCCGGTCCGGCCACCGCCGCCGACAATAAGAAGGTCGACGTCGCGACGACCTGCGGTGCGGCACGAGGGCGAGGAACTCCATGAACGTCATCGGCAAAATCTTCGTGTTCGCGGTGTTCGTCATGAGCCTCGTGCTGATGACGTTCGCGGGCGTCATTTTCATGTCGCACGTCAACTGGAAGGACGAGGTTGAGCGCAACCCCCAGGACTGCCTGCCGGGCCAACTCCCCGGGTATGACTACCGCCTCAAGCAGGCGACGGCTGAACGGGAAAAGCTCGACAAGGACATCACCGAACTTCAGCGAAAGGTGGCGGAGTCGGAGCAGTCGCGGGACCAGGTCGTCGCCCGCTTGCAGTCAGCTATCGTCATGAAGGACGAGGAGCTCTCGCAACTGCGCACCGCTAAGGATGATCGGGAAGCGGCGCAGCAAAAGGCGCTCGACGAACTCAAGGACGCCCGCGAGCAGCTCAAACTCGTCGCCGAGGAGGTGGAAAAACTAGTTGCCCAGGTGAACGAGCAACAGGTGAAAGTCGATTCGCAGGTCGATCGCTCGGCCAAGCTCTCCGCCTCGCTGGCCGAGGTGCAGGCGCAGCTCACGATGGCGGCCGAACGGAAGGCGCAGCTCGAGAAGCAGGTCGCCAATGCCCGGATCCTGCTCCAGCAAAATGGCCTGTCGCTCGAGAGCGCGGCGAAGGACCGTGTGCCCACGCTCGACGGCGACGTGATGGCGGTGGCCTCGGGCTCGATCCAGGTGTCGCTCGGCAGCGACGACGGACTGCAGGTGGGCCACACGCTCGAGGTCTACCGCGGCGGCGAATACATCGGCCGGGCCGTTGTGAAGAGTGTGATGCCCGACCACTCGGTCGCGGAACTCGTGAAGGCCTACGCCCGCGGCATCGTGCAGCGGGGCGACAAGGTGACCACGCGGCTCAAGGCCTGAGTTCAGTCGCGGAAGCAACGGGAGGTTTCGATGGCCGACGATACGCAGCAACAGCCTCAGCGACGGTCGCCGATGAACGTCGACACGGCGATGCTCCTGCTCTCGTTCGTCGCCCTTTCCGTGGGCTGCCTGATCATGGCCCTCGACCTGTTCCTGCGGCGGATGCCCCTCTCCCCGGTGCCACCGCAATAGGCCCCGGCCACGGGTGTGCATGCCATGCTCCTGTCGTGGATGCGGGCCCGCCGTCGTCGCGCGATCGCCGAGCAGCCTTTTCCTGGAGCCTGGCACGACATCCTCCGCCGCGGCGTCAAGCAGGCGCAGTGGCTCGACGAGGCCGAGGCCGACCGGCTCCGCCGCTGGGTCGCGGTGTTCGTCGCCGAAAAACGCTTCGAGGGCTGCGGCGGCCTCGAGATCACCGACGAGGTCCGCGTCACAATCGCGGGCCAGGCGGGCCTGGTGACACTCGGGCTTGAAGGCGAGTGGTTCGACGCCCTCAAGTCGGTACTCGTCTATCCGGGCGACTACGTCGTGCCGCGGTCGACGCCGCTCGAAGGTGGCGGGGAACTCGAGTGGCGGGAGGCCCGGGTCGGGGAGACGTGGTCGGGTGGGAGCATGGTGCTTTCATGGCCGGGCGTGCTCGACGGGGGACGGTTCCGCGATGGCCCGCGCAGCGTGGTAATCCACGAGTGCGCGCATCTCGTCGACGCGCTCGACGGCGACATCGACGGCATCCCGCCGCTACCTGCCGTCGGCCGCCAGGAGTGGATCACGGGCATAGCGGCCTGCCGGACCCGCTTCGAGGAGGCACTCGACGACGGCCGGTCGACGGCCTTCGACGAATACGCCGCTGAGAGCGACGCGGAGTTCTTCGCGGTGGCGAGCGAGTGCTTCTTCCAGGACCCGCACCGGCTCGTGCGGCACGACCGCACGCTCTACGACCTGCTCAGCGTCGCCTGGCGGCAGGATCCCAGGTCGCGCATGCCAATCAGCCCCGGCCGCTGACCGCACCGCTGACCGCACCGCTGCCGGTTCTCCGCGCCGCCTTCCCGCATCGGCGGCCCCGCTTCTGCGCGTTGCCTCCCCGCCAGGAAGCCCTAAGCGAGCGCGGGAAATACGGTTGGCCTCGAGACGGTGCCGGATTGGTTCGCCCGCGATGGCATGCTCGGCGCCGGGGATTTTGCTACAGGATGCCCGCGTGGCCGACTGGGCGCTGCTCGTGAGTCGCAAACATTACCGGCTTCTGCGCGTGCCACCCCCGGCTCCTCACGATCGGAAGAGTGCGCTTCCCAACAAGAAGCCCCAAGCGCAAGCGCGGGGAATACGCCTCCCACCGTAACCCGCTCCACACCACGCCCACGTTCATCGCCCGTATTCCCATCGCTCGCGCTCCGGGCTTCTTGAACACCCGATGCAACGCGTCCGGATCCACGACGCCTCCCGACAGGAAGCCCCAAGCGCGAGCGCGGGGAATACGCCCGCCACCCCGTCCCGCTTCGCACAACGCCTCGGGTCGCGACCCACATTCCCATCGCTCGCGCTCCGGGCTTCTTGAAGCCGTCCGTCAGGTCTCCGTCCGCTCCTCGGCGGCGGGCTCTTCGGCGGGCGCGGCGGCCGGTTGCTGCTCACCGTCATCCTTCGGCGGCGGAGGCGGCAGCTTCGAGGTTGTGCGGCGGGGCGCGAGCGAGACAACGAGCCCGTCGGGTGAGGCGAGGACCAGCCGCTCGGAGACGGTGTTGGTGAGCGGCAGCGTGAAGTCGCCCAGGCACATCCACTCGCTCGGCATGCCCGTAGACAGGTCGAGGCTCGAAAGCCGGCCGACACGGTCGACGCACCACACCCGGTTGCCCGTCGTGGCCACGAGACGGCCTGCCACACAACTTCTCCAGAGTACGTCGCCGGTGGCGGCCGAGAAGGCGTGGATGCCCGCGTCGCCCAGCGATACGACGACGGTCTGGCTGGAGACGAGCGGGCTGCCCTCCGGGCGAGCGACAAGCACGACATGCCAGATGGCGGCGAAATCAGGCGCGTCTTCCTGGCCCGAGTCATCGATGCGGGCAAGGTCGCCCTCTTCGGTCGCCACGAAGATCGCGGCGTCGCGGATCGTCGGAGGGCCGGTCAACGCCGATCTGAGATCGAACTCGAGCCTTTTCCATCCCAGACTGTATGGGACGACGCCGACGAGCAGGCCACTCTGGGTGTACCAGACCACGCCATCCTCGTAGGCGATCGGCGCCGACTCGACGCGGCCACCTGCGTCGAGTGAGATCGGCCGGAGAGGATCGGCGGACGTTCCAGCGACGTTCTTGTTTGGCTTCTTCACCGCGCGGTCCCCGGGGGCCGCGGCATCCTTCTTCCTGCCTGCCTGCTCCCGCGGCTGCGTGACGGGATTCACCGGCAGCCGCAGCACGCCGTTGGCCGACAACGGACCATAGACCCACTCGCCAGAAGAGACGGCGGCTGCAGATGGCGGACGGCCGAGCGTGCGGTGCCACGTGCGGCTGCCATCGGCACTGTCGAAGGCATACAGATCGAGATCCCGCGCTACCGTCACAACCTTGGGGCCGATGCCGGCAGCCTGGACCGGTCCGCCGGGCGTGCCCACCCGTTGCGACCAGAGCACGCTGCCTGCGCGGGGTGAGCCATTTTGCGAGGGCGACGCCTGGATGGCGTGCACGCCACCGTCTCCAGAACAGGCGACGATAAGATCATCGCCGATCGACACGTGCTCGAGACGCCAGCCGGCCGAGTCGAACGGAATCTGCACGACCCACTCGCGGGTCAGACCCGCTCGGGCCGCGACGAGTTCATCGCCGGCCGTGCCGCAGAGGAGCGACTGTCCCGCGGCTGAAAGCCCGCTGGCGATCCACACGACCGTTGAGAGAAGCACAGCCCCGGCGAGGGGTCTATTGATAAGGTGCATGAGAGCCGATGTCCTGACGGTTCGCAGAGGCCCATGGCCCCACGTCCTGCCAAGGATAGTTCGTGCTCGCGAGGGAGCAAAAATGATAGGATTTGGTCTGTTGTTCTGATTTTTCCGCTGCGCCGCTCCTTCCGCGAACCCCCCTTCGATGCCGCATGCCGTGAAGCCGCCGGGTTCGAAAGATGCCGCGGCGATCGTCCTGGGGTATCTCAACTTCTCGTCAGGCACGTTTGATGCAGCGGTCTGGCGTGGAATCAACGACCTGTACGCGGGGATCGAGCCCACCGTTCCCAACGGCTCGGTCACCGAGGGGGCTGACACCGCGGCGCAGGTCGCAGCCGCGCTGCGGGTGAGGCTTCTTGGCCTCGAGGCGACAGAGCCCGCTTTCCGGGACGCCGTCCAGGCGCGGTGGGCGATTGACGCGGTCTTCGAAGGGCTCCTGCCCGCCTACCGGCGGTACCATGCCGATCTCCTCGAACACCAGCCGCCGGGGGCGATCGAGCGGCCGTTCTTTCTGATGGCCGCCATGCGCGGCCTGCTCGCCGAGGGAGATCCAGAGGACGCCCGTGAGGCTGTCGTGGCACGGGCGATCGACCGCCTCAACGATTACGTCGGCTGGCGGCCGCTCGCCGTGCTCGAGAACGGCCGCCTGTCGGAGCCCTATCCGCACGAACGCGTGCGGCCGATTCCCCTCTACGTCGCCAGCGCGGGGGCGGCGCACGGCAGGTATCGCCAACTCGTGACCGGCGCGATCGCCATCCTGAACGAAGTGCCCGTCGAGCTGCTTCGCCAGGCCGACTTCGACCTCGACGCGCTGGAAGAACTCGCGATTGATCCGCGGGCCTTCGACTTCCTCCACCCCGCGGCGAGCAGGCCCAACTATCTCTTCGGCCTCTGGGATCCGTCGCGGATCGACGAACGCGGCCTGTATCGCCGGATGGTCGTCCAGCAGGCGACGCTCGACGGAATCCTCTCGTGGCCCGACGCGGCAGCAGTCGCGGACCGCACGCCCGCGACCGACGCGGAACTCCAGTGGGAATCCTCCGCGGTGCTTGCCGGCGTGATGCTGATGGCCAGCGGACTTTCGGGCCACGGCCCCGGGGCGATCCAGGCGGGGCTCCCGCTCGCGGAACTCCTGCCGCGGATCGCCTCGTATCGCGACGAGTTCTACCGGCGCCTGCTGACGAGCCTCCCAGCCACGCATCGCCAGCGGCTCGAGGAGGAGGCCCGCCGGGTGCGGCAGCCGTTTGGCGGCGTGCGGCGGCACATCAACGCGATGCTCGCCAGCCGTCGCGCCCGGCAGGTGGAGAACGTGGCTCTTGCAGCCGTGCTCGCGCGGCTGGGACGGGCAGAGGCCGCCGAGCGGCTCGCGACCGCCGTGCCGGCCGCTTCCGCCCGGATGTTCGCGCGGATCACGAGCCACGTTGTCGCGGCGCAGCAGCAGGTGTGGCGTGGGGCCGACGCCGCCTCTGCGCTTGATCAGCTCGACATCGCAACCGACCTGCTGTTTCGCGCCGTCGGCTGCGGCGCCGCGGTCGATCCGTGGAATATCCTCGGCCTTTCTGGTCAGTTCCCCCTCCACGAGCCGGGGGGTGAGAGCCTGCCCGATCCGCGGGTTGACGACCTTGTGATGGCCACCAGTTCGATCCTCGACGGCTACGCCGCAGCCTGGCGCCACGCCAGCATCCCGGCAGCCAAGCCCGCTGCCGACCGCGCCAGAGCGTCGATCGACAAACTCGCAGCGTGGTGGGACCGCCATGCCACCACCACCGTCTCGGGTGTGCCACATCTCTCGGGTCGTGAATGCCTCGACTCGGCCAGCGAAGTGATCGAGTCGCTCTCACGCCGGCGCGAACACGCGTCAGAGCCGCCACAGTCTGGATTCTGGCGGCACGAAGTGGCCGGCTTCTCGTCGCCCAAGACCCACGCCCAGGCGGCCGACGCCCTGCTCGATGAAGGCGACCTCGACGGTGCGGCGGGGCTGCTCGTGCACTGGGCGTCGCTGCTCGAGGGCCCGGCCGTCGAGCGGAGTGGCCCGGCCTGGCTGGCGGCCGCGAGCCGTTGGATCGCCCAGGCATGCCTCGACCGTTCACCCCAGGGACGCGCGCGGGTGCGGCGCTTTCTCGAACTCGTCGAGGCCAACACCGGTGACGTCATCGACGTCGTCGAGGCGGCGGCCGTGGGCCGCGAGCCGGGTGACGATGCGGGCCGGGGCGATGGCGACGACGATGACCAGCCCGATGCTGAGGAACGGGTTGCCGCCGCCTACGAGTCGATGGTCTGGCGCGACTCCGCAGACGACGGCGTGGACGGCGGCATGATCGACCTCGAGGGCGGCGGCACCTCGGTCGGCAGTGTGGCAGCCGTGGAGGATGCCGCGGAGTTTCTGCGGGGGGTGTTTCGCTTGTTTCGTGAGGCCGTCACGGCGTGGTGCGCCATCGACACGGCGGACGGGTCGGAGCCGGCACGTGAGGAACTCGACTCCGTGATCGGCTGGCGTCACACGCTGCGGCGGCTGCGGCGGACGATGATCCGCGCGGCCATGCTCGTGGCTGCCCGCGACCAGGAGCCGCCCCCCGGCATGTCGCCGACTGAGTTTGACCGGCTGCGCTGGCAGCGCGACGCGGCGGCGGAACGGCTGATCGAGGCCGCCGTGCAGGCGGGCGAGACGCTCTGGATTCTGTCGGCCCGGCTTCGGCTCAGCGCGTCGGCAAGCGGCCTGGCCCCGCAGACCTCCGTCGGCGGGCTTATCGCGGTGTTCATCCGTGGTGATGCGACCGAGGCCTCCGCTCGCTGCCAGGCCGTCTGCGAACGCCTCGTCGGGAAACCGGTGCTCTACGTCCCATTGTCCCGCGGCGGCCGCCCCGATCGAATCGTGCGGGCCCGCACCCGTGAACGCCTACTCGAGCGGATGGCGGCGGCCCTGCCCCGGCTGGGGCTCGTCCGCCAGGCGATCATGGTCGTGCAACTGGCCAAGGCCCTCGAGAGTTCTCGTCCTCCGGGTGGGGCAAGCGTCAGCGAGTTTGACCGCGTCTTCGAGGCGGCCACGACCGCGCTCGTCGAACGGATTGTGGAGAGCAGCCGCGACGGTGCCCCCGACGCCGCCACGCAGACGGCACGAATCCTCGACGGCCTGTCGCTGCTTGTCCCCAAGTTACTCGACACGTGGATGACGCACGCCCGGCAGCTGCGGCTCTCGGTCCTCGAACGCGTCCGCGATGACAAGGCCTTCGCCACCATCCGCGAGTTCGTGGAGCGGTACGGTTCGGGGCTGTTCACGCAGCACCTCCTGGCGCCGTCGTCGCTCCGCGGGATCCTGCGGGGCGGCGTGCGAAACTGGCTCAAACACCTGCTCGCTCGCTCCACAGAGGCCGACGCGCCCGACGCACCGACCAGCCGCCATCCTGCCCGGCTCATCGAGGACCTCGTCTCGGGTGCGCTGCCGATGAAGCAGGCGGCCACCCGCCTGCGGCTGGTGCTCGAGAGTATCGCGGAAAACCACGCGGAGTATCGCGACTGGAACTCCACCACCACGCAGTCCGACCGGGGCGAGTGCCTCTCCATCCTGCTGGATTACCTGCGGGTCAAGGCCGAGCACGACCGCATCGCCTGGACGCTGCGGCCGGTGAACATGGCCCATCGGGTGCTCGCGGGCCGTGACGTGGCCGCGGCGGCGGAGTCGTGGCGGGAGCGGCTCCGTGAGGAGACCCGCGACACCGCGGCGGGGCTCGTGCGAAAACTCGACCAGCTCGAGGGTCACTGGAGTGTGCGGCTGGCCAGCATCGGCGACCGCGTCCGGCGGCCGTTCACCGCGATGCTCGAGCAGGATGAACTCGAGGCACTGGTCGCGCCCGCCGTGGCCGAACTGGTCGCCGGCGCATCCTCCGCGGCGGGCGCCGCGCTCGAGGCGAAGGCGACGTCGTTCATCGGCCTGGCCAGCGGGTCTGGGGTCGAGGTGCCCGAGTGGCTCGAGCGGTTGGGCACGGCCGTTGACCGCGCGATCGACCGGGCCAACGCGTCGCCGGCTCGGACCGCCGGCTCGGCCCGCGTGCCGACGGGCCTGCCCGAGTGCGTGACTTGGTTGCCCACGCCCTGGGAATCGCTCGCCGCCGCGCTCGCCGACTGACGGCCGCAGCTCGTTCGCCGCGGACGAGGTAGGATCAAGGATTCCTCCGGAACCCCACGCCATGAGTCTGAGACCGCTTCGCGCCTCCGAACACCTCCACGACGTCCGCTACGAGATTCGTGGCGCACTGGCCCGCCGCGCGGAGCAGCTCGAGCGCGAGGGGCACGAGATCGTGAAGCTCAACATCGGCAACCCGGGCGCCTTCGGGTTCCGGATGCCCGGGTCGATGCGGGTGGCCGTCGTGGAAAACCTCCACCAGGCCGATCCCTACGCGCACCAGAAGGGCATCTTCCCGGCCCGCGAGGCCGTGGTGATGCAGCAGCAAAACCGCGGCGTGATGGACGTCACGGCCGACGACGTGTTCATCGGCAACGGCGTCTCGGAACTCATCATGCTGGCGATGAGGGCACTCTTGAACCCGGGGGACGAGGTACTCGTGCCGAGCCCAGACTACCCGCTCTGGACGGCCTCGGTCGTGATCCACGGCGCGAAGGCGGTGCACTATCCCTGCCGGACCGAACGCGGCTTCGTGCCCGACCCCGCCGAGGTCGAGGCGCTTGTCACCGACCGCACAAGAGCCCTCGCCATCATTAATCCCAACAACCCCACGGGTGCCGTCTACCCACGCGAGGTACTCGAGGCTTTGGCTGGTATCGCAGAGCGGCACCATCTCGTGCTTTGCGCCGACGAGATCTACGACGAGATGCTCTACGACAACGCCGAGTTTGTGCCCACCGCCACGCTCGCCAAGCGGGCGCTGTGCCTCACCTTCGCCGGGCTCAGCAAGGTCTACCGCGCCTGCGGCCTGCGGGTGGGCTGGCTGATCTTCTCCGGTGAACGGGAGCACGCCCGCGACTACATCCAGGCGGTTGAACTGCTCGCGTCGCTTCGCCTCTGCTCGAATGTCCCGGGCCAGTTTGCGGTGCAGACGGCGCTCGGCGGCCACCAGTCAATCTTTGACCTGACGCGTCCCGGGGGCCGGCTCCACGCCACCCGTGCCGCCATGCTTAGCGCCGTGGCCGGCAGCCGCTGGCTCTCGGTTGTGCCGCCGCAGGGGGCGATGTACGCCTTCATCCACGTCCACGCGGAGCGGCTGCCGGGCGGCCTCACGGGCTTCGACGACCAGAAGTTCGCCCTCGACCTCCTCGAGCGGAAGCACGTGCTCGTCGCGCCGGGATCGAGCTTCAACGTCGCCTACCGAGACCACTTCCGAGTCACACTCCTGCCCGACGCCGACCAGATGGCCGACGTCTTCGCCCGCATCGAGAGCCTCCTCGACGAATACGCCGAGGCCGGCTGACGCACGGGGAAGACGCCCGCATCCGCTCCGCACCACCGCCGCGCCCGCCACCCGCTTTCCCATCGCTCGCGCTCCGGGCTTTTTGGGGGCCTTGTCAGGAAGCCCCAAGCGCAAGCGCGGGGAATCCGCCTGGCGTCACTTCACCGCGAGCATCCGTTCGAGCGAGGTGACGGCCCACGCCGCCGTCTCGTCGTCGACGCGGATCACGTTGACCGGCTTGCCCCGCTCCAAGTGCTCGAGGCTCCAGCAGAGGTGCGCCAGATCGATGCGGTACATCGTCGCGCACATGCAGACCACCGGTGAGAGAAACCGGATCGTCTGCTCGGGATGGTTCTGCTCGAGACGCTTGACAAGGTGGAGTTCCGTGCCGATCGCCCACTGCGTGCCCGGCAGGGCATCGGCGACCTGTTTGAGGATGTAGCTCGTCGAGCCCGTGAGGTCGGCCTTGTCGACTACCTCCATCGTGCACTCCGGGTGCACGAGGATCTTCACGCCGGGAATGGCCGCCCGCACGGCGTCGACGTGCTCTGGCTTGAACATCGCGTGCACGCTGCAGTGGCCCTGCCAGAGGATCACGCGGCTCTGCTCCAACTGGCCGCGGGAGTTGCCGCCGAGGGTGGGGTCGTGCGGGTTCCAGAGCGACATCTCGTCGAGTGGAATGCCCATGGCCCGCGCGGTGTTGCGGCCGAGATGCTGGTCGGGAAAGAAAAGCACACGCTTCGTGCGGCCAAACGCCCACTCGAGCACGGCGCGGGCGTTGCTCGACGTACAGACGATGCCGCCGTGGCGGCCACAGAAGGCCTTGAGGCTCGCGGCCGAGTTGATGTAGGTAACGGGCGTGATGTCGGAGGTGTCGATGACGGTGCCGAGGTCGGTCCAGGCATCTTCGACCTGCTCGATCGCGGCCATGTCGGCCATCGAGCAGCCCGCGGCCATGTCGGGCAGGACGACCGCCACCCGCCGACCACCCCGGGCGGCGACCCTGTCTGGCCGGTTGACG
This sequence comes from Pirellulales bacterium, assembly GCA_040877375.1. Classification (GTDB taxonomy): domain Bacteria; phylum Planctomycetota; class Planctomycetia; order Pirellulales; family UBA1268; genus QWPN01. The sequence goes on along the minus strand of JBBDNW010000153.1, from coordinate 1,994 downwards.
AGGATGTCGGCCGTCTCGGCCATGAAGTGGACGCCGCAGAAGGCGATCGCCTCGCACTCGGCCCGCTCCGCCGCCGACCGCGACAGCTGGTAGCTGTCCCCCTGGATGTCGGCATGGGCGATCACGCCGTCCTGCTGGTAATGGTGGCCAAGGATTACAAGCCGGGGGCCCATCCGCCGCCGCACTCCGTCGATACGGTCTTCGAGCACGGCATCCTGGAGGCCCCGGTAGGCGGCGAATGGGGCGGCAAGCGGTACGGCAGGGGCGGTCGTGGTCATGATGCACGAAGTATAAACCGGCGGTGCGGCGGGGCTCGCCGAAACGCTATACTTCGCCCTTCACTCTCCAGATTTACCCTCTGATTGGAAGGACGGCGACTGCGCCATGGCACGGAAAATCGTGAATCGCAAGGAACTGCGGGCCCAGGCGGATGCGGCGGAGGCCCGCGGCAAGACCAAACCGGCTGCCAAGGAGAAAGTCGCCAAGGGAAAGGTGGTCAAGGAGAAAGTTGTCAAGGAGAAGGTCGTCAAGGAGAAGAAAGCCAAGGCTCCGAAGAAGGTCGGCGAAAAGAAGGCCGTGCGCAAGAAGAAGGTCGCCAAGGAGGCCCGCATGAAGGCCTTCTGGGGTGTGTTCAACCAGGGCATGAAGCGGCTTGCACTCTTCGAATACGCCGACAAGAAGGCTGCTGATAAGAAGGTGTCCGAACTGATCGCGTCGTCGCGGGTCCACCACTTCGTGCAACTGATCAAGGAGCCGATCGCCGAGTAACACAAACCCGTTTAAGGAGGGGGGCGATGCGAGCCATGACACAAACGTCGATGCGAGGCCTGGAGTTTTTCTGCCTGATGGCCGTCGGCATCGCCGTCGCGGCGGGTGGGTGCTCCGGCAAGGCCCCGAAGCAACGCTCGTCGACCGGTGGGACCGTGAAGATCGGCGAGGTCGACCCTGATTCGGCGTTCACCGCCGACGGTGGCCGCGTCAGCATCCGCTCGCCGGTGGGTTGGGCACGCGGCTCGCGATCCGACGATTACGTCGTCCGCTACACACCCGGTACGCAAAAGACCTTCCCAGCGATCGTGGTCACGGCGGGCGATCCTCCCGCCGGGATCGCGGAGGTCACAGCAGACAACCACAAGGAGTTTGTCGCAGCCGTGGCTGAGCAACTCGCGGCGACGTTTTCCAGCGCCGGCAAGAGCTCGCTCCTAAAGAAACCTGCCGCCATGACGCTTGGCGAACACCGCGGCGTCTCGTGGACTGCCCCGGGCACCGCCAAGGTTGGCGGACTGGAGCAGCCAATCGAGCGAAGTTGTGTCGTGATCGTGTTCGCCAACCGGATGTATACGGTCGAGGCCCACGCCCCGAAAGGCAAACTCGACGATGCCGGCCGGGCCGCGGCACGGGGCGTCGCTGCCGGCATCGCCGGACCGGTCACCCAGGAATCGGCCGAGACGCCGCTCGGCGGCGGGGAGCCGAAGGGCGAACAGCCCAAGGCGGACGAGCCGGCCGCGGCCGAAGCTCCGTAGGGCTCTCCCGCCAGGAAGCCCCAAGCGCGAGCGCGGGGAATACGGGTGGCATTGAGACGGTGCCGGATTGGTTCGCCGGCGGTGCCATGCTCGGCGCCGGGGATTTTGCTACAGGATGCCCGCTTGGCCGACGGGGCGTCGCTCGTGAGTCGCAAACATTCCCCGGCGTCTGCGCGTGCCACCCCCGGCTCCTCACGATCGGGAGACGGTGCCTCCCGTCAGGGAGCGCAACGGCGTGAGCCGTAGGGCCGCATCCCTTCAGGAAGCCCCAAGCGCGAGCGCGGGGAATACGCCCACCACTTCTTCCCGCTTTGCACCCCCGTCGCACGACGCTACCCGCTTTCCCATCGCTCGCGTTCCGGGCTTCTTGAGGGGCACCTTACGCCAACGTCTTCCGCATCGACGCGGCCTCCCATCAGGAAGCACACTGCCGCCGTGTCAGTAGGGGCTCTTCCAGTCACCCCAGGCGGC
>JBBDNW010000152.1:0-17701 GCA_040877375.1 Pirellulales bacterium | reverse complement strand
GCGAAACGGGCCGCCTTGACCGGTTTTCCAGCGGTTTTAGAATCTGTCAGGAGGTCGAACGTTTCAAGCCTCCGTCGTTTTCGCGTCGAGAGGACTTCCAAACAGTGCCCGGCACCTGCGTCATCGGTCTGCAATGGGGAGACGAGGCCAAGGGCAAACTCGTCGATATCCTGACGGAAGACCACGACATTGTCGTCCGTTACCAGGGTGGTGCTAACGCGGGCCACACCGTCGTCTCCGGCGGCCAGACTTGGAAACTTTCCATCATCCCCAGCGGCATCCTCCGCGACGGGGTCGCCTGCGTGGTCACCGGCGGCGTCGTCCTCGACCCAGCCAAGGTCCTTGAGGAAATGGACGGCCTCGAGTCGCGGGGCATCCACATGGAGGGCAAACTCCAGTTGAGTGACCGGGCGCATGTCGTCTTCCCATGGCACGTCGTCGAAGACCGGCTCCTCGATGGCAGCCTCTCCGGTGGCGGTGCGATCGGCACCACCGGCCGCGGCATCGGCCCCTGCTACCGCGACAAAGTGGGCCGGGCGCTCGCGATCCGGCTCGGCGACCTCTATCGCGACGACTTCCGCGCGAGGGTCGAGCACGTGGTCGACTTCAAGAACCGACTTTTTTCCAGCTGGCCCTCCGGCACCACGGCGCCGCTGGATGCCGCCGCGATCCATGCCCAATACGCCACCTACGCCGAGCGGTTGCGGCCCCACGTCGCCGACACCAACGCCTTCCTGCTCGATGCCGTCGAACAGGGAAGCCGCCTGCTCTTCGAAGGTGCCCAGGGAGCCCTCCTCGACATCGACCACGGCACGTTTCCGTTCGTGACGAGCAGCAACTCGTCGGGCGTGGGTGTGGCGAGCGGGTCGGGTGTGCCCGGTCGCTGGGTCAATCGCGTGATCGGGGTCGTGAAGGCCTACTCCACCCGCGTCGGCGGCGGACCGCTCCCCACGGAGCAGGACAACGCGATCGGGATGCATCTCCGCGAGCGCGGCCGCGAGTACGGCACCGTGACCAAGCGGCCCCGCCGCTGCGGCTGGTTCGACGCGGTCGCTGCCCGATACACAGCTCGGCTCTCGGGCGTCGACGAACTCGCCGTGATGCTGCTTGATGTACTCGGCGGGCTCGACGAACTGAAGATCTGCTCGGCCTACGAGATCAACGGCCGGCGGACGACCCAGTTTCCCAGCCAGATCGCCGACCTCGAACGGGCAGTGCCGGTCTACGAAACCTTGCCGGGCTGGCCAGACGAACTCGACACCGCCCGCGACGAGCATGCGCTGCCGATCCACGCCCGCAGCTACGTCGATCGCATCGCAGAACTCCTCGACAGGCCGGTGTCGATCGTGTCGGTGGGGCCTGACCGCGACCAGACCATCATCCGCGACTCCGGGAGCACGCGGCGGCCATGGCATCCCCTCCAGCCAGCCAACGCCTGATGGCGGCGGGCGACCCACGCCAGGCTGCCTCCCTCGGCCCATCCGCGGCCGACGAGGCCCCGCTCCCGCGTCATGTCGCCATCATCATGGATGGCAACGGCCGCTGGGCCCAGAGCCGCGGGCTGCCCCGGATCGAGGGCCATCGACGGGGCGTTGCCAGCGTGCGGCGGATCACCGAGCACTGCGTCCGCCGGGGCATCGGTCAACTCACACTCTACTGCCTGTCGAGTGAGAACTGGCGGCGGCCCGCGGCCGAACTCACCTTCCTCATGCACCTGCTCGAGCAGTACATGATCGAGGAACGGGCGCTGCTGATGCGGCAGCGGGTGCGGCTCTCGATGATCGGCCGCCGCGAGGGACTGCCCACCGAGACGCTCGAGGCCCTCGACCGCACCGTTGCGCTCTGCGCTACCAACAACGGCATGCGGCTGTGCCTCGCGATCAACTACGGCTCCCGTGCCGAGATCGTCGACGCCGCCCGAAGCATCGCCCACGACGCGGCCGCCGGCCGGATCCGGCCCGAGGACGTCGATGAGGAATCGTTCGCCGCTCGCCTCGACACGGCCGGGATGCCCGATCCCGATCTCCTGATCCGCACCGCAGGCGAAATGCGGATCAGTAACTTTCTGCTGTGGCAGATCAGTTACGCAGAGCTCTGGGTGACGCCGGTGGCGTGGCCCGAGTTTGAGGAACGGCACCTCGACGAGGCGATCGATGCCTTCGCGGCCCGCGACCGCCGCTTCGGAGGGCTATCGCCATCGTGAGTGATCCCGTTGCTTCGGCGGCGAAGGTCCGCCCGGCGCTCGCTTCCCGGCTGATCGTGGCCGCGATCGCAATCGGCGGATTCACCGCGCTCGGCTGGGCCGATGGAACCGGGCTTGCCAGTGCGCGGCCTGGCTGCTGGCTCCTGCCTCTGGCCATCGCGGTCGCCGTGGGAGGCGGTTGCGAACTCGTGCGGCTGGCTGCGGCGCAGGGATTCGGCATCGCCCCCGTGCTCGTGCCATGTGCGGCGGCGGCGATCGCCATCTCGCCTGCGGTTGGCGTCTGGACTCACGCCGCCGATCCGGCCCAGCCCCTCTCGGTCATGGGCACCACGGCCGTCGCATGCTGCCTCACGATCATCGCCATGTTCGCGGCCGAGATCACTCGTTATCCCCTCGGTGGCCGGCCGCTCGGCCGGCTCGCGGGGAGCGTGCTCGCCACCGTGGCGCTCGGCCTGCCGCTGGCGTTCGTGGTGGCGCTGCGGCTCCTGCCAAGCGCTGTCCCGATCACGGACGGATGGATGCTGGGACTGATCCCCCTCGTGAGCCTGATCGCCGTCGTCAAGGCGGGGGACGTCGCGGCCTACATCGTGGGCTCGCTGATCGGGCGGCACCGGATGGCACCACGACTAAGCCCGGGCAAGACCTGGGAGGGGGCCGCAGCGTCGATCGCCGCGTCAGTGTGCATGGCCTGGATCGTGATCGTGCAGTTGTCGTCTCCTGCGGGGCCGCGGCCGCTGGGCGGCTGGCCTCTGTTCGGACTCCTGGTGGGCAGCGCCGGCATGGTGGGCGACCTCTCGGAGTCGCTCGTGAAGCGGGAGCTCAATGCCAAAGACTCGGGGGCCAGCCTCGGTGGCATGGGGGGATTCCTCGATCTCGTCGACTCGCTCCTGGTCGCCGCGCCGGTGGCCTGGGTCCTGTGGACGGCCGGCTAGGGCCCGTACGACTTTGGTGGATCACCGGCTCGGGGGCGGCAAAAGTCTCGTCGCCGGGGCGAGGATACGCCCAAGGCTCCTAAGAGCGTTCGCCGACCCCCTTGCCTCGTCCCCTGGCTTGCCATCTCACCGCTCGACCAAAGGCAGATGCGGTCGAGAGCCTGCAAATCAGGCCTTTTACGCGATTCCTCCGAGTGTGGGACGGCGTGGGGTATATTCCACATATTGATCCCGCTCCTCCGAGACCGTCGGCGACCACCAGTCGCCGCGGGTTTGGATGCCCCGCTCCACGATCGCGGTTGTCGACTCGAAGAGACTCGGCGCCATTTTCGGACCGCGCGACCAGCATCTGCGCAGGATTCGCGATGCGCTGGCGGTCGGCGTGTCCGCACGCGATGGCTCGATCCACATCGACGGCGACGAACTGTCCGTCCGGCGAGCCACCGAGATCTTCGAGCAACTCGACCGGATCGCCCGCGAACACGGCGGCGTCGCGAGCGATGAGGTGTCGCGGCTGCTGGCCGTTGCCACCGGCCAACAACCGCCACCGCGGCATGACCCGATCGACGTCCAAAAGCCTGGCCGGCCGCTCCAGCCCCGGTCGGCCGGCCAGGCCACCTACGTCCAGGCGATTCGCGACCACGACATCGTGCTCTGCGCGGGTCCGGCAGGCAGCGGCAAGACCTTCCTCGCCGTCGCGATGGCCGTCGCCGCGTTCCGCTCCGAGCAGGTCAGCAAGATCGTACTCGTGCGGCCGGCCGTCGAGGCTGGGGAGAGTCTCGGGTATCTCCCGGGCGACCTGCAGGCGAAGATCGATCCGTATCTCCGGCCACTGATGGACGCGCTCCGCGAGATGATGGACTACGAGCATCTCAAGCGGCTCACCGAACAAGACGTCGTGGAGATGATTCCGTTGGCCTACATGCGGGGCCGGACTCTCAACAATGCCTTCATCATCCTCGATGAGGCCCAAAACACGACCGTAGCGCAGATGAAGATGTTTCTAACCCGGCTTGGCATGGGCTCGAAGATGGTGATCTCGGGCGATATCACGCAGATCGATCTGCCGCCGGACCGATGCAGCGGTCTGGTTGACGCGATGCAGCGGCTCGAGGAAGTGCCCGAGGTCGGCCAGGTGCGGCTCAGCGGTGTCGATATCGTCCGGCATCGGCTCGTGCAACGCATCGTCGAGGCCTACGACCGCTAAGCCGCACATGGCACTCAATGTGAATCACTACCGAAGCCGAACCCGCCGAGGCGCCTCCGTCGAAGCGCCGCACGGTTTTTTGACGTTGCTCGCCGAGCGGGTCGCACAGCCCGCCGTGCTCGCCCGTCTCGGCCTCTGCCTCGCGGCCGCGATGGTAGTCCTCGTGATGCTCCGAGGATGGGAGGAGCCGTTTCCGTTCCGCCTCGGCTGGGTGCCGCCCCGCGGGATCGTCTCGCGGGTCGCCTTTGAGAGGCCCGACTCGGAAGCCACGCGGACGGCGCAGGAACGGGCCGCGGCCAAGGTCCGCATCGTATACACCCAAGACAAGGCGCCCGTCGTCCGTCTTCGCGATGGCCTCAAGAACCGTGCCGCGGAGATCGCCGCCACGGAGAAGCTTGGCAGCGGCATCAAAAAGGCATGGCTGGAGTTCGCCCCTGACACGGCCGACACGCTCGCCGACCTGCCACCCGACCCACCAGAGGGAGTGCCCGTCGCCCCGGAGCCGCCCCCGGATGCCGAGAAGCCCGCGACCGCCGACGGTGCGGGCGAATCGGCACCGAATGGAAAGGACGCTCCCGCTGCTCCCGCCGAAAAAAACCCCGCGGAGTCGGAGCGGACACGGCGGCTCGTCGACGCAGATCGTGAGTTCGAGAAGTTCCGCGGCCTGATCGACACCAAGGACAAACTTCTGCTGTTCGACAAGGCGATCGACCGCGCGTTCCAGGATCTCGTCAACACCGGTGTGCTCGAGAAGATCCAGCATGCCTACGACGAGGGCAGCCAGAACGAGATCGACGTGCACCCCGTCGGCAACGCCGCTGAGACGACGCGGGTGCAGGTGTCGGACGTCGTGCTGGTCGAGGCAAAGGCCCGGCTCAAGACGCGGATTCAGGACGAAATCGGCGAGGGACCGTTCGTCGACCGTGTGTACTCCTGGATCGAGCCGCGGCTCTCCGGCACGCTTGAGATCGACCGCGACGGCACCGACCGCGCCAAGCGCGAAGCGATCGCGAAGACACCGCAACAGTTCGTCCGCTACGCCCTGGGAGACGTCCTGGCTGAGGCCAACGTGCCGGTCTCGACAGACGAGGTCGTTCTTCTGCGGCGCGAGCACGACGAATACCTCCGGCAGCGCGACACACGGCAGCGACTGGCACGCACGCTCTCGATGTTTGGCCTGTGCGCGGCGATGTTCGCCCTCTCCGGCTTCTACATCCACCTCCACCATCCCCGCCTCCTCGACGATATCAGCGATATCGTCACGCTGCTGGGCCTCTCGGTCGTGACCGTGGTGCTGTGCATGCTCTCGGCAAACGACGCCTGGCAGGCGGAGATCGTGCCCCTGCTCGTGTTCGCGATGACCGTGGCGATCGCCTACGACGAAGATCTGGCCCTCCTGTTTACAGCGCAGGTGGCGCTGGTTGTCGTGGTGGGGCTCGGCTGGGGCATAGCCTCCTACATCACGCTCACCGCCGCGGCCGCGGCGATGATCTTCTGGATGGGCCGCATCCGCAGCCGCAGCAAACTCATCTACGTCGGGCTCTGGGCAGGTGCGGTGGCGACGCTCACGCAGCTCGGCACCGGCCTGCTCGACGAGCGCTCGCTCGATGCGCAGATACTCTACGAGGCGGGCCGCACTGGCATCTGGACACTACTGGCCGGCTTCCTGATGACCGGCCTGCTTCCCTTCATCGAGCGGACCTTCGGCGTGCTCACCGACCTGAGTCTGCTGGAGGTGGGTGACGTCGCCCATCCACTCCTCCAGGAGCTCGTCCGCCGCGCGCCCGGCACCTACAACCACTCGATCAACGTGGCCAGCCTGGCCGAATCGGCCGCTGAGGCCATCGGTGCCCGCGGTTTGCTCGTCCGGGTGGGGGCCTACTTCCACGACGTCGGCAAGATGCTCAAGCCCGCCTACTTCATCGAAAATCAGGGCAAGGAGAATCGGCACGAGTCGCTGGTGCCTGCGATGAGCACGCTGATCATCGTCGCGCACGTCAAGGAGGGAGTCGAGCTCGCCCGGCAATACAACCTTCCGCAGCCGATCATAGACCTGATCGCTGAGCACCACGGCACCACACTTGTCGAGTATTTCTTCCGCCGGGCCGAGGAGCGGTCGCAGACCGATCCGAATGGTGAGGAGGTCGATGAACAGACCTACCGCTACCCGGGACCAAAGCCGACCACGCGGGAGTCGGCGGTGATGATGCTCGCCGATGCCGTCGAAAGCGCCAGCCGCACGCTCACCGAGCCAACTCCTGCGCGGATCGCGAACCTCGTGCACGAACTGGCGATGAAGCGACTGCTCGACGGCCAGTTCGACGAATGCGGCCTGACGCTCGAGGAACTCGGCATCGTCGAGCAGAGCCTCGTGAAAAGCCTGACCGCCGTGTATCACGGCCGCGTCAAGTATCCCGATCAAAGGACAGCCTCGTGAGCGGCAGCCGGTCTGGCACCGGACGACCGTTGAAGAGGCCTGCATCCCAAATCGCCATCGAGATCGTCGATCGACAGCGTCTGCTGCGCATCGACCGCGTGTGGCTGCGTCGCGTGATGGCCGACGCACTCGTGGGCGGAGGCATCTCTCAGGCCCACATTGGCGTGGTCCTGCTCGACGATGCCGGGATTGCCGAGCTTCACCAGCGCTGGCTCGGGCTCCCCGGACCGACCGACGTGATCACGTTTGACCTCTCCGATGGCGACGCCGCGGGCGGCCTGCACGGCGACATCGCCGTCAGCACCGAGACCGCCCGTCGCGTCGCCCGCGAGTTGGGCTGGCAGCCGAAGCACGAGCTGGCTTATTACGTCGTGCATGGTCTTCTGCACCTGGCCGGTGAGGACGACCACGACCCGGCGGACCGCCGCAGGATGCGAGCACGGGAGCAGGCGCTGATGGCGGCCGCGGGGCTTCCACGGCCGCCGCTGGCTCGCCGTCGCGCCGTTCGGAACCGGGGTGACCGATGAGTGAATCGTTGCTCGGTGTCGAATCAGCAGTCGTGCTGCTGATGCTGGCGAGCATGGCGGCCGTCCAGTCCCGGGCCGTCCGCGGCGCCCAGCGAACCACGATTCAAGAACTCTGCGAACGCCGCGGCCGCCCGGAGCGGTACGGCGAGATCATCGCCGGCAGCGAGACGATCGCCTTCATTGCGGCCTCGGTCGTCGCGATCGCGGCCGTCGGCGCCACGCTGCTGGCGTTTCCGGGGTTGCGGGCGGCGGGTGACCGCTCGCTCGCCCTCGAGATTTCGGCAGTCACGACCTGGATCGGCGGGGTGTGGCTCGCTCTGGTCGTCATGCCGATGTTGCTCGTGCGGTTCGCCGGGCCGTGGATTGTGGTGGCAACGTGGCCGATCTGGCGGCCGATCGTCGGCTTCATCGCACCGGCCGTGGGCCAACTTGGCAGGCTGGCGTCGACCTTTGGCCGGCGCGGTGGCGGCGAGACCGACGGGCGGCCGCGAGACGAGTTCCGCCTCGTCGTCGACGAGGCGCATCGCGAGGGTCGGCTCGCGGGCACCACCCGCGACATGATCAAGGGAATCATCGGCCTGGACGAGGTCAGAGTTGCCGCGATCATGACGCCGCGAACCAAGACGATCGCGATCCCGGTCGAGACGTCGTGGGAGGCGGCCGTGCGGCTGGCCGCCGAGAGCGGGCACACGCGGCTGCCCGTCTGGGACCGCTCGTCCGACGATGTGATCGGGATTCTGCACACCCGCGACGTGCTCACCAAGCTCGCCGACGCATTCGCGGCCCCGACCGCAGACCGCCCCGCCCCGAGCCTGCGACCACTCCTGCGGCCTCCCTGGTTCGTTCCGGAATCGATGAGCGTGCAGAAACTGCTCCTCGAGTTTCAGCGGGGCAACACGCACATGGCAATCGTGACCGATGAATTTGGCGGCGTCTCCGGACTGGTGACGATCGAGGACGCGCTCGAGGAGATCGTGGGCGAGATTGCCGACGAGCACGACGAGGCCTTCACCGATGGCATTCGCATGACGTCGCCGACTGCCTGCGAAGCCCTCGCCCACGTCCGTATCGCGACCGTCAACGACCGGCTCGACATCCACCTTCCCGAGGAGGAGGATTTTGAGACGATTGGGGGCTTCGTGTTCCACCAACTCGGCCGCATCGCCGAGGTCGGCGACCGGATCGAATCATACGGCGCGGCAGTCGAGGTGCTGGCGGCCACGCGGCGGCGGATCGACCTGGTGCGGGTGGAACGCCTCGGGACACCGTCCGAAGATGGCCGCTGAGAAGTCACGGGCGATCGTCATTCGCGCCACGCCGTTCGGCGAGACGAGCAGCGTCGTGACGATCTACTGCCGGGAGTTTGGCAAGCTGCGGGCCCTGGCGAAGGGGGCGTGGCGTCCGAAAAGCGGCTTTGATGGCGGTCTTGACCTGCTTTCGACCTGTCAGGTACTCGTCCTCCGGAAATCGTCGGGCGGACTCGATCTGCTCACCGAGGCCGGCCTCGAGAGCCGGTTTCGCGTGGGCACGAGCATGTCGGCGGTGCTCGGCGGCATGCACGTCGCCGAACTGCTCGACGCCCTGACGGCCGACGCCGATCCGCAACCAGAACTGTTCGAGGTGGCCCATGCGACATTGCGAAGGCTCTCGGACTGGCGCGGCGACGACGCCACGATCCAGATCCTGCTCGCGGCAGCACAACTCTCGGTGCTCCGCATCGTCGGCCACGCTCCCGTGCTCTCGCGGTGTGCCGAGTGCCACGGCCGGCTGCCCGACACGGCACGCACCGCCTTCGGCATGCTCGACGGCGGCACCCTCTGCGGCCGCTGCCGTGGCGGCCGCCGTGGCGTCGTCTCCGTCTCGGCCTCGGCCCTGGCCGCGCTTCGCCTGCTCGCCGACGGCCGCGTGGCCGCCGATGACGTGCCCCTCCCTCCCGCGGTGTGTGGCGAGGTGCGGGGCATCATGACGACTCTGCTTTCACACCTGCTCGAACGCCCCCTGCGCGTGCCCGCCCAGATGATGCGGCGCGGCCGCCGCAGCTCCTGACGAATCACCACCGGAAACCGCCCACGATGACATCGGCTCTGCCCGCCGCCCGTCACCTTGCCTCCGCGCTGGCGGTCTGCGCCGTGGTCACGTCGGGATGCGCGACGCTCCAGAAGCCGACCTGGCCCTGGACGAAGGCTTCGTCGCCGGAGACCGAAAAGGACATCGATCGCCAGCTCGGCGAGGATGCCGACTCCGAGGTGATCTCCTCCGAATACACCCCCACGTCGGACGATGTCGGCTGGGACTACTTCAAGGGCGACAACGTCAAAAAACGCTGGAAGAAGATGGTGGGACGCGGCCCAAACGAGACCGTGGCCCGCAAGTCGCTCGCTGAGGCCGACGGCCTCTATCGCGAGGGGAAATACAAGGAGGCGATCGCGAAGTACAAGGTGACGGTTGATCGTTGGCCCGACTCGGTGATCGAGGAAGACGCCCTCTGGCAACTTGCTGAGAGCTACTTCTTCACCGACCAGTATCCGAAGGCCGAGGACCAGTACGACGAGCTCGTCAAGAAGTATGCCAACACGAAATACCTCGACCGGATCGCGCAGCGGCAGTTCGCGATCGCTCAATACTGGATCGCGGTCGATCAGAAATCCCACCTCCCGGTGATCGTGCCCAACTTCTTCGACCGGAGCCGCCCGATCTTCGACACCCAGGGCCGGGCCCTCAAGACCTACGACCACGTCCGCATCAACGACCCGCGCGGGTCCCTCGCCGATGACAGCATCATGGCGCAGGCCAACGCCCATTTTCTCGACCGTCAGTGGCTCGACGCCGACTACTTCTACGGGCTGCTCCGCAGTGAATATCCCGACAGCGATTTCTTGCTCCAGGCCCACTTGCTCGGTCTGCAATCGAAGCTCCGCGCCTATCAGGGCCCCGGTTATGAAGGGGGCAGCCTCGACGAGGCGGAGCTCCTCGCCGACCAGGTGCTCGTGCAGTTTCCCGACCAGCTCGGCCGGGAGGAGGAGGATCGCGTTCAAGAGACGCGTGGCGAGATCGCGGCCCAGCAGGCGCAGCGGCACTGGAAGCGCGCTGAGTTCTACGCCAAAGGCAAACACTATTCATCGGCCCGCATCTACTACGCCCTTATTGCCCGCGACTACCCCAAGACGCAGCTCGCGCAGCAGGCGCGGGAACAATACCTCGTCATCAAGGACAAGGCCGATGTCTCCGACGACCCGATTCCGATGCTGACCCGCGTGCTCAACCCCGACTCGCTCAAGGAGGCGGAACTCGACGCCATGGCCGAAGCAGAGACCCAGATTGCTCGCCAGGACGAGTCGGGCATCGCCCCGCCCCGCTTTTGAGGCGGCCCGGCAAGGAGGCGACATGAACAACCATGCCGTCCGCCGGCTCGCGAGCCTGCTCGCCCCCGCGCTCGTCATGATCGCGGGCTGCGCGGGCTACCGCTTCGGCAACAACACGCTCTACGCCCCGAACGTCCGCACGATCTACGTGCCGATGATTCAGAGCGACAGTTTTCGCACCACGCCCGCCGTCGACATTGGTGAGCGGCTCACGGAAGCCGTCTGCAAGGAGATCGAAAAGCGGACGCCCTTCAAGGTGGTGGGGAGCGACGGGGCGGCCGACAGCGTGCTCACCGCGCGGATCGTGGCCGACACCAAGCGCATGGTCGTGGAAAGCCCCACCGACCAATCGCGGTCGGTGCAGATGAACTACCAGACCCTCGTCACATGGGCCGACCGTGGCGGGACGGTGATCGCGTCGGGGGAGGTACCGCTGCCGGCGGCCACCGTCGACGTCGGCCAGTCCGCCAACCTCGTGCCGGAATACGGCCGGTCGGTCGTGAGCACGCAGCAGGAGGCGATCGTCAAGCTCGCGCAGCAGATCGTGGGGCTCATGGAGGAGCCCTGGTGAGTAAGCACCCAAAAAAAGCCCGGAGCGCGGGGTAGACTGACGTGGATGACGCTTCCCCTTCCCACGCACTGGCAACTCCGCACGCGGGCCATCGAGTTGCCGCACCCCGGCGGCAGCCTCAAGCGGCCGCTCATGATGGGAATCGTCAACGTCACGCCCGATAGTTTTTCGGACGGCGGACGTCATGTCGACATCGAGGCCGCTGTCGCGCATGGACTGCGGCTCGTGGAGGAGGGGGCCGATATTCTCGACGTCGGCGGCGAGAGCACGCGGCCATTCTCGGAGCCCGTGGCCGCCGCCGAGGAACTCGAGCGGGTGGCCGAGGTTGTGCGGCGGCTCGTCGCCGAGACGGGCGTACCGGTGTCGATCGATACCTCGAAGGCCGTCGTCGCGGCACGCGCCCTGGATCTTGGGGCCGAGATCATCAACGATGTCACCGGGCTCGAAGGCGATGCGGATATGATCCACGTCGCCCGGAAGAGCGGTGCCGGCATCTGCGCGATGCACATGCAGGGCACCCCCATGACGATGCAGATCGAACCCCACTACGACGACGTCGTCGCCGAGGTCCACGGCTACCTGGTGGCTCGCCGAGATGCCCTCACGGCCGCGGGGATCCCGCTGGCGCGGATCTGCCTCGATCCCGGCATCGGCTTCGGCAAGTCCCACGCACACAATCTCGCGCTCATGGCTCACGCGGGCCGGTTCCTCGACCTCGGCACGCCGATCCTCGTCGGCCACTCGCGAAAAGGCTTTATCGGCAGGTCGATCGAGCGGGCCTTGGGACGGCCCGCCACAGAGGCCGAGCGCGACGGCGGCACCGCTGGCGTCTCCTGCGGCCTCGCCGCCCAGGGTATCCAGATCGTCCGCGTGCATGCGGTAGGACTGGTGCGTTCCGCGCTCGAACTCTTCACCGCGACGGGCTGACCGACACCGGACCGACACCGGACCGACCACCGCGTCAGGCGGCTACCATGGCCTCTTGCGCGGCCAGGATGCACTGCCGGATGTCATCGATCGGATTCTTGGGGTTTTCCTCGTATTCGATCGAGAGCGCCCCGTCGGCAGGAAACTTTGCCTGTTCCAAGGCGGCGAACAAGGCCGGCACGTCGATGTGCCCCCTGCCGAGAATCACCCCCTTTGTCTTGTCCTGCATCTCGGCGAAATCCTTGAGGTGAATGCCGTACAGCCGCCCTGCCAACAGGCGGATCACCTCGGTGGGCTTCTCGCCGCTCCGCAGGAAATGCCCGAGGTCGGCACAGGCACCGATGCGGGCATCGAGCTTCTCGATCGCACCGAGCACGTCCAACGCCTTGTTGTAGCGGTGCGTGGGACCGTGGTTGTGGATCGCGATCCGGATGTCGAACTCCTTGACGAGGTCGTCGAGGCTTGCGAACGAGTCGGGGTCGGGATCGGCTCCCAGGATGCTGATACCGGCTGCCTTCGCAAACGTGAAAATCTTCCGGTTCGCGGCGGCGTCTTTTGTAAACCGGTTGACGCCGTGGGCCGAAATCGTGAGGCCGAGGTCGGCCACCTTCTTCTTCATCGCGTCGATGGCGGCCTTGTCGTCGGTGATCGGAAACATACCCGGATAGAACTCAACAAACTTCAGGCCGAGATCCTTGACGTGCCCGAGGGCCTCGTCCACCTGGAAGCCTCGCAGGGAATACATCTGGATGCCCAGATTCGGACCGCTTTCATTCGCCGCTCCAAATCCGGGGCGGATGGCGACCGCGCCAAGCGCGGCGGCTCCGGCGGCTAAAAACGAACGACGGCCCACGGTGTGCTGACGCATGACGCGACTCCTTCGAGTGATCGAGGACAAGGGTTCTTGACCGGAAAAAGCGTGCCGACACCTTTTTCCGAGGAAGGGGATTAAGATAGGGATTTTCCCGGCTTCCCGCCCGGAGCCCTCTCATGGCCGCCATTTCCGCTCCATCCACCAGCCAGCCTTTGCACGCCCACTGCCGCGCGATCGCCGAACGGTCCCGCCATGCCGGGATCGATCTGGCCGGCATCCCCGGCGCTCGCAAGGCCGCCTGCCTGAGGGCGGCGGCCGCCCGGATCCGCGGCGATCTGCCGGCCATCCTCGCGGCCAATGCGATGGATGTCGCGGCTGCACCGGGGTTTGGACTCACACCCGCACAGATCGACAGGCTCTTGCTCGACGCCAAGCGGGTGGAGGCGATCGCAGCGGGCGTCGAGGCGGTGGCGGCCCAGAGCGATCCTGTGGGCGAGATCATCGAGGAATCGACTCGGCCCAACGGCCTTGTCGTCCGCAAGATCCGCGTGCCGCTCGGGGTCGTGTTTTTCGTCTACGAATCGCGGCCCAACGTCACCGCCGATGCTGCGGCCGTGGCGCTCGCCTCCGGCAACGCGATCATCCTCCGCGGTGGCAAGGAGGCGGCCCACTCAAGCCGACGACTCGTAGAGAATATCCGGGCTGCCGTCGCAGAGAGCGGTCTCCCCACCGACTGCGTGCAGCTGGTCGATGTCGCCGATCGCCAGGCCGTGGGTGAGTTTCTCACGATGGCCGACCTCATCGACGTGGCGATCCCGCGCGGCGGCGAGGCCCTCATCCAACGAGTCTGCTCCGAGGCCCGGATGCCCGTGCTCAAGCACTTCACCGGCAACTGCCACGTCTACGTCGACAAGGCTGCCGACCTCGACATGGCCGAAACGATCACGGTCAACGCGAAGTGCCAGCGGATGGGGGTCTGCAACGCCGCCGAGTCGCTCCTTGTTCATCGCGATCTGGCCGGCACGTTCCTGCCGCGGATCGCCGCGGTCCTCGCCGCGCAGGGAGTCGAGATCGTCGGTGATGCGACGACGCAGACTCTTCTCCCCAACGCGGCCGCGGCCACCGAGGCCGACTGGGCCACCGAATACCTGGGGCCCAGGATCTCGGTGGCCGTCGTCGATTCACTCGACGGGGCGATCGACCACATCAACCGCTACGGATCCCGGCACACCGACGCCATCGTCACCTCCGATACCGAGGCCGCCCGGCGGTTTGCATCGCGGGTCGACACCGCCTGCGCGATGATCAATGCCAGCACGCGGTTTAACGACGGCGGCGAACTCGGGCTCGGTGCCGAGATCGGCATCTCGACCGACAAACTGCACGCCCGCGGCCCCTGCGGCACCCGCGAACTCACCACCTATAAATACATCGTCACCGGCACCGGCCACATCCGCTCATGACACTCCTCCTTCTCCTCGGGCTCGCGATGCTCACCATCCCCGCTTCCGCTCAGACACCCACGCCCGCCGCCGACGACCCGTACCTCTGGCTCGAAGACGTGGCCGGAGACAAGCCGCTGGCATGGGTCCGCGAGCGAAATGCCCAGAGCGTCAAGTCGCTCGCTGAAGCCGCCGGCTTTCCCGCGCTCGAGCACCGCATCCTCTCCATCCTCGACTCCAAGGAGAAAATCCCCTTCATCGCGCGAATTGGCGATCGCTACTACAACTTCTGGCGCGACGCGGCAAACCCCAAGGGGGTCTGGCGACGGACAACGCTGGAGGAATACCGTGGGCCCGAGCCCCGCTGGGAGACCGTGATCGACGTCGACGCTTTGGCGAAGGCCGAGAGTGAAAACTGGGTCTGGCACAGTGCGACCGTGCTCGAGCCCGACGATCGGCTGTGCCTCGTCTCGCTCTCCCGGGGTGGGGCCGACGCCGACGTGGTCCGCGAGTACGACCTCGAGCGCCAGGCGTTCGTCGACGGGGGCTTCACGCTGCCGGAGGCAAAGACCCGCGTGGCGTGGCGTGATAGCAACGGCTTGTTCGTGGCCACCGACTTCGGTCCGGGATCGCTCACGACCTCCGGATACCCGCGAACCGTGCGGGAGTGGGCCCGCGGCACACCGTTGACGAGCGCGTTGCTCGTCTACGAGGGAAAGACCGACGACATGGCGGTCTCGGCCTACCGCGATCTCACGCCGGGATTCGAGCGAGACTTCGTCAGCCGGCAGATCACTTTTTGGACCAACGAGTTGTTTCTGCGGCGCGACGGCCGCCTCGTCAAGATCGAGAAGCCCGACGACGCCAACGCGTCGGTCCATCGCGAGTGGCTCCTCGTCGAGTTGCGGACGCCCTGGACGGTCGGCGGAAAGACGTATCCGGCAGGCGGACTTTTGGCGACCGACTTCGAGAAGTTTCTTGACGGCGACCGGTCGTTCCACGTGCTCTTCGAGCCGACGCCCCGCACGTCGCTCGTAGGCTGGGTCGGCACGCGGCACCATCTGCTGCTCTCGACGCTCGACAACGTCCGCAGCCGGGTATCCGTGCTCTCGTTTGGCGGCGGCAGATGGCATCAGGCTCCACTTCCCGGCGTGCCTGAGTTCGGCACGGCGACAGTGAGCCCGGTCGACGACATCGAGTCGGACGACTATTTCCTGGTGACATCGAGCCCCACCGAGCCGTCGACACTGGCCATGGGTTTGGCGGCGGCCACTCCCCGCGAGCCCGAGCGGCTCAAGCAGACGCCGGCGTTCTTCGACGCGACCGGGGTGCTCGTGAGCCAGCACGAGGCTGTGTCGAAAGACGGTACGCGGGTGCCGTATTTCCAGATCGGGCCTGCCGAGATGCCGGCCGATGGTTCGACACCGACGCTGCTCTACGGCTACGGCGGCTTCGAAATCCCGCTCGTGCCCGGCTACAGCCCCGTGACCGGGGCAGCGTGGCTCGAGAAGCAGCGGGTCTACGTGATCGCCAACATCCGTGGCGGCGGTGAGTTTGGGCCTGTATGGCACCAGGCGGCGCTCAAGGAGAAGCGGCCTCGGGCCTACGAGGACTTTATCGCGGTTGCCGAGGATCTCGTCGCCCGCCAGGTCACCTCGCCCGCGCGTCTCGGGATCATGGGCGGCAGCAATGGTGGCTTACTCGTGGGCAACATGTATGCGATGCGGCCCGATCTTTTCAAAGCGGTCGTCTGCCAAGTGCCCCTGCTCGACATGCGGCGGTTTCACAAACTGCTCGCCGGAGCGAGTTGGATGGGCGAGTACGGCAATCCGGACGTGCCGGAGGAATGGGCGTTTATCAAGAGCTTTTCGCCCTACCACAACCTCGACAAGGACCGCGACTACCCGTCGCTACTGATCACGACGTCGACCCGCGACGATCGCGTCCATCCCGGCCACGCCCGCAAGATGGCGGCCCGGTTACTCGAGTACGGCAAGCGCGTGCTGTATTACGAGAACATCGAGGGGGGCCACGGCGGCGCCGCCGACAACCGCCAGAAGGCGTTCATGGATGCCCTGGGGTGGTCGTTCCTCGACCACGAACTCTGGCCCTGACATTCGGCCCGGCTTTCCTCGAGCGCATCCGACTTACGTGGATCGCCGGCTCAGGGGCGGCAAAAGTCTCGTCGCTCTATCGCGGCGGCTTAGGCGGTCCGCGAGCCTTCGCCGACCCCCTTGCCTCCCGTCAGGAAGCCCCGGAGCGCACGCTTGGGGAATGCGGGAGCACCCCGCACCGCTCCACCAAAGGCAGATGCGCTCTCGCTGGCTGTCCTGTGTCGCCAGCGGTATGGTCGTCATTTATGTCCCCGAACCGGTGGACCGCCCGATACAGAGCAGTCAAGCGATGATCGAATTATTGGAAGATGCCCTCGCGAAATGCGACAGTCGCCCGGGGCCGAGCAGGCCGTCATCGCTCGGTTCGTGCTGCATGACTTGGAAGAGGACACCGAGTGGCGGAGGGCCAGTGAAGCGCATGCCGGAGTGCTCTCGACGCTGGTCTCCGATATCATCGCTGAAGATGACCGCGGCGAGTGCCCGGACCTTGACCCGGACCGCATGTGAAGTCTCGTACACGGAAGTCGTTTTGGCGAGGCTACGGAGAGTCGCCACGGTCCGCTACGGCTGCCATTACATTTCAGCCGAAGAACTTTTGGGGCGATGTGCGGCGACTGCTTTCGACGATATAGTTCAGGTATTCCGCCGATCGACCTTATGGTCCGCGTCAGGCTGGCAGAAGCCGCCGACGGTGAAGCGGGTGTTTTCCACGGAGTGATCCATGGTGCACAACTTTGGGTTCTTCGGGACTTTGAGTGGCACTGGAACTGCGGCTTGAGATCCAGTTTGCCGCAGAAGAACAGGATTTGCGTTCGGTAGTTCGTGAACGAGCGGAAGCCACGGGCCGCGTACTTGAAGGCTTGGATCACGCTATTGAAGCCTTCACTCGTGGCATTCGTGATTCGATAGAGAAAATAGCTCAGAAGATTCGGGAGGTGCCGCTTGAGCATCTTGGCCACCTTGACCACAGGCGTTAGGCGGCACCTTGCTCCCCACGCGAATCACCGATTGAAGAACTCTTCGACACTCGTGGAATAGACATGTCGCCAGAACCAGCGGAACTCGCAGGGCGATTGCGCGATGATGGGCAGTCTGGCATGATTGGGCAATGCTGCGTCGCTGAGTGCCATCGCGGCATCCGAACGTAGCGGAGTCACGGACGACA
>JBBDNW010000151.1:0-17719 GCA_040877375.1 Pirellulales bacterium | reverse complement strand
CCCCGTCGGCCAAGCGGGCATCCTGTAGCAAAATCCCCCGGCGGCGAGCATGCCACCGCCGGCGAACCAATCCGGCGCCGTATCAATGCCACCCGCATTCCCCGCGCTCGCGCTTGGGGCTTCCTGGGAGGCCCACCGTCACGCCACGCGCGCGATGACGCACTTGAGGTATTCACCCTCGAGGCAGCTGGCGCTGACGGGATGATCGGCCGCTGCGCCGCGGCACTCCAGCAACTGGATCGGTCGTCCCGACCGCTGGGCTACGCCGGAGAGCATTTGCAGGAAGTCCTCTCGCGACACCGATCCCGAGCAGGAGCAGGTGACGAGGATGCCGCCCGGTTCGAGGAGGCCGACGGCCACGCGATTGATGCGGTGGTAGGCCCGCAGGGCGTCGTCGACACTCGAGCGGCTGCGGGCAAACTTCGGTGGGTCGAGAATCACCATCCCGAATCGTTCGCCGGCCGCGGCCAAGGCGTCGAGTTTCTCGAAGGCGTCGATCGTGTCGACCGTCACGTTGGCCGCGCCGTTCAAGTCGGCATTCGCACGGGCGAGCGCAGCGGCTTTGGCACTGGAGTCGACGGCCAGCACGCTACGGGCGGCGCCGGAGACGGCGCAGGCCACCGCGAAGCCGCCGGAGTAGCAAAACATGTCGAGCACGCGGCGACCCCGGGCATACCGCGCTGCCGCCTGCCGATTATCCCGCTGATCGATGTAGTAGCCCGTCTTCTGTCCCTCGGCGAGATCGACGCCGAACTTCAGACCGTGCTCGTAGACAAAGATTGGGCCGCTCGGTGCCGAGCCGCGGACGACTCGGTCGACGAGCGCGAGGCCCTCGAGCTTCGCGAGCCCCCGCTCCGCACCGCGGAGCAGGATACCCTTCGGGGTGACGGTCGATTCGAGCGCGTCGCAGATCGTGTCGAGCCGTTCCGCCATCGCCAGCGCCGTCACCTGCACGGCGAGGTAGTCACCGTAGCGGTCGACGATCAGGCCGGAGAGGTCGTCCCCCTCGCTGTTGATCAGCCGGACGGCGCCGGTACGGTCATCGAGGCCGAGGACCGTCCGTAAGGCCACGGCCGCGGCGATGCGGCCGCGCCAGAGGTCGGCGTCGAGCTTGATGGAGGCGTTGAAGGCATAGAGCCTCACCCGCAGCCGGCTCTGCGAGTTCCAGAGGCCGCGGGCCACGAAGTTGCCATCGTGCGTGGCCAGATCGACCACGTCACCATCGGCGGGCTGGCCGTCGACCTTGAGCACGGCGGAGTCGAGGACCCAGGGGTGGCGGCCGAAGAACGGCCGGGCCCGCTTGGGCTTAAGCACCACGGTCGCCATCGGCAGGCCGGTGACGGGAGCGGTGGGAGAGGGCGAGGGAGTCGTCATCCACTCACTCTAGCACCACCAGCGTGACGCAGCCGTGTCGCTTGTGCGGTAACGCTTCCGGGAGCCCAATCGCGTAAGCGATGGGGGCTCCGCGAGGGTCGACTCAGGCGTGCACGACCTGCTTCGCCGGCCCGGGCGTCACGTGCGGGGTCGGGAGGGCGTCGCTGCCGGGATTGGAGATCACGTAGCGGCGGCCGGCTTTGGCGGCCTTTTTTCGCTCGATGCGGTGCACGCTCCAGGCGAACAAGCCGCCGAGAGGTCCCGAGAGCATGGCAGGCATGAGCACGAGGTTGCCGACCAGAGCGACCGTAAGCATCGCGAGCATCATGTGTCCAAACCGCTGCGTCGGACCGAACGGCGACAGCGAAAAGACCGACAGCCCGATGCCGATCACGCCCCAGCTTTGGTACATCGCCCGGGCGCATCCCTTGTAGGCGAGCATCGTGGCCTGCTTGCGGTCGAGGCCGTCGGCGATGCCGCGGCGGAACCAGAGCATGAAGTGAACCACGTCGTCGACGGTTACGCCCAGCGCCACGCTCGGCGCCATCACGCTGCCGATATCGATGAACAGGTTGCCCATATGCATCGATTTCATGAGGGCGTTGCCCCAGCCCATGAAGCCAAACACCACCACCGCTGGAAAAGCCGCCGGTAGCAGGAGCACCAGCCCAGCCGACGTGGCCCGGCAGAGGAGGATCATGACCACGACGATGATCGCGAAGTCGACGATAAACCCGATCTTGAGATTCTCGAGCAGGGAATGCTGGGCCTTGTAGACCAGCGGCACGAGCCCTGTGTAGTCGACCGCGATGCCGCTGACGCCCTCGCCATCGAGCCGGGCGAGCACTGGATCGATCTTCTTCTGGAGGTCGGCCTTGAAGAGGGCGTAGTCGACCTCTTGGATCGCGCTCACGCGGGCGCTGATCCGCCAGAGTTCCTGCTGCCGTGGGAATCCTGCGGAGTCGGCGACCTTCGCCTCACGCAGGTAGTCGCCAGCCAGGAAATCGTCGCGGTGCCGCACCAGAGCTTTGTTGAGCGTGCTGCGGGCGAGCTTGGCCCGCAGTCCCTCACCCGCGCTACCGCCCTCCAGGTTGCGGCCGAACGTGACGGTCGACAACGAGCTGCCCACCGCGTCGAGGCCGCCAATCTCCCGCTGAATCTCATCGACCAGTTCCATCCGTTCAAGAAAGTTGAGCGGGCATTTCTCGTCGATGCGTACGAGAATTTCCATGGGTACAAGCGGGCCCAGATTGCTCTCAAGCCACGCATAGTCAGTGCGGATCTGGGCCTTCCGCGAGAAGAGCCGCATCAGCTGCACGCTGCTCTCGACCTGCGTCATGCCGTAGCCCACGACCGCCATCACGATGAGGCACACGGCAGTCGCGAGGGCATGATGCTGGGTGATCCACTGGCCCGCCGCCCACCACCGGCTCGACTCGACCGGCTTCCAGCCGGCAGAGTTTTCGTCGCCGGCGAGCATGCCCACCTTGAGTTTCGGTGGGAAGAGTTCGAGTGCCGCCGGCATGAACGTGACGAGGATCAGAAAGCTCACCACGACGCCGATGGCCGAGAAGATGCCGAACATGCGGATCGGCACCAGTTCGCTGACCGCGAGCGTGGCGAGGCCGATGGCGGTCGTGCCCGTCGCGAGGGAGAGCGGCAAGAGAGCATGGTGCACGGCGCGGCCGGCGGCGCCTTCCTGCACTCCTGTCTCCGCAAGTTGGTCGCGGTAGTAGTTGGCCAGATGGATCGCGCCCGAGGTGGTCGCGACGTAGACCAGCGACGGCATGGTGAGCAGGATGGCGTCGACCGGAAAGCCTGAATACCAGACGACGGCTAGGCTCGCGAACATGCTGTAGACACCCGAGGCAATCACCATTGCCACGAGTGTCTTGCTCTTGAGGCTCCACCAACTGACGATGCCGCCGACGACGAGCGACAGGCCGAAGAGGATCGTGACGCTCGTCTGGCCGGCCTTGTCGATCGAGACGTTGTCAACCGGCGGGCCGCCCATGTGCAGGCTCGCGTCCGGAATCCCGCATTCGGCGACGGCGACCTTCCGAATCTCATCGATTGCGCCGTGGAGATTCGCCCGGGCGGCGTCGGCCAGGGTGAGCACGAGGCAGGTCTTCCGCTGGTCGAGGTCGTCCCCGGCCGCCCCGGCCTCCACTCCCGGCGGTGGCGGACCGATCAGGGCCCCAGTCAGGCGGGCGATCGCCTCCTCGCGACCCAGATTGAGTGGATCCTGGCCCATCCGCTCGACGGCCCTAGGGCCGGTCTGGGCGATTTTGTAGTACAGCGGCCGCTCGATGCGAGAGGCTTCCTCCGGGGGCGGGAGCAGTTTTTTGGCCAGCATCTCCAGCCGGG
The DNA here is from genome assembly GCA_040877375.1 of Pirellulales bacterium. Lineage (GTDB taxonomy): Bacteria > Planctomycetota > Planctomycetia > Pirellulales > UBA1268 > QWPN01. The sequence goes on along the minus strand of JBBDNW010000151.1, from coordinate 13,978 downwards.
GGTCGGCCATCGTGCAGCCTTCCCAGCTGACGAGGACAAACTCCTCACCCTGGAAGTTTTGGCGGAAAAAGCGATAGGTCTGGGTTTCCGGGTATTCCGCCGGTAGCCAGCCTTTGACGTCGTTACGGTTGTTGCTCTTGGCCTTGATGGCACCGACTACCACCAAGGGCATCAGGAAGACCAGAACGGCCATGATCCCGATGCTGTGCCGCTGGTAGAAGTTTGACCGCTGGTGAGACATCATGCCTTCCGGGGCGTTCCGTCGGACGATTTCCAAACGCCGAACCGCTCAACCCTACAGGTGTTTGGCGAGACAGTCCATATCGTTCCGGCCCGTTCAGCGGCGTTTTTGAGGGGCCTCGCATGACCTAAGTGATTTCCTGGGAACGGGTTGCGCCTACCTCACATTTTCCGCAGTCGGAATAGCCCCACCACCCGCATACCCATCGCTTGCGCTCCGGGCTTCTTGGGGGCACCCGACGCAAAGCCTCCCGATCCGCGGTACTTCCCGTCAGGAAGCCCCAAGCGCGAGCGCGGGGAAGACGCCGGCCACGCCAACCCGTTTACCACCACGCCCGCGGTCATCACCCGGATTCCCATCGCTCGCGCTCCGGGCTTCTTGGGGGCACTGCTCCCTATGTCCGGTCGCGGCCATCCTGTGGCACGGCGGTGTTGTGTGAGCCGTCGCAAAAAGGCTTGGTCGCCGTTTGGCCGCAGCGGCAGAGTGCCACGGCCCGTTTGTGGTCGGGCAGCGGGAGTTCGTGGCCGTCAGCGTCGGTCACCCGCAGCCGCAGGCCCCCCTCGGTGGGCATCTCGACGACTAGCGGACCATGTTCGCGACAGCGGATCGTCACGCACCCGGGAACTGAGTACGCCCTGCCGTGAGTTGCACCGTCGGTGGGCCGGTCGGAAGCGGTCATTCCTCGAGATCGCTCGGCGTGGGAGAGGCGGCCGCTGCCGGGGCGGCTGACAACGGTTCGTCGTCGGCGACGATCCGGATGACGAGGCGGCGGATGGTGTCGGTGGGGCGGCTGAGTTCAAGTTCGGCCTTCGCCTGTCGGTCGCGGGCTACCGTGCTGGTATCGATCTCGCTGGTATCGACGGCGCCGGCAGACCTTGCCGCGTGAAACGACTTGGCCGCCTCTGGCAGCCGCACCCCGCCCTCCGCCAGTTCGCCGAGGGCAGCCTTGAAGGCCTCGATCGATATGGCGGCCGCTGCCACCTCAAGCCGGTCCTCCTTGAGGGCCGCCGCCGCTCCGCCCAAGCCACTCTTTGCAAGGAGCCTCGCCAGCGTCGCCCGCCCCCGCGGTCCATCGACCATCACCACGAACTCATCGACCGCCGCCGCATCCGCCCCATCCGCAAGGGCCAGAGCCTTGCCCGCAGCCTCCATCGGAACAGCAGGGGCCGCCTTACGATTCGGTGCTCTTTCGGAACCAGTGGGCCAGAGCACGTCGTCACGCTCCGACTTCGCCTGCGTCTCGCTTGTGGGCCCGCCGTCTGGTGCCATGGCGACCTCGCGGCCACCCTGTTGCGGGAGGAGGTTGAGCCCCGCCGCCACAAGCACCCCGGCGGCGAGTGATGCCAGCATCGCAAGCCAGGTCCAAGGTGGCCGACGCTGCTGCCGTGTGGCGTCGGCCACATCATCGCGGGCCTCTTCGATTTCTTCGGCAATCCGCTCGGCCTCAAGCCTTTGCCACTCCGCCTCGACCGCCGAATCGTCCCCCGCCTCGACCGGTTCCTCGCTGGCGACCGCCTCCATCACCGTCCGCACAAACCCAGCGGGCGGCTGAGCGGCCTCGACGCCTGCGACGGCGGCCTTCAGCAACCGCAGGTCGTCGACGAATCGGGTTAACTCCGGAGACGCCGCCACGGCCCGGGCCACGAAGTCTGCGTCGCTTACCACGAGACGGCCGTCGATCCATTCGCTGATCCGTGGATCGTCGAACGTGAGCGGGGACGCTGGATGTTTCGGTGTCGGACGGTTCACGATGGTCGCCTCATTCGGTCGCGAGCAGGGAGCGAAGGTGCGTACGGCCGCGGTGGAGCCGGCTGCGGACGGTGCCGATCGGGATGTCGAGTGTGGCGGCGATCTCCTCGTACGATTCGCCCTGCATGTCGGAGAGCACGACCACCTGCCGATAGCGTTCGTCGAGCCGCGCGAGGGCGGCCTGCACGCGGGCGCGGAGTTCTGCCTGCTCGAGGCGGGCGCCGACATGCAGCAGTGGGGCTGGCGGTTCGTAGGCCGCCCCGCCGTCCCTTCCCGGCGCGTCGAGCGACGCCACAGGCCGTCGCCGCCGGGCTGCCGTCGCCGCCTGGTTACAGGCGATGGCATGCAGCCAGGTTGAGAACCTGCTGTCGCGGCGAAACGACGCGAGGTGGCGGTAGGCCGACACGAACGTCTCCTGCGCAAGGTCACTGGCCTGCTCGGCGCAGCCTGAGAGCCTTTCAAGCATGGCAAGAATCCGCGTGTGGTGCCGCTCGACGAGACTCGCAAACGCATCGCTTTCGCCTGCCATCGCCCGGACCACGAGGTCGTGGTCGATGGCGGCGTCATCCGATGCGGTGTGCGGGTTGGCGGAGCCGTTGACCACGTGCCGAATCCATTTGATAAGACGCCAGTCGCGTCCGGAAAGTTCCCGGCGACCAGCACAAACTTAATGTCGCCGCTGTCGGGTCAGCCGTCAAAGGCCAGCGGCAGCACGCGGTCGCATAGGCTGTCGTGCGAGCCACCACCAGAGCACCGCGGCCAGGCTGAGCAGGCCGAGGGAGATCAGTTGCGAGATCGACAGCGGCGTGCCGAGGGCCGGTGCCTCGTCAACGCGGATCATCTCGAGCAGGATCCGCGAGATCGGATGGAGCGTGAGCACCAGCGCGAAGACCTCACCATCGCGGCGGGCCAGCGGCGTGAACAGGACGGCCAGGACGGCGAGGAGTGCCGCGTCGAATGCGGCGTAGAGCTGCGCCGGATGGATCGGCAGGCTGCCCCCCAGCGGGTCGGGATGATGCTCCGCCGGGGGCGAACCCGCGGGAAACTGCACGGCCCAGGGGAGGTCGCAGGGACCGCCGTAGCAGCAGCCGTTGAGAAAGCAGCCGAGGCGGCCGATGGCGAGCCCAAGGAGGAGTCCGGGCGCGATGCAGTCGGCGATTTTTGCGAGCGACAGTCCGCGGCGAGACGCAAACCGCCAGGCGGCGATGGCCGCGGTAGGGAGCGACCCGAAGACGACGAGGCCCCCTGCGGCGATGTTCACGACGGCAGCAAACGACTCCGTGAGGCTCATCCCCGGACGGAAAAACTGCTCGCGGTATTCCAGCACGTAGAACAGCCGGGCCCCAACAAGTCCCCAGATGAAGATGTCGGTGCCGAGCGCCAGGAGCGTGTCGGAGTCGAGGCCCACTGCCCGCCCGCGGACGATCGACAGCCACGTGGCCGCCGCTGCCGCCACGAGCAGCATCACGCCATAGCCGCGGATGGGGATGCCCGCCCCGTCGTCGAGCGCGGGGATCACCCAGAGGATCAGCGCCCCCACGACGAGCAGTGGCAAGGCGAGCGCCGTGGCAGCCTGCCGCATGCCGTGCTGAGCCGCCGCCCACACCAATCCAGCGCCGCCGAGCACGGCCCACGCCATGAGCAGGAGACCGAGGCCAAAGAGCGGCAGGCTTGTGCCGCCGATTTCGAGGTGCGCCGGGATGTGGAAGAGCGTCGACTGCATCGGGGCTCCTGTCAGCCGGTGCCGTGGCGGGGCGGCAACTGGCGATTGTCGATCAGCCGCGTGCTGCCCAGACGGCCCGCGACCAGCGCCACGGCGGCAGCGGCGCCGGCGAGCGGCTCCAGCGACTCGCTGTCGACGACCGCGGCGTAGTCAACGGCGACACCCCGCGAGTGGAGATGGTCGCGCATCGCGCGTTCGATCGCAGTGGACCCGTCGCCGGCGACCCACATCCGCTCGGCGAGTGCAAGGCTTTCGGCCAGCGCGGTCGCCCGGCTGCGGTCCGCGGGCGAGAGATAGGCGTTGCGGGAGCTCATCGCCAAGCCATCGGGCTCGCGAACGGTAGGGCAGACGGCGACCTCGATCGGCAGGCCGAGATCGCGAACCATCCGCTTCACCACGAGCGTCTGCTGCCAATCCTTCGCCCCGAAGTAGGCGACGTCGGCGGGGACAGCGAGGAACAGCCGGCAGACGACAGTCGCCACGCCAGAGAAGTGCCCTGGTCGAATCTCCCCCTCGAAGCGGCGTGCGGGGCCATCGACCATGATCCGCGTGGCCCGGTCTGGTGGATAGATACTCGCGGCCTCGGGCACGAAGATCCAGCGGACGTGTCGTTCGTGCAGCGCCGCCGCATCGGCCTCGAGCGTCCGCGGGTAAGCAGCGTAGTCTTCGTGCGGACCAAACTGCGTGGGGTTTACGAAGATCGACACGGCGACGTCGTCGCATTCGACAGCGGCCCGATCAACGAGGCTCATGTGCCCGGCATGCAGGGCCCCCATCGTCGGCACAAACCCGATCCGCCGTCCCGCGGCGCGGGCGGTGAGGATTTCCGACCGCATCGCTTCCGGCTCGGCGATCACGCGGGCCTTCATGGTCCGCTCCCCAGTCGTGCCCGCCATCAAAGCATCGCCTCGACGGCGGCGGTCGCCTCGGCAATCGCCCGGCCGAGGTCGCTGGCGTCGATCGTGATCACGGCCTTGGGAGACCGTGAGCCACGGCCGTCCAGGCAGCGCAGGCGGCGAGCGAGCCGGCCTTGAAACATCACCAGCGCGGCGGCGCGGTCGCAGTCAGAAACGTCAGCCATATGCACAGCCAGATCGCCAAACACGTTGGTGTGGAGATGGGAATGGCGGCTGCGAAATGCGATCCGTTCGGTGAGCGCGGCCTGATCGGCCACGAGCATGATCGCGACCTGCGGGGCAACGATGCCGTCGGCTTGGCTCATGAAGTCGGCCTCAAACCCCGCGAGGTCGGCAGCTTCGAGGTCATCCGCCGCCGCGAGGGCTAGCTCGTCAAACCAATAGTCGGCGATGACGGGATGCGGGTCGTCGTCCCAGCTGGCCCGGTCCAGTGGCTCGGCCCACGCCGCCAGCATCCTCCGCCAGCGCATCGCCGCGCCACCAGCAGGCAGCCCAGCCTCGGCCCGCGCCGGAAGCGGGAGTGGTGCGGGGGCGTGGATGACGCGGCCCATCACCGCGTCGGCCACCGCGGCTGCGACCTCCGGTGCGCCGCTGCCCGGCACACCCACGACGGCGATCAAGGGATGTGTGGCGGAAATGTTGTCGAGCAACTCACCGACGGTGCAGCCCGCAAGCGGGTAGGCGAACTCCGCAGCAATTTCCGCGGAGGGCTCCAGCACGAATCTCCGCGTCGCCATCCGTGGATGCGGGACGGTGAGTTCGGTCGTCTCCAGCACGAGGTCGCCGTAGAGCAACAAATCGAGGTCGATCGTCCGCTCGCCCCAGCGGTTGTGGCGTTCGCGATGGAGCGTGTTCTCGACAGCGGCGAGCATCTCGAGCACGGCGTGGGGCGAGAGTTCGGTCTCGATCAGGCATGCCCCATTGAGAAATGCCAACTGGCCGGCTGGGCCACCGACGGGACGCGTCTCCCGATAGCGGCTCGCTGCGAGAAACGTCACCCCGGGCATGAAGCGGAGCAACTCCAGAGCCCGGTCTAGTTGCTCGCGCCGCTTACCGAGGTTCGAGCCGCATCCGATGAGGCATCGTGCCATGGCGTTTCCCGTGAACGATCCGAGTCACTGGATTCTAACGCCCTGGAACCTCCCGCAGGCAAACCCCGGCGGAAGAGGCCCGAGAGCAGCTCCGCCGGGGAAATGCGACCAATAAAAACGGGGGGGACATCCAGGCCACGACCAAGGCCGTCGACTGTCGATCCCTCAAGTCGTCGCCCCCCAGTTCGTCATTGTTCGTCATTGTTCGTGATTGACCTTGCCGGCCCTCGTTAACGTGGTTGACGAGGTTGACGTGGTCAACGTGTCAGTCACGTCCGCTTGCATGGCGATGGGCTGATTCTGTGGAGCATGCGCATCTTGTCAAGGACACACGAGACGATGACACACGCATGGCACTCAGGGCCGCGAAAATCGACGATCGACAAAAAAATATTTTCTGTGCCAGCAGTGCAAGCATTGTCGGCGCAGCGCGAAGTATGGTGTGCTGAGTGGGTCGATCGTCGAGAAGCAGGGCAGGATTCGCGTCATGATGGGTTTTTTTGGCACTTCACCGGCTGCAGGAGGCGAATCCGACGACGGCGTGCCGTCGCGCGAAGACCGTGCCCGGTCCGAGCGCGACGACGCACCGGGTGACGACGCACAGGCTTTTTTTCCCGATGATCCCGCCGCTGACTCAGATGCTTTCGGCGACGGCGAGAGTTACTGGAGCCTGTCGCGGACGCCGCTGACAAGCCTCATCTTTGCGCTGCCGCTCGTGCTGGCCTACGAAGGAGGCGTGCTGCTCCTTGGCCGTGGAACGCCGCGCAATGGGGCTGACGTGTGGCTCCGGCAGTCGCTCGATGCCCTTGGTTTTGGCTCGTATTTTCTCCTCCCGGTGCTCACGGTGGTGGGCCTGCTCGCCTGGCATCACATTGAGCACGACAGGTGGCGCTTTAGCCCCGTTGTACTCGCGGGAATGGCCGTCGAATGCGTGGCCTGGGCCGCCGCTCTGATCGGCGTGGCGAGGCTCCAAGACCGCTTCTGGCCATTGGCCGCGGGGGGCGGCGGGGAGAGCGTTTTCCTGCGTCTGGTATCCTTCTGCGGAGCGGGCCTCTACGAAGAGGTGCTGTTTCGGCTCCTGCTCCTGCCGGCGCTCGTGTGGGCCTGCGAGCGGATCGGATTTTCAGCCGCCGCGGCCGCCTTCTGGGGACTCGTCGGCTCAAGCCTCCTCTTTAGTCTCGCGCATTATGTCGGTCCGCTGGGCGACACGTTCGCCATCTACAGCTTCACGTTTCGTTTCCTGGCCGGGCTGTTCTTCGCGGTGCTCTTCATGGCCCGGGGGTTTGGCATCGCCGCGGGCACGCACGCGATCTACGACATCCTTGTCGGACTGCTCTAGAAAAAAGCCGGCCACGATTCGGCGTGGTTGTCGCGGCAGCGAATTCGTATAATCCCAAGCGTTGAGGCGGGTGATGAGTCGCAGCCGCACGGTGTGTCGTGTGGCGGATCACTGGCCCGGAGAGCTTTCGTCGTGATTTCCCTTCGCCCCAAGGTGGCCGAGTTGGTCTTCCAACTCTACGGCCGCGTGCTTCATCCAGAACTCTTCGAGATCCGTGCCCAGCGTTCGATCGAGCGGGGCACCTATTCGGCGACCATTGCGATCACCACTGCCGGCCATCTCGTCACATGGCGGAAGGACGGGCTGACGCTCACCGAGGTGGCCACCAGCATGACCCAGCCTCTCCCGCAGAAGCGGCGGCTCCTGTCGCATCGCATCGCCGGCGAGCGGAGCGACCGGATGGAATGCCGCGGCGGCGCCTGCTATCAGACCTGCTTCCAACTCGAAACGGTCCAGCCCGAGGTGTTTTGGGGTTTCCAGCAGGAGCTCGTCGAGGCCGGATCGAAGCGGGGCCTCCTTCATCGGTTTGAGTCGACTGGCCGGGTGGCTCTGGGTGCCCTGAGTTGGATCGACGTGGAGACGCGGCCCCGCAGTCTGATCGTGCAGGCGTTTCACACATTTCCCGACGACATGGCGATCGTGAAAAGCCAGTCCGTGTTCGACACCCCGTGATCGCCTCTTCTGCCGCCCGGCACCACGCCCTTCTTCCTTCACCTCACCGGTTCCCGATGCCTAAGTCCAAGGCCGCCACCGCCGACGCCCGCAAGCCCCGCGTGCTGATCGCCGACGACAACGAGCCGAATCGCGAGTTGCTCGAGGTCTATCTCTCCGACCTCGACTGCGAGATGGCCGCCGCCGTCGACGGTGCCGACACGCTCGAGAAGGTAGCGGCGTTTAAGCCCGACGTCCTCCTGCTCGACGTGATGATGCCGAAGCTTTCCGGCTTCGAAGTCTGCCAGCGGCTGAAGTCGGATCCCGCCACGAGCCCGATCATGATCCTGATGGTCACGGCACTGGGCGAACTCGGCGACATCGAACGGGCGGTCGAGGCGGGCACCGACGATTTCCTGTCGAAGCCGGTCAACCGTGTGGAACTCGTGAAGCGGGTCGAAAACATGCTCAAACTTCGGCATGTGAGCGACGAGTTGGAGCGGTTGCGAAGCTATATCCGCACCATGGACGACGATCAGCCGCCGCGGCGAATGTGACCGCTGTTAGCCGCCGGCCCGCTCGAGTCCGACGTGGTCGAGCACGCGGACGGTGGCGGGCGACTTGTTGAGCACGTAGAAGTGAATGCCGGGCACACCGCCGGCGATCAGCTCCTCCACCTGTCGGGCCGCATAGTTCACGCCCGCTTCGAACTGCGCCACTTCGTCGTCGCCGGCCGCCTCGAAGGGGCCGGTGAAGGCCTCTGGTAGCCGCGCCTTGCACAGACTGGCGATGCGTCGGACCTGCGCGTAGTTGGTGACCGGCATCACGCCTGGCACGATCGGTGTCGTGATGCCCCGAGCACCGCAGCGGTCGCGGAAGCGAAAGTAGTCAGCGTTGTCATAAAAGAGTTGCGTCACGACCACGTCGCCGCCGGCTTCGCACTTCCGCTTGAGGTTCTCAAGATCGTGATCGGGGCTCACAGCCTCTTGATGCGTCTCGGGATAGCCCGCCACCAGGATGCCGAGCTCAGGAAACTCAGCGCGAATCAGTGAGATCAGTTCCGAGGCGTATCGCAGGCCGCCATCGACGGGCGTGAATGCCGTCTCGCCCTTGGGTGGATCGCCCCGCAGCGCGACGATCGCTGTCACACCGATTTGTCGTGCCTCGCGAAGATAGTCGCGGAGTTCGTCGATGGAACTGCCCACGCACGTCAGGTGGCTGGCGACCGGGATGTCGTGCCGCTCCCTGACGCCCCTGAGGACGTCGAGGGTGGTGCCGCGCGTCGAACCACCCGCGCCGTAGGTACAGGTAATCAGCACCGGTTCAAAGGCCATGAGCTCGTCGACCGTCCGCCACATGACGGCTTCCGACTCAGCGCTCTTCGGAGGAAAGAGTTCGAAGGACAGGCCAAACCGTCCGGCTGTATAGTCGTCCGTGATCGACACGATGGAGCGCTGCCTCTGGGCCGAAGAAACGATTGAGAGGATGCCGTTGGCATTCTAGCCACCGGTCGCCGGCCGCCGAACACCTCCCCGTGGCGTCAGGCCAGGGCCTCGAGCAGGCCGCGGTCGGCGTCGAGCAGCGACAGGCCGCGGCGGGCCATCATCCGTTCGAGGACCGTAGCCACCTGGGCCGGGGTCGACCGTGTGCCAGCCTCGCCGCCAATGAGTTGGTTGGCGAAGGCGACGACCTGTTCCGGAACGGTGCCGCCGACCGTGGCGGCCATGCCGATCCGGGCGCCGCACGGAATCGAGGAGTTGATACCGCTTTTCACAAAATCACCAATCATGGCCCCAAGGAACTGCCGGCCCGTGTGGATCGTCAGCCGGCTGCCGTTGGGCCCAAGCCCATGCAGCCGCACCGGGCCGTAGGTTGCCTTGAGATTGCTCGTGATCGTGCCGGCGGCGAGATTCACCCAGCTGCCAACGTGGCTGTGGCCAAGAAATCCATCGTGCGGCTTGTTGGAGAAGGGCTCCATCACAGTCGCCTCGACCTCACCGCCGACGCGGCACTCGCGGCCGATGGCCGTGAGTGCGCGAATCCAGGCGTGCGGGTTTACGCGGGCTCCGGGGCCGATCCAGAGGGGCCCATCAAGGCAGACGAAGGGGCCGATCTCGGCGCCGTCGGCCACCACGACCGGCCCCTGACGCACGACGACCTGGTCGGCGATGCGGGAGGTCTCCGCGGCGAAGAGTCCGGGCACCACTTCGCGAAAGTGGCCTGAGTCGATCCGCATGCTGAGGCTACCCGCGAGGGCCTGCTCGTGTGCCGACACGACATCGTGCGGTTCGTTGAGCATGTGGAGCGCGGCGTCTGCCTCCGGTAGTTGGAGTGAGTCGAGGATCTGGCAGGCGGCTGGGCCGTCGGCGGGCAGGCGGTCGTGGTCGACCGGATCGCTGTCACGGTGGAGGACCGCTGCGGCGATTCTAACCCCACTTCGCACGACGCAGCGGCGGCCCGCATCGACGAGCGAGCGGAGCGTGGCGAGGTTGTCGCGGTCGGGCACGACGCGGGCGTTGACGGCGAGCACGACCTCGCCGTGCCGTGAGGCGGGCGGCGGCACGGTGCCGGTGTCGGTGTGCCCGCCCCAGACGGCGATCCGCCGGCCGTCGAGGGCGGCGAGGTAGCTGGCGAGGTGGGGCCGCAGTGCCCGCCGCACGGTGCCGAAGCGGCTGAGTGCCTCGACGAGCGAGAGGGTGCCGATCGTGAGGTCGCAGATGGGCCGGGCAGCGGCGAGCACGCCGAGCGTGTCTGCAGCGTCATCCTCAAAAACGATGGTGAGCATGACCGTTACGGTAGCATCGCCGGGCTGGGTGCGGGAAATGGCAGGCAGGGTTGCGACCGCTGGAAAACACTGGCCCGAAGCCGTAGTCTCGCGGTAGTGACGCCCTCACGAGCCGGAGTGGCGGAATGGCAGACGCGGCGGACTCAAAATCCGTTGCCCGCAAGGGCGTGTGGGTTCAAGTCCCACCTCCGGTACTCTTGAAAACAAGGGGTTTGCGATCGGGCGGCCCCTCGCGCTTACCCCCCGTAGGGGTCGACTGTTAGGCGCACTGTTAGGCGCAGCGGTTTTTTTGCCCCCCTCACGTGCCCGCCTTGCCCTTTGTGGTCCGCGGCTTTTTGGCATCTGTTTCCCGCTCCGGCTCTGTGGCTTTCTCGTGCTCGTGCCAGAGGATGGCGGCCGTCCTCTCGGCGTTACGGCCCACATAGTAGGAGAGGGTCGTGTCGATCGACTCGTGCCGCATCAGTTCCATCAACTGGGCGGGCATCAACCTGGCGGCCCAGCGCTCGCCGAAGGCCCGCCGCAGGTCGTGGGCCGACGCGGTTTTTTTCACGTCCACCCGCACCTTCGCCTTCTCGCCGATGCTACTGACGATCTTGGACACGCGGTCCGTGGCCGGCCTGCCCGGCTTGCCGTCGGCGCGTTCGAGCTTGAATACCGGCCCGGTGCGGCCGGCTTCCGGCACGCTCGTGAGCAACTCAGCGAACTCGGGCGCCATCGGTGGCAGCCGCTCCTTGTTGCCCTTCTCGAGGTCGGCGGGGATCCGCAGCATCGGGAACTTGCCAGTCAAAACGGGGTGCAGTTTGTCCTCCTGGTCCCAATAAAGTTCGAGTGATTCGGTGAGCCGCGGACCGCTGGCCCAGAGACCCCGCAGGAAAAACGTCCAGCGGTCGGCCGCCGCCTGGCCGACGACGTCCTCCACCTTGCCCAGCATGCGCTCGAACTCCTCGGTCGTGATCGGGCGGCCGCGCATGACCTTGGCACCCTTCGACATCTTCGCCCGCTTGATTCGCGGGAACCCGGGCAGGTGGGCGATGAGCTTCTGCAGCTTCGCCCAGTTGAGCGCCGCCTTGAGGTGCGCGAGATGGCCGGCGATCGTCGACTCCGCCAGCTTGCCCTTGCCCTCCTCGCCCTCGCCCGCGCGGAGCTTGGAGACGAAGGCAGACAACCGCTTTTCATCCAGGTCCCACAATCGCCGCGGATTGATTTCCCGCTCGAGGCGGTCGAACACCGAGGCGAACCTCAGTCCACATCTCCATTGCTGCATACACTCCTCGTGCCTCGCTCTCGGTAGGGGGATATCGCGGCTCCGCCGCGATTCTCCTGACCGACACCGCTGCACAGTTGTGCGCTGCATTTTTCGACCGGCCGGCCTACCCCGCCCCGCGCTGCACTTTTAGACGGCGTTTACAAGTGTCGGTGAACTGCTCGTCGATAGGCCCCGCAGGAACATTCTCAGGCGTAGTTCCGGAGGTGCAGCATGACCAGCGACATGGAGTTTGTCGTAGATGCTGAGGGTGATGTTCGATGTGTGTATGGCGAAGAGTTGGACCTGCGTGAGATCGGAAAACTGCAGATCACCCGAGCGAGCCACGTCGAGCCGGATGCCGAGGGCTACTGGTGGGCTGATATGGCGCCGTCGGGTGGGCCGGTGCTGGGGCCTTATAGCAGCCGGTCGGAGGCATTGGGGGCGGAGAGGAAGGTGCTGCTTCGGTCGGCGTTCAGGCCGCTTCCGTCTCGACCTTGCCCGGCAACTTGCTAAGGAGGATTTTCTGCAACTCGACCTTGTTGCCCGCGTTGTCCACGTCGATGCCCACGAGCCTTCCCTCGGCATCGTAATCCAGCACAACGCCTTCTGAGATTTCCCTGCTATCGACGCTCGGGCGGTCGCAAAGTTCGATGTACAGCGAGTCCGTATCGGCGTGGTAGTTGAGTTTCACTGCTGGAACCCTCGGTCGGGAAAGGCGTTGTGAATCGTAAGTTTATCCTCCAGTGTCACCACCCGCAGGTACCGGCCATCCAACTCGGGAATCGCCGCCCAAAACCGCCACCGATTGGTCTCCTGCGGCTCGGAACGGACCGCATTTTCGACGACGAAGATGCACCACTCCACCTTGATGTAGGGCCGCTTTCGCAGGACCTCGTTCAAGAAGTAGCCCGTGAACTGGTAATCGGCCATTTGGGGCTTATCCACTCGGCTACGTATCCCGACGTCGCTGGTCAGAGTCTACACAACCTCATGCGCTGCTGACCGCTTCCGTATTGACGAGCACCCGCTGTCTGTCCCGCGGGCGGCTTTTCTTTCTTCCCGCCTGCCCCTCTGGCTGCCGGGTGTGTTTCCAACCTTCCGGCTCGCTGCGTTGGCGGCCGGTGTCCCTGTGTTTCCCTGTCCCGTTTCCCCTTTCCATGGAGATGCTTTTGTCATGAGTGACCGTGACCTGATCGACGCCGTGGCCCATGTCACCGGCGAGGATTCCCACGAGATTCGGCGCCGCGGCTTCACGCTGACCGGCCCCAAGGATTCTGGCCCGGAGCCGGAGTGCCTGCTCGACGTGCTGCTGGTCGATCTCCCGGAGATGGGAGCGGTCGACTGGGACGCTGTACTCGGCGACGGTGGCTTCCGCACGCCGTTCTACGTGCGGAGGGCCAAGGCCAAGACTGCCGCGAGCGTGAAGAAACAGGCGGCCCGAGCGGCGTGACCTGTTGCTCGACGCCTAGTTTCCATCGACCCCAGCGAGTGACGGGCGTGGAGTGTGGTGGAGGTGCCCAATCCTCCCTGCACCCACGCCCGTCACTCTTTCCCAACAAATAAACACCCAGCAACCAAACACCCAAAAGGACCCATCCCATGTTGAAACTCCACGCGGGCGTCTCGAAGAAGGTCGGCCTGCCCGGCTATTCCAGCGCCTCGGCCTCCTGCACCATCGAGGCCGAACTCGACTCCAGCCTGCTCCAAGACCACGAGGGCTTTCAGATCGTCGTCCAGAGGGCCTACCAGTCGTGCGAGCAGGCTGTCGAGGACCAAATCGCCCGGCTGACCAGCGACGGCCCGGAAGCCTCCCAGCCTCAGGAGATCATCGAGGTCCGCACCAGCCCGGCCACCACAGGAGCGAGCGTGAACCGCATCCCGGCCACCCAGTTCACAAACCAGCCCAGTCCTCGTCCTGCCACCGCTTCGCAGGTCAAAGCCATCAGGGCCATCTGTGCTCGCCGGAAGATTGACTTGGTGAGCGTGCTGCGGGAGAAGTTTGGCCTGACCACGGCAGACGAACTCGGGATTCGGCAGGCCAGCAACCTCATCGACGAACTGAAGAGCGACGGCGAAAGCAGCCCAGACACGAACGGCCACACGAACGGCAACGGGGCCTACGCCGTGAATGGAGGTGCCCGATGATTGCCGGTGCTGGAAACATCCCGCTGCCGGTGCTGAATCCCGAGAAGCCGCGCAGCACAAACCCCGCCAACGAGATCGCCAAGAAACTCAC